>DAOULT010000023.1:0-73932 GCA_034417895.1 Anaerolineae bacterium | reverse complement strand
CCAGCGGGCTGGATCCACCGCTTCGAAGGGCTTGTAGTAACGGACGAAGAAGCCAGGGCGGTTCTCGTTCCGCAAGATGGGCCGGGTGGGGCTGGACGTCAGCATGGGAGTGATACCAGGCGAGGCTGCTTTGGTCACCGAGGGAGTAGGGCCTGGCGTCTCCTTTAATGAAGGCGTGGCTATGGCCCGAAATGTCCCATCAGACACACAACCGCTCAAGGCAGCCAGGGCGATCCCTCCCACAGTCAGTTTAGTAAACCGGCGTCGCGTCATTTTGCTCATCTCACATCACCCTCCTTGCATCCTGGCCGCTATTTGTCCGCTGCGGGGCCAGGAAGCCGATCAGAATACCATACTTTCGCCGCCTGACACAGCCCCTTCCTCAGTGAAGCGCTCGAAGCGGAAGGGGTTTTCTTCCTGGGGAATGCGGCCCAGGATCATGTCAAGCACCTGTCGGCTGCCTCCTGGGCTGGCCATCACCCCGTGACCGCTGTACCCGGCATTGATGAAAAGCCCCTCTAACTGCGGGTGAGGGCCGAGGATCGGTTTGCTGTCCGGCGTGCAGGTATATTGGCCGGCGCTCAGAAAGACGTTGTCCTTGGTCAGAGTCTCAGCCACCTCGTTCCAGAAGGGGGCCATGATGGAGGCCGTATCTATAGCCATGGCCGGGAAAGTCCAATCGGTGGGCACCTGGTCCATAGGCTCGCCTGGCTCCTCGGGCGGCATGGGCTGAGCGCCCAGAGCTGCGCCCGGCCCCTCGGGGCGCCAGTGGGCTCCGGTGTCGATGTCTATGGTCATGGGCGCGTCGTGAGGGATGAGCGGATGCTCGCCGATGATAGTCTTGTGGCGTCGCACAAGCTCTACCGGCAGCTTGACGCCGGCCATCTCCGCCACCTTGCCGGAGAAAGGCCCGGCTGCGATCACGACCGTTCGGCAGTCCACTCGCCCCCGGTTGGTCATCACGGCGGCCACCTTCCCATTTTCGACCAGGATGTCAGTCGCTTTCGTGCTCAGATAGAAGTCGGCTGCCGAGCCTTTGGCGAAACCATAGGTCGCCTCGTGGCTCGATATCCAGCCGTCGCCAGCGCGATAGGCGGCGGCCATCACCTCTGGAGCCAGGTAGGGAAACCTTTTGCGAGCTTCGTCCCCCGTCAGGTACTCCACATCGTCCAAACCCAGGCTGTGCTGGAGGGCCACCCTCTCCCGCAGCACCTTCGCCCACTTCTCCTCGACAGCCGGAAAGAGATAACCCCGCTGGTGAAGGCCGATGTCGTAACCCTCCAGACCGACCACCTCGGCGAAGTTCTCGAACACCTCAATGCTGGCCTTCATCATGGCGATGTTCTCCGGCTCGGCGAACTGGGCGCGAAAACATTCCAGGGAGATGGTGGTGGTCAGGGTAGCTAGCCCCTCCCTCTTCTCCAGAACGATGGTTTTTAACCCTTCCCGCGAGGCATAGAAAGCCGTCGCTGCTCCCACGATACCGCCCCCGATTACTACTACGTCGGTCGTGAGTGGAAAGTCGCTGTTTGCTGGTACGTCAATGCGTCCCATCATTACCTCCTTGTAATGTTGATTATATAAGAATTATAGCACTAACCCCGCCATCTGGCAAGAAACAGATCAACAACGAACGACAGAAGGCAACGAACCCATCTCGATGGCGGCAAGTGACTTCTCACCCACCCCTCGCATAGACAGCAAACTCCCTTGCGTGTGAATCCATTCGTTGTTTCGTTCGTTGTTGTTCTGGTGTTCGTTGTTGATCCTTGCATGGCAGCGCCAGACATCTCATTATGATACAGTATATCTGCGTTCGGCCTCCTTCAGAATCTCCTCTATGGCCTGCTGCGCGGCGGCAGGTAAGGGCTGAGGCTTATGATTTTCCAGGATGTGGCGCACCCGTTCCACCAGGCGGTCGTGCATCGTTTTGGCTCCTGCCAGGTGCCAGGTGGTATAATCGTTACGATCCAACAGGCCGGGCGTCCAGACTTCGGTGCGGCACAGCCTGCTGGTCTCTTCTTCCATCAAAAAATGACCGCCCGGCCCCACGCGGTCGATGACCTCCAACATCAGCGTTCGTTCGCTTATCTCCAGGCCGCGTAGGATGCGCTTGACCAGGGAGATGATCTCGTCGCTCATAACCAGCATGTGCAGCGAGCCTTGATCGGCGCAATCGAGAAAGCCCACGTCGTGAATGACGTTCGCCCCAGATAGACCAGCCATCAAAATGGTGATGGCGGCCTCGATGCCGGCCTGCAAATCGAGCACCTTGGAGTCGGTGCAGCCGGCTGTGCCCATCATGTTCAGGCCCAGGTACTTAGCCAGGTCGGTCAGGGCGGCGCTGAAGAGGTTCATCTCCGGCGAGCCGTAGGTGAAGCGCGCCGTGCGTAGATCCATGGCCGTGGGCACGCCGCCCATGATGTAGGCCGCCCCCCGCTTCTTGAGTTGGGTGATCACCAGGCCGCTCAGGTTTTGGGCGGCAGACAACACCAGTACCCCCGCCCCGGTGATGGGGCCGGTGCTGCCCGCCTGCGCGCCGCCCAGGTAGACCAGCGGCACGTCGTGCTCGACGGCGAACAGGACTCTATCCAGGGCGTCTTTGGTGTGCATCAACGGGGAGGTGCACTCGGCCAGCATGAAGAAGTTGGGCTTCTCCCTGAACTGCTCTTCGCTTCCGGCCACGGCCACGGCCAGGCGATAGATGTCTTCCACGTTCTGACGACTGTAGCCCCAGGCCAGGATAGGTTTGGTGGTGTGGGCGATCATCTCCGCGAACTCGTAGACGGGGGCCAGTTCGGCCCTGACGTCGCTTATCAGCCCCAGGCTCATCACGTAATCTATGTGGGGCAGGGCGTCGCTGACCAGAGCAGTCAGGCCCGCATCGTCGCGCACGAAGGGGCGGCGCTCCAGGGTGTAGGGGTCGGTGAAGTTGGAACAGGTTGGCCCCGGCCCATAGTAGATGTGATCTCTGGCGATCAGCAGGTGGTGGGCCGGGTCGCGGCCATAGACGTTGACCACTTTGGGCGCCGAGACCAAAGCCTCCTGCACCAGATGGGGCGGGATACGCACCCGCTGCCCCGAAACCCGCGCCCCGGCGGCGGCCAATAGCTCCAGAGCCTCCTGGTTGTGCACCTCCGCGCCGGTGTGGTCCAGCAGGGTCAGGGCGGCCAGGTATAGCTCCTCCAGTTGTCCCTCCGAGAGAACCCTGAATTGCACTGTTTGTCTGTCTCCGTAGTTGACCTTCATGTTATCTCCCTTGATATTTGATTTAGTATGATCTTTGGTGGCGGAGAGAAACAAAATACCCGCCCAGGTGCTCTAACTGCCTCCGACGGGATTTCTTAACTACATTCCCCACTGCCGGGGTGACACACCCACCCTGGTGGCCACCGCCTCGCCGGTGGGGGAGACCGGGCGAGGCTCTATTTTGAGCGATGATTAGGTTATAAAGTGCCCTTGAAGTGTACCTAATTATACTACAACTGTTCCTCCGGTTGCAAGGGCCGCCCCTGGGACAAAAGTTGCGGCAGCGCGTCCTAATTCCCCCAGGTAAAAGTGCACAACCTTTTTCATTAATATTGGGCTCATCCGGCATTGACGAAAAGTGAGAGATATGGTATAATAAGTGTGGCAAAAAAGCAAAGTCTCGCTTAGCCTGCAAGTTATCTGAGGCCTGGCTTGGTTGTCTACTAAAATGCACCGGACGCTTTGGTTTTCCGAAATTGTTACATTGCAAAGGCTGTCCGTTGTAAGTCCGGCGCAATAAGAGGCGGTTGCAGAAAGCATGGCTCTGAATTTTTGAGCTAGGGGAGCAGGCGATCAAAGAATCCTGGGCTTGGGACGGATTTAACGAGTTGCGCCGCGCTATATTCGTTAAATCCGTTTTCCATTGACGGCTCGTCATCAGGCTGGAAACCCACCGCCGATTTTACGCCGAAAAATGAAAAAGGAATCTTATTTCGAGAGAAAGGAGGTAGATATTTCGAGAAGATAATTCAACGGCCGTTTCATAATGAAAGTCAAACGTCACTTGGAGGTAGATAATGAAAGCGAAATCTCAGTTGGAAGTAGATGTTATAATATCGGCATATAATGAGCAGCTTTGCATAGATGATATACTACAGGATGTTACATTGGCGAAGCAAAGCAGCCAATTTGTAATACAAAACATTTATGTCATATCAGATGCATCGGCAGATCAAACAGACGATATTGTACAGCAGTTTAGCCATAGAGATGAGAGAGTGAAGCTGATCAGAAAGGCTAAGAGAAAAGGTAAGTCTGATTCGATAAACAAGGCTTTCAATATTACCAAATCAGATGTCCTTATCTTTCTCGACTCGGATGTTCGATTAGCCAGTGAAAATGTCTTGTCGTACATGGTGGAACCCATTTACCGCGGCCAGGCTGAACTGGTGGGAGCTAATGTAATCCCTGTGGATCCGGGCTTTACCCTCAACCCTGCAATACTGGCAAGATACTTCGATGCGTTATTGGAAAAAGAGTTCAGGAGAAAAAAAAGCAATTCCTATTGGGGTGCATATGGCCGCGCTTTCGCCATTTCCGGGGATTTCTTCCAGAAACTCGTATTGCCACCCTCACACGCTGACGATCTCTTTATATATTACTCATGTTTGAGAAAAGGGTACAGGCAAGCCTTTGTCAAAGAGGCTGTCGTCTATTTTGAAGCCCCCAAATCAATCGGTGACTTCATACGTCAATATGGCAGATTCGACTACTACACGGAGAAGGCCCGCGAAGAATTCGGCAAAGATCTGGTCGATAACGACATGAAAGTGCCCGGCACAACCGGATTTTTGCTGCTCAGTTTTATTCTTTATCCCTATCACGGACTTATATGGGCCATATGCCGTCTCGCAAGTACAATTGCGTGCGCGATCGGGCTTAATGCTGATAAACTCGATAAGGGTCTGTATAAGACCAGGTCGAAGCGAGTAGAAACTAACTGGAATGACGCAGTGGTCAGTGACCGATAGAGTACCCAACTGGTTACGCAGAGGAGTAGAAAATGAAACCGCAGCAGCTACGAAGCTGAATCAGGTAGTCTCCCTATTTCGTGTTGATGCGACCGCTGAGAAAGTTTATCCTGGCTAACTCTGAGCACTTTGCGGTGAGGAAGTCTATCGCACGGATGAGGGAGACCGCCTCTACTCTTCCACAAACCTAATTCTTTCAGCTTCTCCGGCGTCGGATTTCCTTTGGCGTCCCACCCCATAGCGGCGTAGAATTCATTTAGCATGGGTTCGATATCTACCGTTTTCCCTTTCGCCGGCCCCACGCCGACCGCCTCGTGGATAAATTTCGCTGGTATTCTATCCTGCTCTTTGCCTGCTCCGTGCCGCATGTTAAAGAGCTTCTCGACGTTCAGGATCCGCTCTCCGACGAGAAACAGGTCGTCGGCCTGTATCTGCCAGCCGGTCAGGGCCGCTGTCAGCTCTGCTTCGCTTCTGAGGGCGAAATCGGACAGGATCGAGAGGATGGGCACTTTGCAGACCCCAAGAGAATCCAGGACGGCGGACACGCTCATCGCTCTTTTGACCAAAGCGCCTTTGCCCTGGGGGGAGAGCCTGTCCACCGCTTTCTCCGTGCCAAACTCCTCTTTCGATTTTTGCGCCTCCCACCTGAATTCCGGGGTGGTGTACACACTGGTGAAGTCGCCCCCCCGCGTGGAGACGGCGTATCCCAGGGCGGTGCCCATCGCCCCGCGCGGATCGAAGGCGGTCAGTTCCAGCCCCTTGCTGTGGTAGGCGAATTCTTCCGCTCCCTTCCCGATGAGCCGGGCTGCCTGGCGCACTCCTTCGGCCAGGACGTTGCCAAACCCCTCTCGCCGGGCGATTTTGTGCAGCATCGCCTCCATGGCTTCGTAGTTTCCCCAGGTCAATTCAAGCCCATCGGCGTCCTGCCTGGAGATAATGCCCCGCTCGTACAGGTCCATGGCAAAGGCCAGCGCGCTGCCGGCGGAGATGACGTCGATCCCCAACTGGCCGCAGAGGTTATAAAGGTAGAGGATCGCTTCCACGTCGTTGACTCCGCATTTAGACCCCAGGGCCACGATAGGCTCGATGTCTGGCCGGTCCCCTTCGGTGCCCCCAAACCGCCCCCCTTCTATCTTCAAATCGGCCTTGCAGTGGACGGGGCAGCGATGGCAACTCCTGGCCCTGGTCACGTACTCTATGATCCTTTTCCCGTCGATCTCTTCAGCATCCTCGAACTGCACCTGGCGATAGTTCCTGGTGGAGAGCATCCCCATCTCGTCAGTCCAGGTCACGAAGGCGCTGTTGCTGTAGCGGGCGTAGGTGTCGTAGCGCGGCGCGTTTTTGATGCGGTCGAGATAGCTTCTGACCGCCGCTTTTGCCTGGTCGTCCCGCTCTGTACGCCTTTTCTTCCCTCGAACGGCGATGGCCTTCAAATTCTTGGCCCCCATCACGGCCCCCATGCCGGTCCGTCCGGCAGAGTGGCCCCGCTCGGTCATGATGCAGGCGTAGCGAACCAGATTTTCCCCGCCCTGGCCGATAGCCATAATTTTGGCTCTGGGGTCGTTCAAGATTGCTTTGAGGCTGGTCTGGGTCGTCCAGGCGTCCTGGCCCCGCAGGTTGTCGGCCTCTCTGATCTCAACCTCTCCCCTGTTGATCCAGAGGAATACCGGTTTTTCTGCCTTCCCCCGGATCAGAACGCTGTGAAAACCGGCGGCTCTCAACTCCGCGCCGAAATGTCCTCCCACGTTTGAGCTGCCCAGGAAGCCCGTGAGCGGCGAGCGGGCGCTGACGTGCAGCCTGGAAGAGGCCGGCACCTCCGTCCCGGTCAGGAGGCCGCAGCTTAACACCAGGTGGTTTTCCGGATCCAGCGGTTCGATCTCCTTTCCAACGTGCTTGAAGATTTGCCAGGAGTTAAGCCCTCTACCGCCCAGGTAGTTCTTTGCCAGGTCTTCAGGGAAGTCCGCAATCTGAACCTCCCGCCGGGTCAGGTCAATGGTCAGAATCTTGTCCAGAAAGTCTGTCATATTCTCTCCCTTTACAAGCCACAGAGGGCACGGAGAACACAGAGAAAGAGATTTTCTCCTCTGTGAACTCTGTGTCCTCCGTGGCTAAGGATAAAACTATCGTCGCGCCAGCAGAGCCGTCAGTTCCCGCACGTGGGGAAGCTTTTCGAAATCCCTCACCATCTCTACCAGTTGGTCGATCCGCTTCGGCTCCAGGACGTATCCGGCCACCCACCGGAATTTTTTCTCCAGCTTCTCCTCGTTCCACGAGCCGCCAGGCCCCGGCTCCACGTTCACGATGCCCGAATAGTAGCTTTGCCCATTTTTCAGTGTGATCTCCACTGCGCTGGTAGAGCGCCCTGGCGGGTCGTCCTGGCCGTTGAAGATGGGACGATATAGATCGTCTACCTCCTTCGACTCCACCAGCTCCACCTTGTCGGCCAGAGCCAGGATTTGCTCGTCGTCGTAGCGGGGGGTCAACATCTGGTCAGGCCCGACCTCCCCGTCGGCGAGAAAAGCCGCCAGGGGCCAGGCCGTGCTGAACTGGGCCTCTTCTTCTGTCTGGGGATGCTTTATCCACAGGCGCGTCGTCTCGTGATAGCCTTCCACCCGGATCTTCTCGATATCCTCCACCCTGAAGTCGTGTTCGCCCAGAAGTTTCCGCGCCGCAGCAAGGGCGGGATGCACCCAGGCGCAGCAGGCATACTGCTTGAATTTCACGCCGTCCACCATGATGTATTCTGTCCCGATGGTGGAAACCCAGTCCTGATATTTCTCAAACCCCAGGATGCTGGGAATCCCTGTGAAGCCGCAGGCGGCCAGTTCCGCCGAGACAATCCCGTTCATAGCGGCCCAGCCGATGCCGTGCTTGACCATCGTGGGGTGGTCGATATCGCGCATCATCGGCAGGTTGGGGGCGTGGTATTCGGCGATCCCTAAAGCGTGTTTGACCTTCTCCTGGTCTAACCCCATCAGTTTGGCGGCCGCAGCCGCGTTGGCCACCGACCCCCAGGAGCCGCAGGCCTGATAGATGGGGTGGTGATCGTGCCAGCAGCGGGCGGCGCGATGGGCCACCTCGTAGGCCACCACCATGGCCGTTAACATCTCCTGGCCGCTGGCGTCCACCTTCTCCGCCGCCGCCAGGGCCGTGGGAAAGATTTGCGCCCCTGGATGGCCTCGGGTGTATTGGCCGCAGTCGTCGATGTCCAGCCCGTTGGCGCTGTAGCCATTGACCAGGGCGGCCCCGGCTGCCGTCGCGCGCCTGTCGTGCAGCAGGATGGTGGCTTCGTCCCCTTTCCAGGCTTCGACGGCGTAGGTGGCTGTCAGGCTGCTTATAGAAGTCAGCACGCCGCCGATGGTGGCGCCCAGGGTATCCAACAGGTATAGCTTGACCTTCTGTTGCACCTCTCCGGGCAAAGCGCCGTAGGTGAGGTCCACAATAAAGTTTGCTACCAGGTCGTTGCCGTCCATCACTTTTGCCCTTCCTCGGCCCGCCGCACGATGGCCTTGACCTTTTCGGCCACGTCCTTCGGCAGCGGTTCCGGTTCGTGGGAGGCCAGCACCTCTTCCACCTTCTCTCTGGCCCGGTCGCGCAGGGTCTTGGAGCCATCGGCCGCCCAGTCGTCGTAATTCTTGCGGTCGAAGAGACGCGGATACCAGCTTTCTCGGAAGTGGTTCAGGGTATGTTCGGTGTCCATAAATTGGCCGTCGGGGCCGACCTCATCGATCAGGTCGAGGGCCAGCGTCTCCTGGTTGATTTCCACTCCCTTCATGAAGGCTTTAACCCAATCGACGATCTCGTCGCAGATGACCAGGGCTTCCAGGGAGCCGGTCAAACCCGATTCCAGATAGCCCAGGTCGTGCACCAGGTTGGAGCCGCTCAAGGCGTCGATGAGGATGGTCAAAGCGGCTTCGGCGGCGGCCTGCTGATCCAGCTCTTTGGCGTCGGTACAACCGGATAGGCCGAAGACGGGCAACCGCTGATAATGGGCTAACTCGTTCCCCAAGCCCGATTTTTCGGGCACCACGTAAGGATCGACCAGGGTTCTCATGTCCAGGGTGTTGCCGGTCCAGCCGCCGATGATGTAAGGTGCGCCTTCCCTGGCTAACTGGGAGAGCACCAGGCCGGCCAGGTGTCCGGCATTGCTCAAAGCCAGATTGCCAGCCAGGGTGACAGGCGCCGTGGTGCCGCCGGAGACGACCGGCACGTACAGGCTGGGCAGGTCCTTGCGGGCCAGGTAGAGAAGTTTCTGCACCGCCTCTTTGTTGTGACGCAGCGCAGTGGTGACGTTGATGTAGCAGGTCACTAACGGACTTTGGCGCAGAGCTTCGGGGCCGCCCATCACCGCTTCGGCCATCTCCACGCAGTCCACACAGCCCTCAAACTCAGCGGTCACAAAGACGATGGGCTTGGTGGTGTAGTTGAGCATGATTTCCATCTGATAGCGGTCGTAGAGGTCCTGCAGCGGCGCATCCCAGGGCAGGAACATGCTCATCACGTAGTCGATGTTGGGCAGGGCGTCGCAGAGGGTGATACCTTCGACCACGTCTTGCAGTTTGGCCTTACGCCGCTCTCCGGTACGGTGGTCCAGGACGTGCAGGCAGTCGGAGCCGGTGCCGAAAAAGACTTTGTGGTCTTCCAATTGCATGACTGGCTGCCCGTGTCGGTCGCACAACCGGACCCGTTTGGGCGCGATGCTCATGGCCCATTCCACCAGGCCGGCGGGAATGCGCACCCGATTGCCCTCCGAGACGAGCGCTCCGGCCTTCTTGAACAGCTCGACGGCCTCCTCCTCGTAGAAGCGCGCCCCTGTGCGCTCCAGAATCTCCAGGCTGGCCAGATAAAGCTCTTCCAACTGGCTGTCAGAGAGATGGCGAAATAATGGTGTGGTGTACGTGGTATAGTTACTCTTCAACATACGAATTGCTCCTTCTTCTTTTTTTATTCTATGAATACAATTTACTTATCCTTCATAATTTGTTCGATGGGCAGGTAGTCGATGTCGAAGCCGAAGTAGCGCGGGCCAGCGCCGCCCAACCCCCGCTCGGAACGGAATGCCTCTAAGCCCTTGACGCCGATGACTGCCACCTGCTGGCCGGCGGCAAGGAGGTTGTTGGTGATCCCCTCTCCCGTCTCCCTGTCCACAATGGTGACCAGGTCCGGGCTGCACACGAAAGGCTCGTCGTCCAGCCAGGAGACGTGGTTTTCGTTCTTGAACCAGACCTTGAGGGTATGGCCGTGGTAATCGTCTGCGCCCTGGATGTGGGTGGTGCCGAACATATACCCCTCGCGATCTTCCCAATCCTTCTTCGTTACCTCCCCGCTGAAGAGCAGCCAGCCATCGGTGAAGGTGATGGCGGCCTCCACCGGGTCTTCGCCCTGCTCCCGCGCCTGGCGGATGGTGCGGCCCAACTCCAGGCTCATGGTCAGCGTGCCGGGCACGACGATTTTCTTCATCTCGTCGCCGCGCAGCAGCGTAGCAGCCATGAAGCACAGGCCATAAGCCGCCACGCTCACCATTTTGCCGATGCGCTCCAGCATGTGGGGGCTGACCGCCTCTTTGAGGATGACCACGTTCCCCCACGGATCCACGCTCGCCAGGGGGAAGCTATCTTTTTCGTAGAGGTAGGGCGTGCCCTGCATCTCTTCGGGGATGGCCCGCCCGGCGTAGTCGCCGTCCACCACGGGGATGCCCATGCGCACCCCGGTGATGAGGGGCGAGGGGGTGTTGCCCGCTCCCAGTTCGGCGGGCACGATGGCCCCTATCTCCACGCCGGCGTACTCGCCCAGCTCGCGCACCGCCACTTCCATGGCGCGGCGCCCGTACCTGTCCACCAGGCCCAGGCGCTTGATTTCGGCCCTGGTCTCGTCTGAGAGGGGGGCGATAGACCCCATGCCGTAGGGGGTGCAGGTCCAGACCTGGTCGGGTATGTCCGAGATGTCCACCCATTCAATGGACAATCCCTCCTCCAGGGCTGACCGGAGTACCTCTGCGCCCCAATCGGCTCCGCCTCCGCCGCCGGTGCCCATAAACAGGCAGCCCCGGATGAAATCCTCACAGTCTTGCGTGGTGCTCAGTTTTCCACATGGCATTGTATGCCTCCTTCGTTTTTTGTATTATCAGCGGTTGCTTTTCTGGTGTTCGTTGTTGTTCCGCCGTCCACCCGGTGGCAGGCGACCAGGTGTCCATCGCCGATGTCCACCAGGGATGGCTCCTCCCTGGAACAGATGTCCTCTGCCAGGGGACAGCGAGGATGGAAGTAGCAGCCAGGGGGTGGGTTGGCCGGGCTGGGCGTGCCGCCTTCCAGCACGATGCGTTTGCGGCGGGTGTCGGGGTCGAGGATGGGGATGGAGGACAGCAGAGCTTCGGTGTAAGGATGGTGTGCCCCGCCAAAGATGGCCTCTGAGGTGCTCATCTCCACCACGCGGCCCAGATACATGACCGCCATGCGGTCGCTGATGTGCTGTACCACGTTCAGGTCGTGGGAGATGAAGAGGTAGGTCAGGCCGAATTCACCTTGCAACTCTTCTAACAGGTTCAGGAGTTGGGCCTGGACCGACACGTCCAGGGCCGAGGTCGGCTCGTCCAGCACCAGGAATTTGGGGTTGAGGGCCAGGGCGCGGGCCACGGCGATGCGCTGGCACTGGCCGCCGGAGAACTCGTGAGGATAGCGGTAAAGGTGTTCCTGGCCCAGACCGACCCGCTCCAGCAGGCTCAGCACTCGTCGTCGCAGTTCTTCGCCGCGCATTTGTGTATGGGTGCGCAAAGGCTCGGCCACGATGTTCAACACGCTCATGCGGGAGTTCAGAGAAGAGAAAGGGTTCTGAAAGACCATCTGCATATCCCGCCGCCGACGGCGCATCTCCTGCCGTCCCAGGGAGAGGATATCCGTCCCTTCGAAAAGCACCTGGCCGCTCGTAGGCTCAATGAGGCGTAAGAGGCAGCGCCCCAGGGTAGTCTTGCCACAGCCGGATTCGCCGACCACGCCCAGGGTCCCCTCCCGCTCTAAATCCAGGTTCACTCCGTTCAGGGCGCGCACTATCCGTCCTCGCCGGAACAAGCCCCCCCGCTCTGAGAAGTGCTTGGTCAACTCCCGCACCACTACCAGCGGCTTGCCCATTCTAGTCCCCTTCTCCACCGTACAGGTGGCAGGCCACGTAGTGCCCCTCTTCCCCGGAGCCGACGGGGATGAGAGGGGGGCTTTCTTCTTTGCAGACAGGCATGGCCCGTTCGCAGCGAGGCTCGAAGGGGCACCCGGCGAATACGGTCAGGCCGCCGGGCACCGAACCAGGGATGGCCCGCAGAGCACGACCACGGCTGCCCGGCTGAGGGATGGCGGCCAGCAGCCCTTGCGTGTAAGGGTGTCTCATGTTCTTGAAGATGCCCCGCGTATAGCCCAGTTCCACCACGCAGCCCAGGTAGAGAACGGCCACCCGGTCGCAAGCTTCGGCCACCACTCCCAGGTTATGGGTGATGAGGAGGATGGAGAGCTTGTGCTTGTCCTTCAACTCCATCAGGAGGGCCAATATCTGGGCCTGGATGGTCACGTCCAGGGCGGTGGTCGGCTCGTCGGCGATGAGCAGGTCGGCGTTAGAAGCCAGAGCCATGGCGATCATGACCCGCTGCTGCATCCCTCCGCTCAACTCGTGGGGGTACGACTTCACGATGCGCCGCGGATCGGGCAGGCCCACCGCCTCCAGCATCTCCAGAGTCCGCTGGTGGGCGGCTTTCCGGGTTAGCGGCTGGTGTTGGCGGATGACGATGCCGATTTGCTCCCCTATAGAGAAGACAGGATTGAGGGAGGCAGCCGGGTCCTGGAAAATCATAGCCATGCGCCGGCCGCGCATATCTCGCATCTCCGCCTCGCTCTTGCTCATTATGTCCTGGCCGTCGAAGAGGATGCGCCCGGCCTTGATCTCGCCTGGCGGGGGTACCAGGCGCAGCAAGGATAAGCCGGTTACCGACTTGCCGCAGCCCGATTCTCCGACCAGGCCGAAAATCTCGCCTCGGCGGATGTCCAGGCTGATGCCGTTCACGGCCCGCACCTCGCCGGCGTAGGTGTGGAAGCGGACGTGTAGATTTTCTACCGATAACAAAATATTATCCATATTCAGTGCGTTCCAAAAGCCAGCCGGGGATTCTGATTCAAGCCGCAGAGGGCACGGAGAACACAGAGAAAGAGGTTTTTTCCCTGGATAAATCTGTGTCATCCGTGACCAAAATCCGTGTCAGCCCAGCCGCCGGGTGCGGGGATCAACCACATCGCGCACGGCGTCCCCCAGCAGGTTGAAAGCCAGAGTGACCAAAAAGATAGCCAGGCCGGGGAAAGTACCGTACCAGGGCTGGCCCATAATGTAGGTGCGTCCCACGCTGACCATCTTGCCCCAGTCGGGGGTGGGGGGCTGCACCCCAAACCCGATGAAACTCATGGCCGCGCCGGTAAGGATGGCCGAACCGATGTCCGTGGTGGCCTGCACCAGGACCGGCGTCATGACGTTGGGCACGACGTGGCGGAAGATGATGGTCAGGCTATCCACCCCCATGCCGCGCGCCGCCTCGATAAAGAAGCGTTCCCGCAAGGAGACGGTCTGGGCGCGCACCAGACGGGTGTACCAGGGCCACCAGGTGAGGGCAATGGCGATCATGGCGTTGACGAAACTGCGCTCCAACGCAGAGGCGATGGCGATAGCCAGCAGCAAGGGGGGAAAGGCCAGAAACATATCGGTCACGCGCATGATGGCCTCGTCCGGCCAGCCCCCGATGTAGCCAGCCAGGGCGCCCAAAGGCAGGCCGATGACGACGGCGATGGTTACTACCAGGAAGCCAACGCTCAGGGAACTGCGTCCCCCGAAAAGAACGCGGGCCAGCACGTCGCGCCCCAGATAATCAGTACCGAATGGATGCTCGCCGCTGGGGGGTAGAAACTTGTTGACCAGGTTGGGCGCTCCTCGACCCTCCTCTGGATAGGGGGTGAGGAACGGGGCGAAGATCGCTCCCAGGACGAAGACCAGAATGATAACCAGACTGATGAGCGCCAGCGGATCGCGCCGGAAAGCGCGAACCATCAGGCCGTATTCCTCGAATTGAGCCTGTTTCTGCCTGGCCCAGTCGCCCAGCCATCGCTCAGCCAGGGTCATAACCCACTATCTCCTTCGGCGGGGGCGGCGGATAGGTCCGCTTGCTGTGGGCCAGACCCACATCCACCAAACTCTCGGCCAGCTTGAGGGCTACCAGCGAGGGGTCGATGACCGGCACCTCGTAGCCCCGCGCCGCCAGTTCTGCGCTGACGGCGCGGGCCACGCCCTTCATCCCCGTGCACCCCAGGACGATGGCGTGCGCTCCGTCCTCGGCCACCGCCTGGAGCGAAGCCCCAACTATAGCCTCGGTCAGCCGCGCCGGATCCCCTTCCAGTTCCAGGACGGGGATGTTCACCACCCGCACCGAGGCCACCTTTCCCTCCAGGCCGAACTTGACGAACAGCCGGTGAAAGATGGGGATATCTCGCGCCATGATGCCGATCACCGAGAACCTGTGGGCCAGCATGGCCGCCAGGTGCATGGACGCCTGGGCCGGGCCGACGACGGGGATGGTCAGCAGCTCGCGAGCGGCATCCAGGCCAGGATCGACCATGCAGTCAACGACCACGGCATCCATTCCCTCTTTTTCGGCGGCGCGGGCCTTAGCCAGCACGTCGGGCACGGCCAGGGCTTCCTCGTAGTCCGATTCGATGGAAGCCGGGCCGCGCTCCAGGCCCACGACGCTGACCTCGGTATCGGGCCGGGCCGCCTGGCGATAGGCTTCCGCCGTTTCGGCCACGAATGCCTGGGTAGTCACGGGCGCAATCACGCGAATCTTCATAAAATAATCTCCTCTAAAGAATCAGGCGCAGTGAAGTGTATTCAGCCCAGCGTAACCCGGGGGTCAAGGAAGGACTGAAGCAGGTCCAAAAACAGGTTGATAAAGACGTAGAAGAAGGTCACTACCAGAGTCACAGCCATTATAACCGGAAAGTCTATGCTGAGGATGGCTCTGGTAACGTAACTGCCCAGGCCGGGCCAGGCAAAGATGATCTCCACCAGGATGGCGCCCGTCAGCGAATAGACGAAGGAGAGGGCCAACACCGTTAGGGTGGGAACGATGGCGTTCTTGAGAGCCAGGCGGAACAAGATGGTACGCTCCGGGATGCCAGCCGCCCGGGCGGCGGTGATGTATCCCTCTCCCAGAACCTCTATCATCGTCGAGCGGGTCATGCGGATGGTCAGGCCGATGGCGTAAGTCCCCAGGGTGAAAGCGGGCAGGATGAGATGCACCACACTGCTGCGCAGAGCCATCCAGTTGCCCGTGAGCAGACTGTCGATGACGTAGAAGCCCGTCATTTGCTGTACAGGGTTGAAGAGAGAGATGTCCCTATCCACCCGGCTGCCGATGGGCAAGAGTTTCAGGGTGCCGAAAAAAAAGAACTGGAGCAAAAGGGCCATCCAGAAGGTCGGCACGGAGACCCCGACGACGGCCAACAGGCGGCTCAGGTGGTCGAGCCAGCTATCCTTCTTGGCCCCAGAGAGGACGCCCAAAGGGATGCCGATGACCACGGCCATGATCATGCTGGTGATGACCAGTTCCAGGGTGGCGGGCAGGTAGGTTTTGAGGTCGGTCAGGATGGGCTGATGCGAGCTTACGGAGACGCCAAAGTCGCCATGCAATAGATCGTTCATGTAGCGGAGGTACTGGAGGTAGAGGGGCTTATCCAGGCCCAGCTTGATGCGGGCGGCGGCCATCTGTTCCCTGGTAGGGTGGGGGCCGACCCACAGGGCGGCGGGATTAGAGGGTACGACGCGGGAGATGATGAAAGTAATGACCGACACACTCAACAGAACCAACACCGCCAACGCCAGCCGCCTGGCGAGATATTCCCATTTCTCCATGTAATCTCTCCGGGGATATTTCGTCTTTCACCCAAATCCGGTCGGAGGTGAAAAGTCAGTCCCTCCCAAAAGCCAGCCGGGGGCCCGTTCGAGCCACAGAGGGCACGGAGAACGCAGAGAAAGAACCGCCGATGAACACGGATTAACGCAGATTTTTCTCTCCGTGAACTCTGTGTCCTCTGTGGCTAAAGTAGAGGGTTGAAAGCGCGGAAGAAACCACCACTTTATGCTTCCTTTGATCTACCCCCGGACTTACCTTCCTACCGCGACAGCTTGTAGACGAAGATTATGTGTGGATAAGCCGGGTTGTCCACGTAGCCCTTGATGTCAGACCGCAGCTCGTGGTCATTGGGCAGGTCGTAGAAGAACATGGCGGCGGCGTCCTCTATCAGCATCTTCTGGGCCTCGATGAAGAGCCGTTCTGCCTCGGCGCGGTCGGTGGCGGCCAGTTCGTTGCCCTGGTCGATCATCTCGTCGAATTCGGGGTTGCAGTAGTAGCCCAGGTTGAAGAGGATGTCCTCCTCGCAGTGGAACATATTGAAAAGATAAGTGTAGGGAGTGACGTAATCAGGCCACCAATAGAAGACTAAGATATCCTGGGCCGCCAGCGGGTCAGACATAGCCAGGTCCCACTGGGGTTCCCATTCCATGCCCCGCACCTCCAGGTCGATCCCCAGCTTAGCCAGCTCCGCTTTCCATAGCTCGCCCACCTGTGCTTCGTCCAGGTCGCCGGTGGCGTAGGTCATCAGCAGGTCGAAGCCGCCCTCGGGATAGCCGGCCTCGGCCAAGAGTTCCCTGGCCTTGTCCAGATCGTAGTGGTACTGGAAGAGGTCTTTGCTGTGGCCCCACATCCCGGCGGGAACGGGTCCGTAAGCCTGCGTGGCCTGACCGAGCATCACGCTCTCGACGAACTGTTTGTAGGGGAAGGCGTAAGAAAGAGCCTGCCGAACGAGTTTATTATTTGTAGGCTCCTTCTTCATGTTGAAAAGGCCCAGCAGGTTCTGGAAGCTGGGGTTGATGTAGGCTGTAACGTCATCGCGGGCGTCCAGAGCCTCAAGGTTCATCCGGGGCAGCGCATAGGCGGCGTCCGCCTCGCCGGCCTCTAGCATCTGCTGCTGGACTATGACGTCGGGGTTGATCTCGAACACGATCTTGTCGAACTGGCCTTCTTGCCAGCCGCCCCAGTAGTCGTCGAAGCGGGTCATGATCAGCCGCGTGCCGCGCTCGCGGCTTTCGATCATGTAGGGGCCTGTGCCGGCGTCGTGGCCCTCGTTGAACCACTCGCTGGCCTTCTCTCCCTGGGCTTCGACTGCGGTGGGGCTAAAGATCCACGCTCCGTAGCCGGAGGCGGCGATAAGATCAAGGGGGGCGGCGTATTGCAAATTGAACTGCACAGTATAGTCGTCAATGACTGTTATCTCCTCCACCGAATCCCAGATGAAAGCAGCCCCCAGGCCCAGGGTCATGGTCCGATCTATGGAGTACTTCACCGCTTCGGCGTTGAAATCTGTCCCGTCGTGGAATTTCACTCCCTCCCGCAGATAGAAGGTCCAGGTCAGGCCATCCTCCGAGGACTCCCAACTGGTAGCCAGAGCGGGACTGAGCGTCTCCTCGCTGCCGGGCGGGTTATAGAAGACCAGCGTCTCGTAGGCATTGCCCATCACCACCGAGTCATTGGAGAAACTGATGCTGGGGTCGATATCGGGGAAGGTTGGCCCGTGGGAATAGACGAACACGTTCCCTTCCTGAGCCGCCATTGGCGCGGGGATCAGAGCCGCCAGCATCAAGACCACCGCCAGACAGAATAAGGCTTTTCTCCGTTTCATCTCTTTTTCTCCTTTCTTCTTTTTGATTGTATAATATCTCCATTTTATCTTTTTTTCGCTGTGGCGCATCACCTCCTTACCACAAGCCTGCTTCTAACTATTATATCACGATCTGGATCGAAGGTCAATTTGACAAAGCTGGATTTTTGTGCTATTTTCGTCTCATACAAGGGAGGACTCTATCAGGACTCAAGGGATAACCTATACAGGGAGGTAACCAATTATGCCTAAAGTCGTGCTCATCGGTGCCGGCAGCATGAAATTCACGGCCAATCTGGTCAACGACATTCTCTCCACGCCCGCTTTGCAGAACACTCACTTTGCCCTGGTCGATATCGACCCTGAGCGCCTGGAACTGGCTCGTAAACTGGTACAGGCTATAGTGGAGCATCACGGCGTCGCCGCCCAGATAGAAGCGACAACAGAGCGGCGCGCGGTACTGGCTGGCGCTGACTACGTTATTATCACCATCCTGGTGGGCGGCCTGGAGGCTTACCGGCTTGATATTGAAATCCCCATGAAGTACGGCGTGGGCCAGTGTGTGGGCGACACCCTGGGGCCGGGCGGAATCTTCCGCGGCCTGCGTACCATTCCCGTGCTGCTGGATATCTGCCGCGACGTGGCCGAACTCTGCCCCGATGCTCTGCTGATGAACTACACCAACCCGATGGCAATTCTGTGTACGGCCATCGGCAGAGGAAGCAATATCCGTCACGTAGGGTTGTGCCACAGCGTTCAGGGAACGGCTGAGATGCTGGCCGAATGGATAGGCGCTCCTCGTGATGAGGTGTCGTACTGGGTGGCGGGCATCAACCATCAGGCCTGGTTTCTGGAGTTTCGCTGGAAGGGCGAAGACGCCTACCCCCTGCTCAGAAGGCGCATTCAGGATCCAGAGATCATTGGCCGGGAGCCTGTCCGCACCGATCTGATGAAATACTTCGGCTATTTCGTGACCGAATCGAGCGGCCACGCTTCCGAGTACGTGCCCTATTTTCGCAAGAACGAAGCCCAGATAGAGGATTTGGTGAAGCGGTTTACGTCCCCCGATGATTACTGGTTTGGTTGGGGACGAACAGGTGGGGATCTTCACCACGACCAGAAGCAACTGGATGAGTTCACGGATGCGATCCGCAGCCAGACGGACCTCAGTGCGCTGATCCCTGCGAAGCGCAGCCGTGAGTATTGTTCGTACATTATAGAAGTTATCGAAACAAATCGACTGCTTACCATCAATGGCAATGTTACCAACCATAATCTGATCACGAACCTGCCCGCAGGCTGCTGCGTTGAGGTGCCCTGCTTGGTCGATGGTAATGGCCTCCACCCTTGCTTTGTGGGCGATCTGCCTGAGCAACTGGCCGCCTTGAACCGAACCAACGTCAACGTCCAGGCGCTTACCGTTCAAGGCTCGCTGGCGGGCGACCGGGAGGCCATCTATCACGCCGCCATGATGGATCCGCTGACTGCCGCAGTCTGCACCTTACCTCAAATCCGAGCGATGGTAGATGAGTTGTTCGAGGCAGAGGAGTCCTGGCTGCCTCAATTCAAGTGAAGCAAAAACAAGGAGGAACCATGACCGCACTCCGTAGAGTGACCCGCGACGTGACCTATTGCGCGCACAGCCGTTTCAACAAGCCGGCCCTCACCGTCTCGGACGGCGAGACGTTCATCGCTGAAACCGAACTGTGCACCGGCGACTGGTTGAAAAGCATAGACGACCGCTGGGAGCCGGGTCTCGGTTTTGGCCCCAACCCTACCGTGGTGGTCGAAGTGGAGGGCGCCCAACCGGGGGACATGCTGGCCGTGCGCATTGACGACATCCAGCCCGACGAGCTGGGCTACACCGGGTTTGCTCCCGGCCAGACCCCTTTTCCTGACTGGATCCGCCACGTCGAGTGGGGCGTCGTCACCAAAACGGTGCGCATCCGCCACGGCCTGGTGGAGTGGTCAGACGACCTCAAACTGCCCGTCCAACCGATGATCGGCACGCTGGGCACCGCGCCGGCCGTAGAGGTGTTCAGCAACGCCTGGCCCGGCCAGTACGGCGGCAACATGGACGCCCAGGAAGCCTGTGCCGGGGCGACCATCTACCTGCCGGTCAACGTGCCCGGCGCGCTTTTGCACATCGGCGACGTGCACGCCATCCAGGGCGACGGCGAAATCTGCTGTGGAGGCGGCATCGAGTGCCGGTCGGAGGTGACGTTGACCGTCAGCCTGGAGCCTAAGCCAGAGCGCATGACCTGGCCGCGCCTGGTGAACGACACCCACTTGATAGCCGTCGGCTGTGCGCGCCCGGCTGAAGATGCCTTCCGCATCGCCACCGAGCAACTGATCTACTGGCTGGCCGACAGCTACCACCTGGACGAACGCGACGCCTTTCTGTTGTTGGGCCAGGTGCTTGAAGCGCGCGGCACTCAGTTTGTCGATCCGTTGTATACCTACGTGGCGAAAATCAATCGCAAGTACCTGGAGAAATAGATTTTGCTTTTTTCTGGGGGTGTTGGCCGGATTCAATCATATAGCCAACAACTGACGTAGTGCTCGCCCTCCTGGGGTGTCCAGGGGGGCTTTTCGCGTTCGCAAACAGGCTTGGCGAATCGGCAGCGAGTGTGAAAATGGCAGCCGGGGAAGCGTCCGACGGGAGAAGGTAGCTCGCCCTGGAGGATGATCCTTTCCTGCCTGGCCCTGGGATCGGGGCGCGGGATAGCGCTCAAAAGCGCCTGGGTATAAGGGTGGAGGGGATGAGCGAAAAGCTCCTCGGTGGGGGCCTGTTCCACCAGGCGACCCAAGTACATCACGGCCACCACGTCGCTGATGTGCTGCACCACGCTGAGGTCGTGGGCGATGAACAGATAAGTCAGGCCGAACTCGCCCTGGAGGTCGGTGAGGAGGTTGATGATCTGGGCCTGGACGGAGACATCCAGAGCCGATACCGGCTCATCGGCCACGATGAATTTGGGCTGCACCGCCAGAGCGCGGGCGATGCCCACCCGCTGGCGCTGTCCCCCGCTGAACTCGTGGGGATAGCGGTCTACGTGCCGGCGATGCAGCCCCACCTGGCGCATAAGCTGCTCGATCCTCTCCCTTCTCTCCTGCTGACTGTTCCCAATCTGGTGAAAATTTAGCACCTCGCCCAACATCTGGCCGACGGTCATACGCGGGTTCAGGGAAGAATAGGGGTCCTGAAAGATGATCTGCATCTCCCGGCGGAGGGAACGCATGGCGGTCGCCTCCCGGTGGAGGATGTTTTCGTCCCGGTAGATCACTTCCCCCTCACTTGGTTCGATGAGGCGCAGGATGCACCGTCCGGTGGTGGATTTCCCGCAGCCCGACTCGCCCACCAGAGCGAAGGTGGAACGGGGGGGAATGGTGAAGCTGACCTCATCTACGGCCAGCAGGAACTCTGCCGCCCGGCCCCGCAGCCGCGACCACCAATCCTGGCGCAACTCGAAGCGGCGGCTGAGACCGCGCACTTCCAGAAGGGGGTTACTATTGGCGTCGGCACGTGTGTCAGTCACCGTTCAAAAGCTCCTCAAAGAAATGGCAGGCCGAGAGGCGCTCCGCAGTGGCCGGGCGCAGCATCGGCCTCTCTGTCTGGCACCGGTCTTGGGCGTAGGGGCAGCGGGGATGAAAAAGACAGCCCGGCGGCCTCCGAACCAGGTCAGGGGGGGCGCCTTCGATGGGCTGGAGCCGCTCTTTCCGCTCGGCGAGGTTAGGGATGCAGGCCAGCAGGCCCAGGGTATAGGGATGCAGGGGACGGTCGAAGAGATCGTAGATCGGGGCGCTTTCCACGATCTGCCCGGCGTACATGACCAGCACTCGCTCGCACATCTCGGCGATGACTCCCAGGTCGTGGGTGATGAACAGGATGGACATCCCGTACTCGGCGTTTAGCTCCTGCATCAGTTCCAATATCTGGGCCTGGATGGTCACATCCAGGGCGGTGGTCGGCTCGTCGGCGATGAGCAGGGCCGGGTGACAGGCGATAGCGATGGCGATCATCACCCGCTGGCGCATGCCCCCGCTCAGCTCGTGCGGATAGGAATGCAGGCGCCTGGCTGCCTGAGGAAGCCCCACCTGCTCCAGCATGGTCATCGCCTGGGTCTGGGCCTCGGTCCGGGACAGGCCACGGTGAAAGCGCAGGGTCTCGGCCACCTGCTCCCCGATGGAATAAACGGGGTTGAGGCAGGTCATGGGATCCTGGAAGATCATGGAAATCTTCTCGCCCCGCACCCGCTGCATCTCGCTCTCCGTCTTGTCCAGCAATTCCTGGCCCGCGAAGTGGATGCTGCCCTCCACCCGACCGGGCGGAATGGGCACCAGGCGCATAATGGAGCGCGAAGTCACGCTCTTGCCGCAGCCGCTCTCCCCCACCAGCCCGACCCTCTCTCCGCGGTTGATGTGGAAGGAGATGCCGTCCACCGCCGTCAACCGGCCGCGCGCGGTGCGGAAGGTAGTGGTCATCTCCTTGACCTGCAACAAAGGGGTTTCACTCACGGCTAAATCTCCCTCTGGCGGGGATCGAATTGGGCGCGCAGGCCGTCGCCGAAGAGGTTGAAGGTGATGACGGCGATCATAATGGCGAAGCCCGCAGCCAGCGAGACGTTGGGAGCCAGAAAGAGGTAACTCAGCCCCTCAGCCAGCATCGAGCCCCAATCGGGGGTAGGCGGCTGGACGCCCAGGCCCAGGAAGCTGAGCGCGGCGATGTCCAGGATGGCGTAGGCCAGGTCTATGGTGGACTGCACCAGGATAGGGGACAGGCAATTGGGCAGCACGTGGCGGAAGATGATGCGCCCGTCGGGGTAGCCGATGGCCCGCGCCGCTTCCACGTAGTCCAGCTCGCGCTCCACCAGCGCCGCGCTACGCACCACGCGGGAGATCATGGGCACGTAGACGATGCTCAGGGCCACAACTGCGCTGGACAGCCCCCGCCCAAAAGCGGCCACGATGAGGATGACCAGCAGCAGGGAGGGAAAGGAGAGAATGATATCCCAGGTGCGCATGATCAGGTTGTCGATGAAGCCGCCGTAGTAGCCCGAGATCAGGCCCAGGGGCACGCCAATGAACTCGGAGAGGATGACGACCATCAAGGCGCTGAGCAGGGCCGTGCGCGTGCCGTAGATGATGCGGCTCAGGATATCGCGCCCCTGCTTATCTGTGCCCAGGAGGTACTGCGAGCTGGTCCCCTGGAGAGAGCGGGTCAGGTCCTGGTCATTAGGGTCGTGGGGGGTGATGAGGGGCGCCAGGATCCCGGCCAGGACGATGAGGGCGATGAACAGGCCGCTGACCACTGCCAGGCGATTGCGGAAGAAAGGCGAGCGCCAAAAGGGAGGACGGGTGTAGGCCAGCTCTTCCGCCTCTGCCCACTTTAGCTTTTCCCCCGGAGAGATCATCCTCTCTGTCCTCCTCTCTCCAGGCGTATGCGGGGGTCAATGACTCCGTAGAGCAGATCGACTATCAGGTTGATCAGGATGAAAGAGATCACCATGAAAAGGGTCACTCCCTGCACCAGAGGGTAGTCACGGTTCTGGACGCCGTTGATGAGCAGGCTGCCCAATCCGCCCAGGCCAAAGGTGTGCTCCACCAGCATGGCCCCCACCAGCAGGAAGCCCACCTGGAGGCCGGTGACCGTCACCACGGGGATGAGAGCGTTGCGCAAGGCGTGTTTGACCACCACCGTGTGCCCCGGCAGACCTTTGGCGCGGGCGGCCTCGATGTAGTCGCTGGCCATAACCTCCAACATGCTGGAGCGGGACATCCGGGAGGTAAGGGCCACCATGCTCAGCCCCAACACCAGACAGGGCAGGATCAGGTGGCGAATCTCCTCCGCCAGGCCCTTGCCCGCCCCGAAGGCCGGCAGCCAGTGCAGCTTATAGGCAAAGATCAGGATCGCCAGCACCCCACTGAAGAAGACGGGGGCCGAGACTCCGAGCATAGCCAAAAAGGAGGCCAGGTAGTCAATCCACGAGTTCTTGTAGACCGCGGAGAGGATACCCAGGGGCAGGCCGATCAGGACGGTGATGGCCGTGCTGCCCAGCACCAGCTTGAGGGTCAGGGGCAGCCGATTCAGGATGAGGGGCAGGACATCCTGCTTGAGGCGGAAGCTCTCCCCCAGGTCGCCGTGCAGAACGTCGTTCAGCCACAGGACGTATTGCACCGGTAGCGGCTCATCCAGGTGGTATCTGGCCCGGATGTTAGCCAGGGTCTCAGCAGTGGTACGCCGCCCGGCCACCATGATTTTGGCCGGGTCGCCCGGCGCCAGGTGAACCATGAGGAAGATGATGACCGAGACGAAAAACAGGATAGGGATCATCAATAGCAAGCGGTTAAGCGTGTAACGAAGCATGGGAACCTCTACGAGCCAATCTCCTCCGAATCACGAAAGGCCGAATGGGGCGAATTCTACGAATCTTTCGCCCCATTCGTTTCATTCGCTCATTTGCGATTCGGTATTTGGTATAAATAAAAAAGGTTATCTTCAATTTTATGGCATTGGCGGCATTTACGGGCGGCACACGAATCCCATCTGTACAAAGTGACGATCAAAAGCAAACGCCTCAGTAATCTCGCGTTGTTTCATCACCACGTATGAGATACAGTCTGTGAATGACCATTGCTTATCTACGTTGAATTGCTCAAACACAGCCCATGCTTCAGTCGCCACATCTTCTGAGACCCAGACGATTTCAAGGATTCCTTCTTGCGCCAAAAAGTCAAGCCTGCGTTTGAAAGTCACAGCACGTTGGTATCCAATGTTCATCAGCAGCAATGTATACAATTCATCCAGAATGTAGTTGGTCACGACCAACTGATACTGTTCAGCGATCTCATCCTTGAACAATAAGGCCATTTCGTGGTTGGGATCACCGCCATCAGCGATGGCATCCCACGCGCTTGTGTCAACAAATATCCGCCTCATTGAACCTTTCCATAGAGATAGCGGTCATGTTCGATTGCAGCGTTTTGCAATTGCCCGGCCTGGGCATCACATCCCAGAGAGCGGAAAACTTCCCATCCCTGTTCAGATGGTTCTTTTTGTTCAGCTTCAGTCGGGGCAGCCACAATACGAATCTCTCCTGGCTGCACTGAGATCTGTAAGCGGGAGCCCAATCCAGCGTCACGAAGCCACCGTTTGTCGATCCAAATCCCTTGCTGAACTTCTAATACCGGTTGTTCCGACATACCTTGTTCTCCCTTTTCTATCTCCCCTTTCCCCCCTCTATCTCGTCCGTTTCAGCCCCCCGAAGGGGATTCACTTCATTTCTACCCCAAATCACCCCTTTTTCCTCGTTGACTTTTGATAGGCGCCTGGCACTTTCGGAAGTGCCAGGCACCTTATGTTCTAAAAACGTGTCCGCTATCACTCTCCGGTCAGGTGGATGTCTTTCATGAAGGGATCCCAGAACCAGAGCGGCACCGGTTCATAGCCGGTCAGGCGATTGTTCATGGGCATGATGATCTTGACAAACTCGATGACGATCAGGGGGCTATCTTCGCCGATGAGCTTCTGGGCTTCGATCAGCAGCTTGGCCCGCTCGGTGTCGTCCGGCTCGGCCAGCGCCTTATCGAAAAGCTCGTCAACTGCCGGGTTGATGTAGTTGCAGAAGTTGTTGCCGCCGTCTCCCACGCCGCTGGAGTGGAAGATGGGCACGAAGTTACCCAGTGGGTCGGGGAAATCCGCCCCCCAGATCACGGGGATGATGTCGTAATCGCGTTCGGCGTTCCACTGAATCTCGTAGCGCTCCTCCAGGGTGATCTTTTCGATGGACAGGTCGATGCCCAGGGGCTTGACCGCATCCTGGAGGGCCAGGGCCGTATTGAGGTACAGGGGATCAGGGTTGGTGGTGATGGTGGCCTCGAACCCGTCGGGCACACTGGACTCGGCCAGGAGTTCCTGGGCCTTCTCCAGATCGTAGGTGTAGTCGGGCAGTTCCGCGTAAGCCTCCTCCCACAACTCCTTGGCGTAGGTCCACATGGCCGGCCCAACGGGCACGCTCTTGGCCTTATCGCCGCCAGAGCCGACCAGCTCGTTGAAGAGGGTCTCTTTATCCAGGGCGTAATTGATGGCCTGACGGACTTTGGGGTCGTTGAAAGGCTCCCGCTGGCAGTTGAAGAAGAAGTTTTCGTTGAAGTAGCTAGGGCAAGTCTTGACCGTCAGATTATCCATTCCCTCCACGACGGGCAGGAGGTCGAGGGGAATGCTACCGATGGCGATGTCGATCTCCCCTGTCTCCAGGCCAGCCACGCGGGTGTTGGCCTCGGGCAGGACTTTGTAGATGACCTGATCCAGGTAGGGGCCGCCGCTGGCCTTGTCCCAGTAGTCATCGAAGCGGTCGATGATGATCTCGGTGCCCGGGTCCCAACTCACGAATTTGAAGGGGCCGGTGCCCACCAGGCCGGTGTCGGCGGCGCCCACCTTGTCGCCCACCTCTTCGGCCCATTTCTTGTTGAGGATGTGCCCGGCGGCGGTGGCTGGTACGTAGCGCCAACTGGCGTCGAAGGCCTTGAGCTTGACAGTCACTTCCCAGTCGCCGCTTTTCTCGATGGTGTCCACGTTCTCGAACATCCAGGCCAGGTAGGAGGCCAGTTCGGGATCGCGGATCCTCTCCAGGCTGAAGACCACGTCATCGACGGTCAGCTCTTCGCCGTTGTGGAACTTGACCCCCTGGCGGATGCTATAGATGTAGGTCAGGGGATCGGGGCTGTCCCAGCTCTCGGCCAGAAGGGGTTGCAGATTGCCTTCGGCGTCGATCTTGAGCAGGCCCTCGCTGACCTGGGTCACCACCGGGTTGGTGTCGAAGTCGTAGGCGAAGGCCGGATCGATGGCCCGCGGATCGGCGGCAATAGCCACCACCGCTGTGCCCCCCATTTCTGGCGGAGCAGCCGAGACCATGCCCGGCAGCAGGGCGATGGTCAGGAACACAAATACCCATAACACTCTTTTCACTTGCATCTTTTCCTCCTTAATGAATGGTTTATTGGCGGATGGGGTATCCGCCCCACACGATTATCCCCCCCACACAATTATCCCGCTTCCTGGCGGGTTTCCGCCCTCATTAGAACGGTGGCGATCTCGAAGGCTATGTCGGAAGCCACCTTGAGTACGTGAGGTTCTACGATGTCGATGGTATCGGCTGGCAGGTGATAGGCGTCGTAAGGCCAGAAGAAGATCATGACGGCCGGAATACCTTCCGTCCAGAAGTGATAGTGGTCGGATCCGGACAGGGGTTTGGCGTAGTCCACTTTGAACTCCTCCTTGACCCCCAGGCGTTGAAGAATTTGATCCACCTGTCCGTGGAAGAAGTCCGGCCCTACCCAGCAGAACAGCGTATCGCCGATGCCCACTGTGTCTATGTTGATGCAGGCTTTGATCTTATCCAGGTGCCCCCTGGTTTTGGCCTCGATAACGTAGAACTCGGAGCCGAGCAGCCCCCACTCCTCGGCGTCGAAGGCGATAAAACGAAATGTACGCTGCGGTTTGGCTTCTACGATGCGGCAGGCTGTGTCGTAGAGAGTCTGGACGCCGGAGGCGTTGTCTATCGCTCCAGGGGTGCCCAGAGCCGAGTCGTAGTGGGCGCAAACCACGATGGTCTCCTCGCTTTCCCCCGGCAGGGTGGCGATGATGTTCCGTCCCACACAACCTGGCACGTAATGCCCCATGCTCTTGAACCACACTTTGACCTCCCCCTCTGCCAGCCATTGCTCGATGCGCAGATGGTCGGCTCCGGCTATGATGCCCTGGGGAGACATGAATACAGGCTGCTGGTTGGGCATGGGGATGGCCTGTCCGTCGATGTGCCCCAGCAGGTAAGCCAGCTCGCGGCCCTCCTCTCCCATCACGGCGTATTTGGGCCACTCGAAGATGCCAGGAACGATGTGGGCCGTGCCGATGCGCTTGAGGTAGCCGCTCACCCCTTCCTCCGGCGTCGAGTCAGTGTAGGGCATAGGCCCGACGGCGATTTCCTCTTCGACGGGCGAATGAATACGTAACGCGGGCGAGCTATCCAACTCCCAGGAAACGAACTTGAACTCCTGGATTTCTACCTCCAGTCCCAGATCAGCGAACTTGCCAGCCAGATAGTCGCCCGCCTCGAACGCTCCGGGCTTACCGGCCAGGCGCTTGCCTATCCTGCCGGCCAGATGCTTCAGAATTTCCAAAATAACCCCCCTTTCTGCTCACACGCTATACTCTAAACTCCCTATGGGTCAGTACCCCCGCCTGAAGTTAATTATATGATACCATACTCCACCAGATGTTGTCAAGGTGAGTATTCAGTTTTACCCAGGAGTTACCCGGCGAAGTGGCGTCCCTTCTTAAGATGCGGGTCTCAGGAAGGGGCCCTCTCTTTTCAAATCCATCTTGACACGTTCTGGTTATTAGTTTATAATAAATATAAGCTAGTGCTACAACGTGACCTCTTTTGAGGATAGCCCCGGCGATTGGATTGATTCCGGGCGCGGGGTGGATATGTTAAAGAAAGGATTGAAGGTACTGAAGGTGAATGCCAAAAAGATCAAGGAGAACATATACTGGGTAGGGGCTGTTGACTGGGATCGCCGCTTGTTTGACGAACTCATTCCCCTCCCCGACGGAACCAGCTATAACGCTTACCTGATCCAGGGGAGCGAAAAAACGGCCCTGATAGATACGGTTGACCCCACTATGACAGAGGTCTTGTTCGGTCGTCTGGAGCACCTGAACCTGGAGCGCCTCGATTACGTCATCGCCAATCACGCCGAGCAGGATCATTCAGGCACGCTCCCCCAGATTTTGGAGAGATACCCCGAGGCGCAGGTCTTCTGCACCCCCAAATGTAAAACGATGCTTGTGGACCTGCTGCTGGCCCCGGCAGATCGCTGTACCACAGTCAATGACGGCCAAACCTTATCGCTGGGCGACAAGACGCTGGAGTTTATCGAAGCCCCGTGGGTCCATTGGCCGGAGACGATGCTGACCTACTTGCGGGAGGACAAAATTCTCTTCCCCTGCGACTTTTTCGGTTCCCACCTGGCTGCCACCGACCTGTACGTCACCGATGAAGGGCGGGTTTACGAGGCTGCCAAGCGGTACTATGCGGAAATTATGATGCCCTTCCGCAAGATCATTCAGAGGCATCTGGAAAAACTTCAGGGATACGAAATAGCCCTGATCGCCCCCAGCCATGGACAGGTGTACGACAGGCCAGAGTTTATCCTGGAGGCGTATCAAAGTTGGACGTCGGACGAGCCGAAAAACCTGGTCGTGTTCCCCTACATCTCAATGCACGGCAGCACCAGCCGGATGGTGGAACACCTGGTGGAAGCCCTGAGCGAAAAAGGGGTTACTGTAGAGCTGTTCAACCTGACCGTTACCGACATTGGGAAGTTGGCTGTAACGTTGGTAGACGCCGCTACCCTCGTGATCGGAACGCCCACCGTTCTGACCGGCGCACATCCGAATGTGGTATATGCGACCTATCTGGCAAATGCTCTCCGGCCCAAACTGAAATTCGCCGCCATCGTCGGCTCCTACGGTTGGCATGGTAAGAAGATGGTGGAGCAGCTCACAGGTATGATTTCCGGCCTGAAAGTGGAAATACTGGAGCCGGTTGTCATTCAGGGGTATCCCCGCCACAAAGATTTCGAGGCTCTGGACAAATTGGCCTCCACCATTGCCGAGAAACACCAGGCGCTCAACGTGAAGGAAAGTTGAGCAAATTATTATAAAAAAAGCGAGGAGATAGCAATGACGGAGAAAGACACGATGGTAGAGGAGATCATACGGAAGGCCATCCGCTTCGAGGAGGAGGCTTATGACTTCTACACCGGGGCCAGCAAGATGGTAGAACTTCCTCACGTCAGAGACATGCTGAACGAGCTGGCTGGCGAGGAGGTCAAGCACAAGGAGAGGCTGGAGAAGTTGCTGGAAGGTGACATCGAGAAGATTGTGGCCGCCAAACAGGGCCACAAGATCGAGGACTTGAAGCTGGCTGACTATCTGGTGTCCCAACCTTTAGATGAGAGGGCCAACCTCCAGGACGTGCTTATTGTCGCCATGCAACGCGAGAAGGCTTCCTATGATTTCTACAATCTCATGGCCGGAATCGCCGCCAGCGAAGCGACCAGAGAGTTGTTCGAGTACCTGGCCCAGGAAGAAATGGGGCATAAGAATAAGATAGAAACTCTCTACGACGAGATCGTCTACCAGGAGTTCTAAGGTGGCCTGGCGCTTTGGAAGGGCCAGGCACCTGTATTTTAAGGAGGTGATAAAGTGGAAAAGTGGGAATGTATAGCCTGCGGGTACATCTACGACCCGGAAGTAGGCGACCCTGACAGCGGGATTGCCCCCGGCACACCTTTCGAGGACCTGCCTGACGATTGGGTGTGTCCTGAGTGTGGGGTGGGCAAGGATATGTTTGAGAAGGTGTGATAAATGGAGAGGCGACGGTACGTTATCGTTGGCAGCGGCGTGGCGGGGGTGACGGCGGCGCAGAGCATCGTCCGGGCTGACTCTGGAGCAGAGGTGCACATTCTGGGCGAAGAGCCGTATCTGTACTACCCGCGCCCCAGGCTGTGGGAGTTCCTGGCCGGTGAGATCGAGCAGGGTGAGCTGCTCTTCAGGCCCCAGTCCTGGTACGACGAGCAGGGCCTCCGGGTTCACCTGGGGGCGCAGGTGACCGCCTTGCATCCGGCTGAACATGGGCTGACGTTGGCCGACGGGGGCCGCATGAGCTACGACCGCCTGATGCTGGCCAGCGGAGGGCGACCTTTTGTCCCGCCCTTCGCCGGGGCCGATAAAGAGGGCGTCTTTACCCTGCGCACCCTCGACGACGCGCTGGCGATGAAGACCTACGCCGCAGGCGTTAGCCGCGCAGTGGTCATCGGCGGCGGGCTGCTAGGGCTGGAGACGGCCCGCGCCCTGCTTTCCACGGGTCTGGACGTATCGGTGCTTGAGTTCGAGCCGCACCTGTTGCCCCGCCAGTTGGATGCGGAGGGAGCAGAGGTGTTGCAATCCCTCCTGGAAGGTATGGGGTTGCGCATCCTGACCGGGGCCGCGACCGAATCCATCGTGGGCGAGGAGAGGGCGACGGGCGTGCGGCTCAAGGGTGGGAAGGTGGTGGAGGGCGAGCTGGTGCTGGTCTCCACCGGCATTCGTTCGCGGGTCGAGCTGGCGCGAGAAGCCGGATTGGAGGTGAAGCGGGGCGTAATCGTAGATGAACAACTGCGCACCAGCGCCGCCGACGTCTACGCGGCCGGCGACGTGGCCGAGTTCAAGGGGGTTGTCTACGGCATCATTCCGGCGGCCATAGAGCAGGCCTATATTGCCGCCTCTAACATGGTCTCCGCAGGCAGCGCTGCTTACGGTGGTACCGTGCCTTCTACCACGCTCAAGATCGTGGGCATCGATCTGACCAGCCTGGGTGAGGCCACGGCCACAGGTGACGAGTTTGCTGTGCGGCGACAGGTGCACCTGGCAGGCGGCCTGTACCGGCGGTTGACGCTGCGCGGTGGTAAGATCGTGGGGGCCATCCTGCTGGGCGATACGCAAAACGTCCAGCCCTTGAAGCAGTTGATCGCTGCCGGGCGCGACGTGTCGGCTTACAGCGAGCAATTGCTGGAACGAGAGTTTGATCTGAAGGCTTTAGGGCGCGGAGAGCTCCCTGCGCAATGATAATGAAAGGAGGCAGGCAAAGTAAGACTCTGCAAAGTTTTAGCAAATAAGGAGGTAGCAAAGCTAATAAGGAGGTAGTACAATGGGTGTCAGAGCAGGTATGAAAGCGCCTGATTTTGCGACCAGGGCGTACTGGAAGGGAGAGTTCAAAGATATAAAGCTCTCCGATTATGCCGGACAGTGGGTGACGCTATGCTTCTACCCTGGGGACTTCACTTTCGTCTGACCGACGGAATTGACGGCAGTTGCCGCCAGGTACGACGAGTTGAAGAAGCTAGGGGTTGAGGTCCTGTCGATGAGCGTTGATAGCGTCTTCGTCCACAAAATCTGGCAGGAAGAAGAGTTGTCGAAGATGGTGGAAGGCGGCGTCCCCTATCCCATGCTCTCCGACCAGGGGGGGAAAATTGGCACCTTGTATGGGGTGTATAACGAGGAGGCGGGGGTGAACATTCGCGGCCGCTTCCTGATCGATCCCGACGGCGTCATCCAGGCTATGGAGATGCTGACGCCGCCGGTGGGCCGTAACGTGGATGAACTGATCCGCCAGGTGCAGGCCTACCAGCACGTGCGGGCCACCAAAGGTAAGGAAGTCACACCCTCCGGCTGGCAACCGGGTAAGGATGTTCTCAAGCCAGGGCCGGATCTGGTGGGCAAGGTTTGGGAGGTGTGGAAGCCAGAGTAAGGATTCCTGGGATCGCTCCTCTGGTACCGCGAGACGAGTCGTCGCCCTGGGGGTGGCTGTCTACACCCGGCCGCGCAGCCCGGCTCGAGACCTGCCCCCAGGGCGGCGCAAAGGGGGTGGGCAAGATGAACCCAGAACAGAAATGCGACAACTGTGGCGAGGAACTGGGTCCCAATCCAATGCGGCGTGGCGAGAAGGTTTATTGCTGTGAGGCCTGTGTCTTCGAAGCTCAGCGGAGCGTGGATTGTGGGGGACGCTCCGATTCCACTATTGCCCCCTCGGTTGTCGAGCAGTTAGATAAATGAATATTCCTGTAGAGAAAAATCTATTTCGATCACGCCGCTGTCACTTTCGTCCATCCAAAGGTGGTGGAGGCGATGTTGCTTTATCTGAAGGAGCGCCAGGGCCGTTTTCTGGACGGGCCTGCACAACTACTCATGCTTGACGTGAGAATAAGATAGAAATTGGTGAAGAACACAATGCCGACGTACAGCGAAAAAGTGATGGATCATTTCACGAACCCGCGTAACGTGGGAGAAATACCCGATGCCGATGGGGTGGGCACCGTAGGCAACCCCGTGTGCGGCGACATGATGGCCTTTTACATAAGAGTAGACGACGAGGGGCACCTGGCCGACGTCAAGTTCAAGACCTTCGGCTGTGGGGCGGCCATCGCGGTCTCCAGCATGGTCAGCGAGATGGCTAAGGGCATGACCCTGGAGGAGGCCAAAAAGCTGACCAACAGGGATGTAGCCAACGAGTTGGACGGCCTTCCTCCCAACAAGATGCACTGTTCCAACCTGGGGGCCGATGCCCTGCACAAGGCCATCGAGGATTATGAAACCAGGGGCCGAGGGCGCCGGGAGGCAGTCGAGATAAAGACCAGAAGGGAACTTAAGGAAGATGAGGAGCGCTGTTTTTGCCCCTACTGCGAGACTGCCCTGGAGGAGACTGAACCTATCTGCCGGGTTTGCGGGGCCGACCTGGAGGACTGACCTGAGGGTGGCGAGCCTTCGCCCCAGGGATGGAGAAGATTTTGACTGATCCCCGATAGTCCACTCCTGGATCGCCCTGCTTGATTTGCCGGAAAATGCCCACTGGCTGCGCCAAACTATGCGCTGAATCAGGGGGCGTCCCCCTCGGCCTGGGGCAGAAAAACGACTTTCAGGGCCTCGCCTCGTGTCACCAGGTCTACACCTTCCTGGAACTTGGACAGGGGGAGGCGGTGAGTGACCAACTTCTGGCCGGGGATGCGGCCTGAAGCCAGAAGCCCTAGCGCCTGGCGGTGATGTCGCCGGGCGAAGATGGTCGTCCCGATGAGGCTAAGCCCTCGATAATGCACGACGTTGGTGTCTATGCCGGGCCTGCTGTTATCGTGGGGCAGGCCGCCGAACAGCAACACTCGCCCGCCCTTTCTGGTCATCTCCACGGCCTGCACCTGGGTGTGCGGCACCGGGTTGGCGGTGATGACCACGTCGGCCCCCTGGCCGTCCGTGGCTCGCCTCACTTCCTCTACCAGATCTGTCTGCGAAGCGTCGATCAAGAGGTCGGGGCCAAAAGCTGCGGCCAGTTCCAGACGTTTAGTCAGGACGTCGGCCACGATGACTTTGAAAGCGCCACGGGCGCGGGCCAGGCTGGCGTGGATGCAGCCCACCGGCCCGGCGCCGATAATGACCACCGTGTCGCCCAGGGAAACCCGTCCCTTTTCCTGGGCGTTCAGGCAGGAACAGATCGGTTCGGCTACCGCCGCGAACACCGGGTCCAAACCGTCCGGGACGGCCCCAATGGTGCCCAGCGTCAGGGCTTCTTCGGGGATAGCCATGTACTCGGCAAACCCGCCAGGCCAGCGCTGCGCCAGTTCGAGCACGTTCTCGCAGTACTCGTACTGTCCGGCCACGCAGAACGTGCACCGCCCACAGTAGACCAGCGGAGCCACAGCCAGGATATCCCCTGCCCGCCAGGGGCCCCCGTAGCCGGGGCCGACGGCGACCACCGTTCCGCTGACCTCGTGCCCTATCGTCCAGGGGAAGGTGACGTGCCGGTGGCCGCTTTTCAGGGTGCGCAAATCCGACCCGCACAGACCGCAGCCGATGACCTTTATCAACAGACCGCGCTCTGGGCATTCCGGGGCGGGCACTTCTTCGATTCCATACTCCATTGGGGCGCGAACGACGAGGGCCTGCATCGTTTTATTCATTGCCATTGCCTCGTCATTTTTCCATCTCCAGCATCGCGTCCTGCATCTTGCGCAGCCGATAGATCAAAGTGGAGGAATCGGGGGCGAAGTTGTCCCCGGTCATGATGTCGCCCTGGGCGATGTCCTGGATAACTTTGCCGCCGGGGGCGATGCCGATGGGGATGGCCTTCTCCGTCCTGGCCTGGGCGTAGGTGTAGATTCGACCGTAGATGTCCGCGCTGCCGAACCCGCCGACCTGTTCGCCGACTTTGAGATCGCGTTTGGCGACGCACACCACCTCGGAATGCATGGTCAGGGGCGTGACGGTCGTTTCGCCGTAAATGACCGCTTCGGCAATGGAAATGGGCGTTTCGATGTTGCACAGGTGATAAGGCCGATACAGGAGATAATAGGGGCCGTTCCCCATGCCTAAGAAGGCCATGTCTTTGACGATGCGGGGCTTATCGCTGGTCACGATGGCGAACACGCCCGGAGCCACCTTGCCGGTCGAGTAATCCACGGCCCCGCGCCGCTCGAAGATTCCGCCGTCCGCTTTGGGGATAAAAGTCTTCGCCAGGTCTTCCACTTCCACCTTGGGGCCGTACATGCCAGGCACGTCGGGCAAAAGCCCGGTGGCGTTGGACACGGCGGCCATCTCGACCATCGTCTTGGTGCCATCTATGAAGGAGGCCAGCATCTTGGGGTTCATGTCCTTGCTGGCGGCCTCCTCAGCGCAGCGGTCGGGGGTTATGGTGTAGTCTATGGGGTTGTTCTTGCCCTTTCCCAGACAGACCACCTCGAAGCCCATGGTGCGCGCAAAGTTGTAGAGCATCTTGCACACCCCCGGTTCGTCGCCCGAGGCCACAGTGTAAACGGTGCCAGCGTTACGGGCCAGGCGATCCAGGAGCGCGCCCACCGTCACGTCCGTCTCCACGTTGAGCATGACGATGGGGGTGTGGTGCATGATGGACGTCCAGGCCACCTGAGCGCCTACCTCGGTGACGCCGGTGGCCTCCACCACGGCGTCCAGGTTTTCCAACTTTGGCAGCATGAGCGCATCGGCAGTGGCCAGGTATTTCCCGGCCCGCAGGATGTCCTCCGCTTTGGAGGCCTTGTCGGCGACAACTACGCTTTCTGCGGGCAGACCCAGGGCCTTGAAAGTATCTACGGCCCGTTTGGTGTCGATGTCGGCGATAGCCAGGGTTTCCATCCCTTCCATCTTATGGGTGACGTGTACCAGGCCCGAGCCCATCTGGCCGCAGCCGACCAGACCGACCCGGATGGGACAACCTTCAGCTTCCCTCTCCTGTAAGTGACGATAAAGTTCCATAAATTCAGAGTCCTTTCTTTCGGAGATAGAGATTACCAGTAGAAACCAGGTTTTTGCTAAAAACCTGGTTTCTTCACTGCGGGGTGATGACGATTTTCAACCCTTCGCCGCGCGCCGCCGTTTCAAAGGCCGCGACCGCGTCGTCGAGGGAGAAAGTGTGGGTGATCAGTTTGCTGGCCCGGATTTTCCCCTCGGCGATCAAATCCAGGGCCAGTTTGTGGCGTGTGGGGTGATACGAGAAGGCCCCCACGACCGCGATTTCGCCGTAGTGAATGACGTTGCCATCCAGGGTGGTCATGGCCTTGTCTTTGGGCAGGCCGCCGAAAAGCACCACCCGGCCCCCTTTGCGCACCATCTCCACCGCCTGGTTATGCACGGCTGACACCCCCACGGCCGCGATCACGATGTCCGCTCCGATGCCGCCGGTCAGGGCGTGTACGCGCTCTACCGGGTCTTCCTGGCTGGAGTCGATCACCGCCTCCGGCCCGAACCTTTCGGCCATCTTCAGCCGTTCGGGGGCTACCTCGGCGATGATTACTCGCGCCCCGCGCGCCCGCGCCACTTCCACGTGCAGGCAGCCAATCGGCCCCGCGCCGATGACCACTACCGTATCGCCCACCGTGGTGCCGGCCTTGAAGTGGGAGCTTAGCACCGAGGAGGACGGTTCGGCCACGGTGGCCTCCGCGAAAGATATACCTGCCGGCATGGGGTGGACGATGCCCCGTGTCAGGACTTCGCCCGGCAAGGCCAGGTACTCGGCAAAGCCGCCGGGGTACTGCGCGCCGAGAAACTTGAGGTCGTCGCACAGGTTAAAGAGGCCGCGCCGGCAATAGTAACACTGGCCGCAGTGCACGTCGGGGGCTATCGCTAGGCGGTCGCCCACGGCGTAGCCGCTGGCCTGAGAGCCTACAGCCTCCACCGTCCCCCCGATTTCGTGCCCCATAATCACCTTGTCTACCGCAAAACGTGGCCCGTGCAGATACGTCCGCAGGTCGGAGCCGCACACCCCACAGGCCATCACCTGGAGCAGTATCCCATCGTCGGCTGCCTGGGGGGTGGGGATTTCTTCGACAGTCAGTTGCCTGGGGCCGCGCAATATCGCTGCTTTCACTTTTACTCCTCCGCCAGTTTCTTGCCCACCGCGCCGCCGGGATGCGTGGCGCCGAACGATTCGAGGGTGTGGCCGCGCATCGCCAACAGGGCCGCGCACAGGGCGTCGCCGACCACACCGTTGACCAACGAGGTGCCGGTGGCGATCATGCCGTGTAAATCTATATCCTTTGGAGCATGGAAACGCAGGACGGCGTCGCTCTGCCGGGCCAGGGGCGAGTCGGGCGTTTCGGTCAAGGCCACCACCCGCGCCCCGCGCTCCCGGACGATGCTCACGAACTGGTTGAGTTCGTCGCTCCGCCCCCCTTTGGAAATGACGATCAACACGTCGTCGGGCTGCACGGCCCCCGAACCGCCGTGCAGTCCGTCGGCGGCGCTGATGAACAGGGCCGGCGTGCCCGAACAGGATAACAGGTGGGCCAGCCGGCGGGCCATCGCCCCGGAGGTGCCCATCCCACACACCAGCACGTGGCCCTTGCAACTCAAGAGCAGCCTGGCCGCCTCGACGAATGACTCGTCGATCAGGTCTGCCTGCTGAGCCACAGCAGCCGCCTCGCGCCCGATCGTCTGACGCGCCTTTTCCACGATTTCCGATGATTGCATATTCTTCCTTTCAACCTCTTTTATGTTAATTCTCATCAGGGGCCTGGCACTTTGGAAGTTGTATGAAAAACGATCAACAGCGAACAGTAGAATTTAACGAACTGATCCGTTTTTCACACGCCCGGATGAAACCTGCAGACGCAATGAGCAACCACAGCCTGGAGGGGAAATACTTTATCGCCATTGTCTGGCGGGTCTGAGCTTGCCATTTTGCACCAGATGTAGTACCCTGAGGGTGGAACACATATTCTATTGGGGAGCAGAATATCTGTTCTATTGATAGCACTGCCAGTGTTTGTTCAATTCTACCGTTCGTTGTTGATCTTTTCAGTTTCATACCAGTGCCAGACACCTCAAAGTTTTATACTTTGTGCAGCAGATCGCGCAAAGTCGGGTAGATTTGCCGGTACAGTTCGTAGCGCTCTTGATATGCTGTCGAGGCTGGCCCCGGCGTGTAGCGCGTTCTGGTGCGCACTGTTTGGGCCACGGCCTCTTCCAGCGAGGGGTAGAGGCCGGCCGCCGTCCCGGCCAGCATGGCCGCGCCCAACCCGGCGGCCTCGGTCACGGCGGGCACGGCGATGGGCAGCCCGGCCACGTCAGCCTTGATCTGCAACCACCGCGCCGATTTGGCTCCGCCGCCGATGGCCCGCAGTTCCTCGAATTCGACCCCCGCCGAGACCAGCACGTCCAGGTTGGCTTTAAGCTCAAAGGTCAGCCCTTCCAGGATAGCCTGGGCTACCTGGGCCTTATCGCTGCTCACGGTCAGCCCGATGATGGCTCCTTTGGATTCCACGTCGAAGTGGGGCGTGCCGCTGCCCGACAGGTGGGGCAGGAAGAACAGGCGGGTTGGCCCGGCCGGCGCGCCTTCCAAAAGCAGATCGTAGGCGTCGCCTTCGCCGGCCTCTGCCCGCCGCCTCTCGTCCTGGCCGAAACGGTCCCGGAACCAGCGCAGCGCCAACCCGCCGCTGTGGTTGAGAGTCATTGCCAGGTAGAGGCCCGGCACCACATGGGCGTAAACCGAGATGCCAGCCGCCCGTAACGCGGGATCGAGCACCGGCGCAGGCAGGGCCGTCTCGATCACTTCGGCTGTGCCAGTGGAAACCATCGATAGCCCTGGCCGGATGATACCGGCTCCCATCGCCCCGCACGCCTGGTCGTGCCCGCCGGTGACCAGTTGCAGAGCAGGAGGCAGGCCCAGATCGCGGGCCACCTGCGGGGCGATCGTGCCGATGGCCCGGCCCGAGGGGACGATGGGCGACAGTCGATCCGGCGTCAGGCCCACACCCTCCAGGAGTTCGGCGTCCCAGTCGAGGGTGCGGACAGCGGTCATCTGGGTGCGTGAGGCCAGGCAGGCGCTGATGGCCGCCTCGTGTCCCAGCTTGAAGAGTATGAAATCTTCGTAGAGCAGGAACTTCCAGGCCCGGCCAAAGACTTCCGGCTCATACTCGTGCAGCCACAGCACCTTGGGCAGCGTGTTGATGGTATGCATCGGCTGGCCGGTGCGCTCAAAGAGGTACCTGGCTCCAAAGCGGGCGGCCAGCTTTTCGTTCTCTCCTGTGGTACGGGTGTCCATGCCCAGGATCATCGGGCGGAGGGCGCGCCCGGCCTGGTCGACCGGGGCGATGGCCTCGCCCTGCACCGAGAGGGCCAGAGCCACCGGAGGCTCGCCCGGCTGGGCCGCGATCTCTCGTAGACATTCTTTCGCCAGCGCCCAAACTTCTTCGGCGTCCTGTTCGTACCAGCCGGGGTGCGGCGTCAGGAGCCCGTATTCGCGCCCGGCTGAGGCCAACACCTGCCCGTCGTAAGCGAACAGATTGGCTTTGCAGCCGGTGGTTCCAATGTCCAGTCCGATAAGGGTCATGGTCGCTGCCTTCCTCAAAAGCTTAGCCGCAGAGGACATAGAGTTCGCAGAGGGAAAAAACTCTTGCTCTGAGTCCTCTGTGCTCTCTGGGGCTTGAATCTGAGCCGCCAGGCTGGATTGTGGAGCGTACTGAGTCTAGAAATTCTTGTAGTCCCTGTATTCCATCACGGTTTTGAACATGTGGTCGATGCGTTCCGGGCTGACGTCGGCCTGGATGTTGTGGGTGGGGAAGAACACGTAACCTCCGCCCGGCGCCATAATGTCCAGCCGGCGCTTGATTTCGTCCTCAATTTCATCCAGGGTGAAGAAAGGAAGCTGTTGCTGGATGTCGATGCCGCCGCCCCAGAAAACGATGTCTTTCCCAAATTCTCGCTTCAGGGTGGCGAGATCCATCCTGGCCGCGCCGCTCTGGACCGGATTGAGAATGTCCACCCCGATCTCGATAAAATCGGGGATGAGGTCGTAGACCGAGCCGCAGGAGTGCAGGAAAAATTTAGCGTCCGTTTTGGAATGAATGAAGTCAAACATCCGTTTGTGGCGCGGTTTGACGATCTGGCGATACATTTCGGGGCTGATCATCGGGCCTGTCTGCATGCCCAGGTCGTCGCCCTGGGCCACGACCTGGACGTAATCGCCCACCTCGCTCAAGAAAACGTCCCACAGGGCGATGTCGGTCTCGGTGATCTTGTCGAGCAGCGCTTCGGCAAAGGGACGATCCCAATACAGATCGACCGGAAATTGATCGTAGCCGCGCGTAAAGCAGGCGCCCTCGAATGGGCCCAGGCACATGATGTCAGCAACCAGGCAATACGAAGTATTCTGGCAGGCCGCTTTGGTCTCTTCCCGCAGACCGGCCACCCGGCCTGGATCGTAAGGGTCGGGCCATTGGGCGTGCGCCAGGTCGCTGATGGTCGCCTCTTTCAATGGTCGTTCAATGGCGTCGTAGTAATAGGCCGCCTTTTTCCAGCGGATGCCGAAATCATCGTAATAAGTCCCATCGGGCATCTCCCGGCCTTGAGACAGGAGGGCGGCTTTCATGTGGATGCAACGAGTGTCTATTTCGTATAGCAATAGCAGGTCCTCCAGGGAGCGGACAGTGTCCATCTCCCGGCTGGAGATGTTAGGGTCCGGGTCTGGTTCCAGACCCAACATTTCCCGAAGAGCGTCGTAGGCGGTGCGCGTTAAGGCGGTCACCAGGGTGGCGTTCAGGTCGAGGGGGACTTTATCCGGTTCCTGGTGGTTCAAAGCGGTCATCACTCGCTGGCGAGAATTCATCGCTCATCTCCCTTTAAGAGGCTCTCAGGGGCCTGGCGCTTTGGAAGTGCCAGGCCCCTGAGACAAAAAAAATTCTATGAGTGTCGGTATACTTCCCAGCCGAGGTAGGTCTCAAACGCTTCGGCCAAAATGTCAGCCACGTGAGAGGCGTTCATCGCCACGTGATGCTCGTAACCGTTCTGGCAGATGTATTGCAGCAGCTCTTGCAGGCGCGGCACCTCGACCACCGCCCGGCTGCCAAAGGTTTCGAGCTTATCGTCAGTGAAGGCCCCTTCGGCCAGGTAGGTGCTGATCTGGCCGTTGAGGTCGTCGGTGGTGAGCCGGGCAAAGGTCACCGGGCCGGCGGGCACGCGGCCTGCAATTGAGCCATAGGTTTTTTCCTGGCCCAGCGTGGTAGCCAGAACGTCGGCGTAGGCCATTTTGGTTTCCGGGAAAAAGCTCCTGGCCCAGTTGCCGCAGTGGAACAGCACGCACTTGTCGGGGTCGTCGGCGTAGTTGTTGTTCCAATCGACCAGGGCGCTGGGAGTGCCCGAAGCCAGTTGCAGGGCGTACATCGAGGCCGCCCCGGTAATGTCTACTTCGCAGGCGCTGGGCATCAGTTTCTCGCTCATCATGCTCATCAGCGTGCAGGCGTTGATCCCATAGTTCTGCTGGATCGAAGTCCAACATTGGACCGCGGTGGCGTTCAAGCTGTTGGCTTGCATCCAGTCGTCGATGACAAGCCCCAGCTTCGCCATCTTGACCAGCGAGGGGCCAGGTACGTCCTCGGTGTTGGTGTAAGCGTTGATGGCCTCCAGGAATTCTTTGACCCGGGCGTCGTCATCGGCCAGCTTCTCCGCCAAGCCGAAGATTTCCGACAGGTCTATGGTGGTGACGGTGAGGCCGTTGTTTTGCAGCAGCTTTTCGCTGAAGCGCACGGTGTTGAAGGCCCCGGGACGGGCGCCCACCGCGCCCAGGCGGGCGTTTTTCATCCCTTTCACCACCCGGCACACCCCCACGAATTTCCTGAGATCGGCCTTGAAATCGTCGGTGGTGGGATAAACGGTGTGCAGTTTGGTCAGCGAGAAGGGATAGCCGTATTGACGCAGGTTGTTGCACACCGAGATTTTGCCGCAGAAAGCGTCTCGGCGGCGCTCAATGGTGAACTGACCCGGAGCGTCGGGGTAGGCCTGCACCAGGATGGGCGCCTTCAGGCCCGAAAGTTTGATGGTATCGGCCACGCCCTTTTCGTCTCCGAAGTTGGGCAGCACGACCAGGACGCCGTCGATGTCCTCGCGATGCGCGCGGAACAGGGCGGCGCATTTCTGGGCGTCCTCCCAGGTTTCGACGCCGCCTGATTTGGTGGCCTGCTCGTCGAGGATGACGGGTTTGATGTTTTCCGCTTCGAGCAGGGGCAGGATATCGGCGCGTGCTTCGCTGACCAGTTGATCGGGGAAGAAATCCCGATTGCCCACGATTACGGCCAGGGTTGTTTTATTCATGTTAACCTCCTGATTTTTTGAAAACATATGTTGCTGAGAGATATTAATCAGTCTGGGTCTTGAATCAGCTTTTGAGCAGTCACGTTATCGGTGATCAAGGTGGTGATCAGCTTGCCGCGCAAAGCTCCTCTGATGACTTCAAATTTACCCCGACCACCGGCCACCCCGATGACCCGCTCGGTGCGCCGCAGCTCGTCCAGGGTGATGCCCACGATGCGGTCATTCATGGCCTTATCTATCGGTTGGCCGTTTTCGTCGAAGAAACGAAGGGCGATATCGCCGACCGCGCCCTGTCGTTTAAGTTGTTCAAGCTCTGCTGGAGAAAGGATGGTGCCGGCCCGCATCACCACCGAGTTGGGAGTAGGGGCTCCAATGCCTACCAGGGCGACATCGAGACAGGCAGCCAGAGCCAGGGTGTCGGAAATCTGAGGGTCAGACAGGAGCGCATCGCGCACGGCCTTGCTGGCCACGACGCCCGGCGCAGGCAACAGGTGCAGGCGAGCGCCGAAAGCAGAGGCCGTGCGGCGGGCCAGGTCCGTGCCGTGGGTTTCCGCCTCAGGTGAGCCTAGCCCCCCAAGGAGCTGCACCACTTGCAGATTGGGCCAGTTTTTGGCGGGCAGGGCATCGACGGTAGCCAGCAGGGTCGTCCCCCAGGACAGGCCCAAAATTTCGTCTCCCCGCAGGCAGCGAACCAGATAGTCGGCTGTGGCCGCTCCCAAATCGCGGACTATTTGCAGAGTATCATCGTAATCCGAGATCGGCACCACGATGGCTTCGTCAAGTCTGTACTGGGCCTCAAGCTCTTGCTCCAGGTCGGCGTATCCTCCGACCAGAGGAGACAGGGTGATCTGGACGATTTTTTCTTCATGGGCGCGCTTTATCAGACGCGAGACACTGGGACGAGAGAGGCCGAATCTTTTAGCCACTTCGGCCTGCGTTAGATTGTCAACATAATATGCTCTGGCTATTTTGTAAAGGAGTCGGCGCCGATCAGAGACGGAAGCCACCTGATCTTTCCCCCTTTAATTTAATTTCTACCCGATGTGGGCTAAAGTTATACCAGGAACTTGTTGGGCGCGGTAAAGGAGGGCGGCAGCACCCCGTCTATTATAGCCCGAACAATTCCCGCGCATTCTCCCGCAAGATCATCCGCCCGAAGGCTAGGGCCTCCTGCTCGGTGCAGTATCCGGCCTCGACCTTCTCTGCCAGCACCCGGCATATCACCTGCCGGGCCAGGCGCGAGTGAGCATAGGCCCCTTCCACGATAGTGAAGTCCCCCCCAAAACCAAGAATCTTACAGACCGGAATGGTCTCCAGCCATTCGTGAAGGATGCGAGCCGCCATCCAGGGCGAGACGATGTGCATCCAACTCATGTCGGCGTAGACGCTGGGGAAGTTCTTAGCCAGGGTAGCCAGTTCGCTGTGGTAGGGATAACCGGCGTGGAATATGTCAAAGCAAGCCCTGGGGTACCGGAGGAACAGGTTGGTCAGGCGCGTGGGGTTGCTGTTGGTGACGACGTTGCCGGTGCCCTCCTGCAAGCCGCTGTGAATCTGGATGGGCAGGCCGTGTTCGGTGGCCCGGCGGATGACCTGGTGCATCATGTAATCCTGGAGAGGTTTGGCTTCCTCCCAGGAGAGCCTTTCCTGCGGGTGACGGAAGAGGCGATTGAACGCCTGCTCGGCCTCGTGATGGGTCGCTTCCCCGTAATAGATGACGCGGTCGTAAGCCAAACCTGACTTGATGGCGACCATGCCCTTTTCCACCTGGCGGGCCACGTCCATGTCGAGAGCCTGGATGAGATCGTCCAGCGATTGGATGGCTGTGTCCGTGTCGTATTCCAGACGGCGCAGGTCAAGGGGGTCGCGGATATCGACGAAACGGTCGAAGCGAATGGAGGGCGCGAAGAAATCACGGTCCACGTCCGTGGTGCCAAAGTCGTGCACGCTGACCTCGATCCCGGCCCGCTCCTTGAGCACGTAGCGGTACCAGCCTTCCTTGTTGGAAGCCTGAAGCGCCTCAGAGAGCGCCTGGCAAGTCTCCTCGTTCAGGTCGTCTATTTCGAAAAGGTCGCGGATGGCGATCAGAATGCAGCGGGCGTAGCCGGTGTTACGGGTTTTCTTCCAGAAGGGAGCGAAGCGCCGCCATTTCTCCTCCAGGGATGGCTCCTCCAGGGGCAGGCGTTCAGGGAAAGGGTAATCCGGGTCGCGAGGATGTAAGCGCTCTATCAGGGCTTCGAGCATCTTCCGGCCCGGGGCGCGGATAGCCTCCATGTCGTCCAGAGACATACCCGCCGAGACCAGATCGCTGCTGAGGTAGTGGGACAGGAGATACGTGAAGTCCAGTTTCAGACTGAGGCGCACCGCTTCGGGGGCGATGTGCTCGTGGGTGTCGATCAGTTTGATTTCCTCCAGCGCCTCGGCGATGGCTGTCTGTTGTGTATTTTTTGTCATGTTCACTCCTTCTCTTACCTTGTCGTGTTTGATAGTGCCTCACTACGGCGATTATGATGAGTGCGTAGTGGCGACTTCAGTCGCTTCTTCCGCTTCAACGACGACCAAAGTCGTTACTACAAGCTATCAAAATCTGTTTGGTGGAGTAATGAGTTAAGATCGTCAGAGCCGCAGCACGCCACCCTCTACCAGGCCGACCAGCAGCGGGGCCTGCGGGTCAAGCCCTTGCGGGGCGGCCACGGACACCATGCCCTGCTCGGTGGACAGGCCGGTTTTCCATTCCGACCAATGGCGACCGCCATCGCCTGAGATCAGCAGCGCCCCACCCAGCAGAGCCAGGATGCGCGGTTTTTCGGGGAACTGCGGCGAGAGGATGATGGCGTTCACGGCGTCGGTCGCCACGTCCTGGCCCAGGCGCGTCCAGGTCTGTCCTCTGTCCTCTGAATAGAAGAGGCCGCAGCATTCCGTGCCGGCGAACAGGACGCCATCACGGGCGTAGTCCGGGGACAGGGCCAGGCTGACCACCGGCGCAAAGTCTGGAGAAAAGTTCACCTCTCGCCAGGCCCGACCGCCGTTCGTGCTGCGGAAAATGCCGCTCTCTACACCCACGAAAAGCGTTTCGTCGTGGGCAAAGTCAGGGGAGATAGCCATGCATAGCGCATTCAAATCCAACAGGCCAAAGTTCCACGGAGACCAGTGGCCGCCCCGGTCGGCCGAGCGGAAAACGCCGTCCTCCATTGTCCCGGCCAGCAGCGTGCCGTCGTGGGCGAAATTGGGCGACACAACCAGGGTGGAGACGAACGGCGGTGGCGAGGGTAGGCTGGCGACGTGCCAGTTTTGGCCGCCATCAACTGAGCGCAGGATGCCACCCGCCACCCCGGCGAACACGCTTCGGTCAGCCTCGAAGTGGGGCGACACGGCCACGGCTGCGGTCGTCAGAGGGGCGTCAAGCTCTAATGAGGCATAGGCGTTCTGCCAGGTGAGGCCCCCATCGTCGGAGCGGTACAGCCCCGAAGCGCGGGCCGCAAAGCAAACGCCATCCTGAGCGAAGTCAGGCGACGCTGCCAGAGAATAAACAATGTCCGGAACTTCAGTCTTTTCTGCCATGTCAGTTATAGTCGTTTTCTCCTGCCTTTTGGTGTGTGTACGGTGGCGTGTTCAGGCTGCTCTGGACGGTGGATCAGGACGTCAATCGTCAGGGCCTGGGCCGCGCTGGTGATGGCGGCGTATACAGCCGATTTCTGCACGATGGCCGCATCGTAGATGCCCGCCTGCGCCATGTCGGTCACCTGCTCCGAGATCACGTCGAACCCGTAGCCTGGCCCGGCCAGTTTGGTTTCGGCCCTGACTTCGCTGGCGTCGTAGCCGGCGTTGGCGACGATGGCGCGAAACGGGGCTTCCATGGCCTTCATCAAAATGTGATAGGCGGCGCGCCCATCGGGAGCGGCGCTTTGATCGAGCATTTGCTTGAGCGCTGAGCGACAGGCCAGCAGCGCCACGCCGCCGCCAGGTACCACGCCTTCCATCATCGCTTCCCGCGTGGCCGCCGCCGTCCGTTTTGCCAGTTCCCGGCGGGCCTCGATCTCCAGCTCGGTCGCGCCGCCAATCCACAGCGTGGCCGACCCACCCAGCAACTTGCCGATTCGTTTCAAAAGCTTCTCGCGGAGGACCGGATCGTCGCTCTGTTCGAAAGAGGCGCGCAGGGTGGCAATGTGGCGACGCAGCGTCCGTGGGGACCCTTTGCCCCCCATGATCCCAAAGTTGCGACGATCAGCCCACACCCGGCGCGCATGTCCAAAATCTTGCGGTTTTATGGGGCTGAACGTATCGCCGGCGACCCTGACGAAAGGACGCCCGCCGGTCAAAACTGCCAGGTCTTCCAGGGCCGCGGCCTGCTCATCGCTGGTCCAGCCGGGGGTTTTCACAGCGATGGCCTGGAATTTTTCGGGATTCTTGTTCGCCAGCAGGAAAGCTATGGCGCTATCGGAAAGCTTGCTGACGACGATCAGCAGGGAGCGAATGTCGGCTCTGATAGCCAGTTCCAGGGCCGGGAAAAGTTGGCGTGGGTCTTCGATCTCCAGATCGCTGATCAGGATGGCGGCCTCTTCGAACTCTGTTCTGAGCCGCTTGTGGTCGGTGATCATTTCGCGGGACAGGAGGCCACGCTCCCAATACATCCCTTCCACGTACTCTCGTTCCAGGTCCCGGCCACGGCCAGGCCGGATTTCCAGTCGGCCATATTCGCCGATGATGTCGAAAATCTCGCCCAGCAGCCTGGACAGGGGGGGGTCGTGACAGATGGTCTCCGCCACCTGGGCGAGTTTATCTTTGCCTGCCAGGTGAATGGTCTGGGCCGTCAGATGGTCGAGGATGACCTTTACGCCTTTTTCCAGGTAGGAGTGCAACCGCATGGCATTGCCCCCGGAAGCCAGATAGCGTATCCCCTCGTTGTAGACCGATTGGAATAGCACCGCGGCGGTGGCGGTGCCATCGCCCACCTGATCCTGTAACTGGCATAGAAGATCGCGGACGAGCATGGCCCCCATATCCTGGTCGCCGTTCGGCAACTGGATGATGCGTCGGGCAATGGTGCCGCCATTGTCCAGGAGTTCGGGCATTTTATTATCGAAACCCCGATCGATAGCCACGATGCGCGGCCGCGGCCCCAGAGTGGGGCGGATGGCCTCCACCATCTGATTGACGCCCCGTTGTATGCCCTGATAAGTGGAGGGTTGAAAGATAACGCGTTGAGTTTTCGAGCTGGGCATTGCTTCCATCCTATCCTTTGACCTATCCTTTGATCGCCCCCGCCAGCACACCCTCGACGAAGAAGCTGCGGAAAAGCAGGTAAACGACCACCAGGGGAACGACGGAGGCAAAGATACACGAATATATCACCTGGAAATTCGTCGAAAACTGGCCTGAGACGCTCTGGATGAAGGGCAGCAAGGTCGAGTTAGCCGGGTCCAGATAGACGTAAGGCTCCAAGAACTGGTTGTAAATTAAGGGCAGTTGGATAACGATCAGGCTGACAATGGGCACTCTCAGGAGTGGGAACAAAATGTGACGGACATACTGCCACCTGCTGGCGCCGTCGATCATGGCCGAATCTTCGATGTCCTTAGGAATGTCAGAGATGGCGGAGGTAAACAGCATGGTAGACAGGGCCGTGCCTTTGATGTTGATCAGAACCATCGCCAGAAGCTGGAGCGCATGACGCGTGAAACTGCCCTGTGCGCTGTAGCTGGGAAATAGCTTGAAGAACCACTGGAGCATCTGGTATTGGGGCAGCAGGATGAGCATGGCGGGAATGACCATCTGCAAGAGGTAGAGGTTATAAACGGCCATCTGGTCTCTACGCCGCAGCCCGGCCAGCCCGTAGCCCGTGAGAATGGAGAGGACGATCAGGATAAATAAACTTACCAGAGTGATCAGGATCGTTCTCACCAGGGTGGCCCAGAAGGTGGTGCCTTGCAACGTGCCGGTCAGCAGCGTAATCCAGCCATTGTAGGTGTAGAATCCGGCAAAGAAATCTCGTATCTTCTGTTCGGGAATGTTGTAAGTTTCGGCCACTTCCCGCAGCGTGGTGCGGGCCATTAGAAATTCGGTCTGAGGGATGCCCAGGGCGTCTTTCATATTCCTCAAGTCCAGATCGTAAAAGACGGCCAGGTTCCCGACCTGTTGCTCCAGGTTGACTTCGTCCGCCTTCGGGATCCAGAGGTGCAAATCCGCCGAGTCTTTGGTGCTCACAAAGGAGCGCACAAAGAGGGCATAGAAAGGAAATATGGTCAGTATGGTGTAGACCACCATCACTGCGGTGGCAAACACCCTGAGAAACAGTCTCCGCCGGGCAAAGGTGAACGTTGGGGGGCGTGAAGCCTGGAGTTCTGTGAGAGCATTCGATTGCGCCATCGCTGTTGTTCCCTCCTCTACTGATATTGTAGTCGCCGCTGCAAGCGCTGCAAGGCCACGCCCAGGATAACCAATGGCAGGAAGGTCTCCACGGCCAGGGTCATCCCCATCGCCAACCGCTCGACCTGGAAGCCGTAGGTGAAGAACAGGATGCTGAGCAGCTTCGCCTCCGGGTTGACGTACAGGGCGCCCATAGCCACCAATTCGTCAAAGACGGCAAAGGAACCGATCAGGCACATGGTCGTAGCCAGGATGAAAGAGGGCCACATCTGGGGGAAGTAGACCTGCCACAGCCGCTGCCAGTACGACGCCCCGTCCACGATGGAGGCTTCGATGGTCTCTTTAGGGATGCCCAGCAGGCCGGACAGGAAGATAGCCATGTTGTAGCCGGCATAGCGCCAGCCCACCAGCAAGGGCAGGATGAAGGCCGTCCCCTCAGCCGAATAGATGTTAAGGGGCGTCTTGAGCAGCCCTGGCTCCATGAGGAGGAGATTGGCCGTGCCGGTTTCCTTGGCGAACAGCATCACGGCTATATAACCGACTGCCAGGCCGGAGACCATCAGCGGCAGGTAGACCACCGTGAAGAATCCCCCCCGAAACCCGACTTCGTACATCAGCAAAGCCAGGGTCAGCCCGAAGATGTAAACCGTGGTGTAGTTGAGCACTACGAAAATCACGGTTCTTCTCAGAGCCGGCAGATAATCGGCCTGGACGCTGGGATCGGTGAAGAGCGCCGTGAAGTTGCGGAATCCAACCGGATTTATTTGCGGATCGTTGAACTGCGACATGTCGGTAAATAGAATAGGGATGGCCACGAAGAAAGGGACGACGGTCAGTAAGACGAATATCGCCAGTTGAGGTAATATGAAAGCCCAGTCTCCCAGGATGCGAGTGCGTTCGAGTTTGCTTAGTTTTTTCTTGGCCGGGCGTCTGGATATTTCATCACCAAGAGATTTTGCAGGTGCGACTTGCATCATAGCCCTCCATGAGATAAGTGCATACCATTCACCGAAGACAGCCCTCACCTCCGCCCTCCGCTTTGCCTTGGGCGCGGGGGGTGAGGGGCTGGCGCGACCTAACCTGACTTGTTGGGCGGCCCACACATCTACGGTGGGCCGCCCTGAGTCAGGTGAGGAAGAGTTGCTTTATGCTTATTCTACAGGCAGCCCTTCGTAGCTCTCTTCCCAGTTCTTCTGAGCGATGTCCAAAGCTCCCTGGACGTCGATCTTACCGGCAAACAGGTCGGCAAACACCACGTTATTGCCGTTGGATTCCCAGTCCCAGACCCCCTTCGCGCCTTTCTTGCGGTAAGGACTGGCCAGCACGTTCCCGGTCCAATCTTGTTCCCACTTGCACTCGGGCCACATGCCGTCAGGGTTGCCGACGTGTTTCAACACCTGCTGGTACTGCGGGCCCTTCAGGTCAAGCGGCTCGTCGAGATCGTACAGCGGCCAGCGGCCCTCAGCCTGGGCCCGCATGGCGACCGCCGAGGGGCTCCAGAACCAGTTCCAGGCGATCAGGATCTGAGGCCAGATGGGTAGCTCCTGCTCGCCGGCCCGCATCCACCACTGGTTGTCGATGTTGGGCGGCAGGGCGCTCTGCATCCACACTTGTCCCTCCGCTGGCGGCGTGGCGGGCAGCCCTTCCTGCTTGAAAGTGGAACCAGCAGCCAGGGCCTTGTCCCACACCCACGGGCCGTGCAGCATCATGGCCGATTTCCCGGCGATATAGCTGGCTTCCATGTCGCCTTCCCACAGCCGACTGGGCATGTTCTCCGCTATCCAGCCTCTTTCTTTGGCCTTCAGGTAGAACTCGTAGTAGTGACGGTAGGGGGAGTCTTCGGCGTTGAACTTGGCCTTGCCCATGAAGCAGTCTGCTCCCCGCTGCCGTGAACCATCTTCCCACGCCAACGGGATGCAGTCGGTGTAGTTCAGGCCGAAGATCCAGTTGTGCCAGGCCTGGTTCCAGAACCAGTCCACTCCGTCGGTCTTCTTGGCCCACTCCGAGCCTTCATCCAGCCACTTCTCCAGGTCGCCCCAGGTCTTGACATCGTTGTGTGGGTCGAGGCCGGCTTGCTCCATGAGATCGCCGTTGTACTGCCAGGTCATGACGTATCCCTGGAAGCAGTCCAGCGAGCGGGGGCCAGGCAGGCCGAACATGTCCGGCCAGGCGTTCTGGGCGTCGAATTGCCAGCGATCCCACCACTCGAACTCGATCTCGCCCAGGTTGACCGCCATCTCGTAGTTGTCTTTCTTGAAGAAGATCTGGGTCTCCTGCGTCAGCTCGATGGCCGGCAGATACCCGCCCGCCACCTTCGCTTCGTAGGCGGCGGCGGTGTCCTCGTTGATGGAGAACGTGTTGATCTTGATCCCCTCGTGCTCGGCTTCAAACACGTTCCAGATCTCGCGGTACGGCCCCTCGTACTCGGCCAGGGACATGCAATCCAGGGTCACTTCCTCGGCTGCGGGAGCGGCGATGGCAGTGGAGGCCGGCAGGTGGCCGGCAGCCACCACGCCCGCTGTAGCCACGGCGCTCAGGCGCAGGAACTCTCGCCGACTAAACTTTTTCATCTTTCTTCTCCTTTCTTCTCCTCAAGAATTTTGGAAAAGGTTTAACACACACGAAAGCCTATACCTGTTTGCATCCAGATTCCACATCACCTCCTTATCACCTTTGATCTTGTAAGATCGTGGTTGATGTGGTGAACACCCCGTCTGGGGGGGTGTGCCTCTACGAGATACGGGAGGGGGGACTACTCCAGCGGCAGCCCTTCGTAGCTCTCTTCCCAATTCCTCTGGGCGACATCCAGGGCCTCCTGGACGGTGATCTTGCCGCTCAGCAGGTCGGCGAACACCACGTTGTTGCCGTTGGCTTCCCAGTCCCAGACCCCTTTCGAGCCTTTTTTGCGGTAAGGGCCGGCCAGAATTGTTCCGGTCAGACCTTCTTCGAATCTGGCTTCCTCCCACTTGCCGCCTTCAGCGCCGATTTCCTTCAAAACGGCCTGATATTGCGGCCCCTGGAGGTCAAACGGCTCGTCGAGTGTGTACAGAGGGACGCGGCCTTCCGCCTGCGCCCGCATGGGGATGGCGTCGGGGCTGAAGAACCAGTTCCAGGCTTCCATGATCTGCGGCCATGCCGGCAACTCCTGCACCTCCGCCCGCATGAACCACTGGTTGTCGATGTTGGGCGGCGCGGAGTATTGCAGCCAGGGGCCTCCGTCTGCCGGCGGCGTGGAAGGGAGACCCCTCTGGTCGAAGGTGGAGCCCGCAGCCAGGGCCTTGTCCCACACCCACGGACCGTGCATCATCATGACCGACTTGCCGGCGATGTAGCTGGCTTCCATATCGCCTTCCCACAGGCGGGTCCACATTTTCTCTGGGATCCAGCCGTTGTCATTGGCTTTCTTATACCACTCGTAGCTGTAGCGGAACGGCGAGTCTTCGGCGTTGAACCTGGCCTTGCCCAGGAAGCAGTCCGCCTGACGCTCTCGGGAACCGTCCTGCCAGGCCAGGGGCCACACTTCTACAAAGTGCCAGAAGCCCCAGTTGTGCCAGGACTGGTTCCAGAAGTAATCGACGTCAGGCTCTGAGTTGGCCCATTTTGTGCCCTCTTCTATCCACTTCTCCATGTCGTCCCAGGTCTTGACGTCTCGCTGTGGATCCAGCCCGGCCTGGTCCATGAGGTCGCCGTTATACTGCCAGGTGAAGACGTAGCCCTGGAAGGGGTCCAGGGAGCGGGGGCCGGACAGGCCGTACAGATCCGCCCAGGCGTTCCTGGCGTCGAAGGTGAAGCGGTCCCACCAGGGGAAGTCGAACGCGCTAAGGTCAACCGCCATCTGGTAGTTGTCTTTGTTGAAGAAGATCTGCATCTCTTGGGTCAGCTCTATGGCCGGCAGATACCCTCCTGCCACCTTGGCTTCGTGGGCGGCCGCCGTGTCCTCGTTGATGGAGAACACGTTGATCTTGATCCCTTCGTGGGTGGCCTCAAACACGTTCCAGATCTCGCGGTACGGCCCCTCGTACTCGGCCAGGGACATAACGTCCAGGGTCACCTCCTCGGCCTGGGGAGCGGCGGTTAGCCTGGACGGCTTGAGTCCGGCAGCCGCAACGCCCGCGGCGGTCAGGGCGCTCAGGCGCAGAAACTCTCGCCGGCTAAACTTTTTCGTATCCATCTTTTTTTCTCCTCAAGAATTTTAGAAAGGGCTTAACACATAAGGCAAGCTATGCCTGTCTTCACTTAGATCCTTTTCATCTGGATTCCACATCACCTCCCTATCCTGGAATTCACGTCCTTGCTTGCCGCTTCCTCAAGACGCTGGTCTGCTCTTAGAGTATCTTCGGTTTCGCTTGCCTCGGTTGGTAACGCAAATTCCAGACTTTGGGATCCCTTTCGATTTCGGCGTAGCCAGAGGGCGGGGGGGGGGCGAATCGGACAGAGCCACAGCATCCATGCCCGCCATCTTCAGTACCAGGCTTTGGCAAGATTATGCTTTGATCACATGCTCAGGGATGATCAAATGTCCACTCGTATTATAACATGCTCTCGTGAGAGTGTCAAGTTGGCTGATCACTCAGCAGGGCAAGCGCATCTAAATTTTAAGGTTGACATAACAATAGTATGAGAGTGATTTGACCCGCGAATCAGGCGTATCTTTGATTTAATATGAATCGATTGCTCTGTCACCCTCATCGGGCGCTCTTGACAAGCAGGAGAATTATCTGTATAATTTGCTCGAATGTTCAATGGCGAACGATTGCTCATCTCCGGGGGGAGGCATGGCAATGAGTGGAGATCGGAACAGGCCGCTGCATTCTGCTGGAAGATAGGGGATGATCCCAAAAAAGGAGGAAATGTCATGTCGGACTATTTACTGGGCCTTGACTATGGAACGGGCGGGGCCAAAGCATGTATCATCAACACCGCCGGGGATGTCCTGGGCTTTGCCTTTGAGGAATACCCGTTTATCCACGAAAAGCCTGGTTGGTCGGAACACGACCCGGTGTTGTACTGGGAGATCGCGTGTCGCATGATAAAGAGCACCATCGCCCAGGCGCACGTCAACCCTGGGGAGGTGCGAGGGATTGTGGTCTCCTCCGCCTTGCCCTCCATGGTGATGGTGGATCGGGAGCATAACCCCATCCATCGGGCCTACAACCTGATGGACCGGCGCGCCACGAAAGAGGTTGAATGGTTGAAGGAGAGCATCGGAGAAGAAAGGATATTCCAGATCTCAGGAAACAGGATGGAAGACCATCCCGCCATCGTGAATTTACTGTGGGAGAAGAATAACCGTCCAGATTCCTTCCAGCAGATCTACAAGGCCCTCACCATCGACGGCTTTATCACCCTCAAACTCACTGGCAAGGCGGTGTTGACTTATGGAGCGGCTGCCTTCTACGGGGTCGCTTACAATATTTCGGCCCGAAAGTTTGATGAACGACTGCTACAGGAGATCGACATTGACCCCGGCCTCATGCCTGACCTCTTCAATTGTGAGGAGATTGTCGGGGCAGTGACCCCGCAAGCAGCCGCCGAAACGGGCCTGGCGCCGGGCATTCCCGTCACGGCCGGACAGGTGGACTTCAATGCCAGTTGTATTGCCGCCGGCGTCACCGAAGAAGGGGACATCATGAGTAACCTGGGGACGGTCGGCAACTTCGGGGTCATCCACAAAAGCACGGATTTCATCTACTCTCCGGTGGGCTATGCCATGATCAACCTGGCCTACACCATCGATTCCGAGAACACTTACATCACGATTCCTTCGACCACCACTGGCGGGCAATCCATTCGCTACCTGCGCGACAACTTCTCTCAACTGGAGGTAGAGACGGAGCGCGCCCTGGGCGTCAGCTCCTACGATCTGCTCAACTTGCAGGCCGAGAAGGCGCCCCTTGGCAGCGAGGGGCTGATCATTCTGCCCTATTTGATGGGCGAGCGGACGCCCATCTGGGATACGCGCGCCAGGGGCGTGATCTTCGGCCTGTCCCTGCATCACACCAAGGGGCACATCGTCAGGGCCATGATGGAGGCCGTTGCTTACGCCTTGTATGACTCGTACCGCCTGATCAAAGAGGCGGGCCTCAAAATCAACTACCCCATCGTGTTCCACGAGGGCGGGACGGCCAGCAAGCTGTGGCGGAAGATCATTACCGACGTTTTCAACGTGCCGACGGTGCTGGTGAAGCGGAGAACGGGCGGCGCGCCTTTGGGCGACGCCATTCTGGCGGGGGTAGCCACTGGTCTCTTTAAGGACTTCTCGGTGGCGAAGGAGTGGGTTGAGTACACTGCGCCCGTGGAGCCTGACCAAGAGAATCACGATCGGTATATGGAATATTTCGCCCTCTACAAGCAACTTTATGAGCACGTGAGAGAGGACTTCAAAGCATTAGCCCGACTGAGGGAAGGATGAATCATGCCACTTGTTAATTTGAAGGACATGCTGGCGGAGGCCAGGAAGAAGAGATATGGAGTGCCCAGCCTCCTGGTGGGTAATCTCGAAATGGTAATTGCCCAGATAATGGCCGCTGAAGCGCAGAAAGCCCCGCTCATTCTTGCTTTCAATCAGGGGGTAACGCCAAAGGTGCCTATCGAGCTGGGTCTGCCTTTAGCTGTGGAAGCGGCCAGGAAAGCCAGGGTGCCTGTCGCTACCATACTGGATCATGGGCAAAGTCTGGAGGAGGTTGTTAAGGCCATCTGCCTGGGTACTTCCTCCGTCATGTTCGACGGCTCCAGTTTGCCCTACGAGGAGAATGTAAAGCAGACCAGGGAAGTGGTGAGGGTGGCTCATGCCGCCGGGGTTTGTGTGGAGGCTGAACTGGGCAGCATCGCCGGTTCTGCGCTTGAACTTGGTAAGGAGGGCGGGCCTGAAAGCCGTTTTACCGATCCAGAGATGGCCGTGGAGTTTGTGGAAAGGACAGGCGTGGACGTACTGGCTATCTCCTTCGGAAACGTGCACGGCGTATACCAGGGGAAGCCAAATCTGGACCTGCACCTGGTGCGGAAAATACACGCTATGGTGGATATACCGCTGACCATGCACGGGGGGTCAGGTCTGGCTGAAAGTGACTACAGAAAAGTAGTGGAGAGCGGCATCAGTAAGGTTGGTTATTACACCGCCATGGGCATAGGAGCCAGCAACCATCTCCTGGGAAAGATGGCCGATGCCGGCCAGGACGCTGTCGTATACCACGACATAATATCCTGGTCGATTGATTACTTTTATGCGGCGACGAAAAGACTTCTGGATGTTTTAGGCTGCTCAGGAGCAGTAAAATAGTCGGAGAAACGAAGGGCCGTGCGTCGACTCTAAGGGTTTCCAAAACCCTTAGAGTCTAACATCATCAGGTGCGGTTGTTCGATCAGATGCTTGACATGCTGCAAGAAACGGGCGGCGGGCGCGCCGTCGATGAGACGGTGATCGAAGGACAGGCTGAGGCGCATCATCTGCCGCACCTCGATCTCGCCCTGGCGGACGACCGGCCTGGCCTGGATGCGCCCCACCCCCAGGATGGCGCACTCCGGCAGATTGATGATGGGCGTGAAAGCGTCGATCTCGTACTGGCCGAGAGCGGCGATGGTGAAGGTTCCACCGCTCAGGTCTTCGGGCCGACTCTGCCCCGCTTTGGCCCGCTCGACCAGGGCGCGTAAGTTTTGGGCGATCTGAACGATGTCCTGACCGTCGGCCTCGTGGATGACCGGCGCGATGGTCCCTCTGTCGCTATTCACCACCACTCCCACGTTGATCGAGTGGAGCAACTGGATGCCTTCCTCCGTCAGCGTGGCGTTGACCTGGGGATGCTCCCGTAAGGCCGTGGCGACGATCTTCACCAGGATCTCATTGTACGAGATGGGGCCGACTCTAAGGGTTTCCAAAACCCTTAGAGTCTTAAGTCGCCACTTCACCAGTTCGGTGGCGTCAGCCTCGGTGGTCAGCGTGACCTGGGCCGTGGTATGGAGGCTCTCGGCCAGGCGTGGGGCGTGGACGCTTCCCGCTCCTATCCCCTCTCCTCGAATGGCCGGGGGCGAGGGAGGTGCTGGCGGCCTTTCCACCACAGGAGGGGCAGGGATCGCTTTGGGCCTGGGTTTTTCGGGCGGCGCTTCTTTGGGCAATTCCTCCCCCGGCTCAAGGATCAGGGCCACCACCTGGGCGACGGGCACGGTGGCGCCTGCGGGGGCCAAAATCCTGCCCAACACCCCCGTCTGGCGGGCTTCCACTTCCATGACCGCTTTGTCGGTCTCAAACACGAAGAGCGGCTCTCCTTCATCAACTGTGTCGCCTTCTGCCTTGAGCCATTTGGTGATGGTACCGCGAGTCATGGTAGACCCCAGTTTGGGCAGGATGACTTCGACGGGCATAATAGCTACCTCCGAAAAAGGCTATCACGGTTGGATGATGATCTTGCCACACTGACCGCCGCCGAAGACCTCAAAGGCTTCCTCTGCCCTCTGGAGGCTGAAGCGGTGGGTGACGATATCCTCGATGGGCAGGCCCCGCTGCACCAGGGCCACCATCTCCGCGTACTCCCGCACGTTAAAATTGCGGGAGCCGAACAGCGTCACTTCCTTATCGATGAGGTGCTCCCAGGGGTTGATGGTCACCTGGGTGCTGACCCCCACCAGCGCCACCGTGCCCCGCTTCTTCACGGCCTCCAGGGCTTGCAGGGTGGTCGCTTCGATCCCGGCGCATTCCATGGCCGCGTCCAGGCCGACTCCCGCCGTCCATTCCTCGATGGCTCGCAGGACATCGACCCGGCCGGCATCGATGACCTGATCGGCTCCCAGGCGCTCGGCCATCGCCAGGCGATACTCGTTCAGGTCGATGGAGGCCACTCTGCCCCCATAGCGTTTTGCCGCCAGCAGGGCGGTCAGGCCGATGGGGCCGGCTCCGAAGATGCCCACCGTGTCGCCGGGCGCGATGTGCAGGCGCTTGAAGGCGCGGTAAGGCGTCCCCAGCATGTCCACCAGCAGCGCCCCCGCCTCGTAGGACAGGTCGTCGGGCAGGGACATGCAGCTCGATTCGGGCACCAGGACGTATTCGGCATCGCCTCCATTCCGATCGATGCCGATGACGGTCAACTCCGGGCAGGAATACCAGTTGCCGTTCAGGCAGTGGAGGCATTGGCCGCAGGTGACGTGGCAGTTGACGGCCACGCGGTCCCCGACCCGGATCCAGGTGGGCCGGTCCACCTCGACGACCTGGCCGGCCGACTCGTGGCCGGGGATGGCTTCCTGCCCCTCACCCTCCCAGGGCTCCCGGTCGCTGCCGCAGATGGCGGAGGCCATGACCTTGACCACCACCTCTGTCCCTCTGGCCTGCGGTGTGGGGAACTCCCCCAGGTACAGACCTTTATTACCGGTGAAACGCAATCCTAGCATCTTAAAATCTCCTATGTTTTACTCAAAACTCCTATTGCCCCATCAACTCGCCGCCGGACACGATAATGGCCTCGCCGGTGACGTGTCCCGCCAGGTGTGAAGCCAGGAAGACCACCACGTTGGCCTGGTCTTTGGGGGTGGCGATCTTGCCCAGCACCGTCTTGTTTTTAAGCTCCTCGAAGAGGCCAGGGATGGCGGCGCACACGTCCCGCAGCATCCGGGTGTCCGTTGCGCCGGGACAGATGGCGTTGGCCCGAATGCCGTGCGGACCCAACTCCAGGGCCAGGCAGCGCGTCAATCCCACCACCGCCGACTTGGAAGCGCAGTAAGCCGACTCCTCGCGGTCGGCCTTCTTGGCCGAGGCGGAGGAGATGTTGATGATCGAGCCGCCCTGCCCCTGCTCGATCATACGGCGGGCTGCCGCCTGCGAGCAGAGAAAGGTGCCCTTGACGTTGACATCGAAAATTGCCTCCCAGGCCTCTTCGGGGAAGTCGATGATCTTGTGGGGCTTGAGGATGCCAGCGTTGTTGACCAGGATATCGATGTGCCCGAACTCCTCGACGGCCCGCTCGACCATGGCCTGGACGCTGGCCTTATCAGCCACATCTACCTGCACGGCGATGGCCCGCTGCCCTGTTTCGGCGGCGATCCTGGCCGCCACAGCTTGAGCCTTATCAATTTGCAAATCGGCGACCACCACGTCGGCCCCGTGCTCGGCCAGGGTCTCGGAGATGGCTGCTCCGATGCCCTGCGCTGCCCCGGTGACGATAGCTACCTGATTTTCCAGTAACATCGCCTCTCCTCCATGTTACCATTCATTGGTATCAATCTGCTCGCAGCCTTGTTCAATCGCCTGGTGCATTAGTTGCACCTCGTCCAATGGTATCGCGCCAGCAAAGCGCAAAAGTTGCTCACCTCGAACCCCTTGAGGTGTGGAAAGAGCCAGTGCGCGTGTAAATTCGAGCACTCGCAATTGTGACTCATACGGTAAGGCTTTCAGTTGCTCAACTATCTTGTCCACGATAAGCGTATTCATATAGCACCCTCTTTTTACCATGTTACCCGCAAAAATTCGTGTCGGGTATCCAGGAGAGGCGTTTCCTCCCTGCTATCGGACTAGCCCAATACCTTCCTGACCGTCTCAACTATACGTGCCTCATTGGGCAGGACGTACTCCTCCAGCACGGGGCTGAACGGGGTGGGCACGTCCTTGCTGGTGACCCGCAGGATGGGCGCGTCCAGGTAGTCCAGACCCTTCTCGGCCACGATGGCCGCCACCTCGGAGCTGACGCTGCATTTGGGCCAGGTCTCCTGCACGATGACCAGGTGGTTAGTCTTAGCCACCGATTTCAGGATGGTCTCCTCGTCCAGAGGATCGACGGTGCGCAGGTCAACGACCTCGGCCTCAATGCCCTCCTGGGCCAGCGTCTCCGCCACGGCCAGGGATTTGCTGACCATGTAGGAGTAGGTCACGATGGTCACGTCGTTTCCCTGGCGCTTGACGTCGGCCACCCCCAGGGGGATGAGGTACTCTTCCTCGGGAACCTCGCCCTCGCCCTCGTAAAGCCTCTTGTGCTCGAAGCAGATGACCGGATTGTTGTCGCGGATGGCGCTCTTGAGCAGCCCTTTGGCGTCGTAGGGCGTGGCAGGCAAGATCACCTTCAGGCCGGGCACGTGGGAGTAGAAAGCCTCGAAGCTCTGAGAGTGGTCGGCGGAGGCTGATAGATACCCTCCCACCGGGGCCCGCAAAACCATGGGGATCATCAACTCCCCTCCGAACATGTAGCGTATCTTGGCCGCGTGGTTGACCAGTTGGTCGGAGGCGATGGTGATCCAATCGGAGTATTGCAGCTCTACCACCGGTCTCAAGCCGGTGGCCGCCGCTCCTACGGCTGCGCCCACGTAGCCGGCCTCAGAGATGGGCATGTCGATGACCCGCTCAGGGCCGAACTCCTCACACAGCCCCCTGGTCACGCCGAAGGCCCCTCCATAAAGCCCCACGTCCAGCCCCCAGACGACCACCGCCGGATCGCGTTGCATCTCCTCCCGTATCGCCTCGCCCAAAGCTTTGGAATAGGATATTGTTCTCATGTTACCTCCTCAGTCAGCGTACACGTCGCGCAGCGCCTCATCCAGCTCTGGATCAGGGCTTTCCATGGCGAAGCGCACGGCCTCTTCCAGTTCCTTTTTCACCCCTTCCTCGATTTCCTGAGCCTCCGCGTCGGTCAGGATAGCGGCCTCGATCAGCCTGCGCCGGAAGGGAGCGATGGGCTCCCGCTTGAGCCACTCCTCTACCTCAGCCGGGTCGCGATAGGTGTCAGGCTCGCCCTCGAAGTGGGTCCGCCAGCGATAGGTCTTACACTCGATGAGGGTCGGACCCTGGCCGGCTCGCGCCCGTGCGGCGGCCTGGCTGACGGCCTGGTACACGGCCAGGACGTCGTTGCCGTCCACGATGACGCCGGGGATGTCGTAGCTTTTGGCCCGCACGGCGATGTCCTTCACCTTGCGCACGTCCTTCTGGCAGGTGCCCACGCCGTAGAGGTTGTTCTCGCACACATAGATCACGGGCAGGCTGAAAGCCGAGGCGATGTTAATGGCTTCGTGGAAGGTGCCCTGGTTGCTGGCCCCATCGCCGAAGAAGCAGACGGTCACCTGTTGGGTGTGGCGCAGTTTGGCCGAAAGCCCGGCCCCGGTGGCGATGGGTATCCCTCCGCCCACGATGCCGTCGGCCCCCAGGATGCCCAGGTGAGGCGCGGCGATGTGCATTGACCCCCCTTTGCCCTTGTTGTAGCCGGTGGCTTTGCCATAAAGCTCGGCCATCATGCGGTTCAGCTCTCCGCCCTTGGCGATGACGTGGCCGTGCCCGCGATGGGTGCTGGTGATGTAGTCATCGTCGTTCAGGGCGACGCAGGCTCCCACCGCCACCGCTTCCTCGCCCAGATAGAGATGGACGAAGCCGGGCATCGTGCCGGTGGCGAAGAGATCCCTGACCTTGCTCTCAAAATGACGGATCTTGAGCATCCGCTCGTACATTAAGAGCAATTTTTCCTCGGGTATTTCGGATAGTTCCATAATTGTTCTCTCTCCTTATTCACTCTACAGGTAAGCGCCGCGCCCAACGAACCTTCGCCGTTGGAAGTGCGCGGTGTTTTTACCCGCCTCTCGCTCAACGGATCAGGATATCCGGCACCTTGACCGCCTGGCCTTCCACCTCGATGGTCAGGCGCGGCCACCAGGTGCCCAGAGAGGGTAGCTCCGGCCCCTCGTCAGTGACCATGCTCAACTCCTCCACCTTGGCCCCGGTGATGGTGATGAACCAGTCGAAGGTCTGGTTGCGCTGGATGGCCTGGCCCTCCTTCATACAGCGGGTGGGATCGGCCAGGGTATAGCCCGTGATCCCGCCCTGGAAATGGTTGCGCCACTCCTCCGGGTAGCCCAAATCGGCGTAGAGCCGCTTCTCCAGGGCCAGGATGTCGGAGAAGAGCACGCCCGGAGCAAGCCCGGCGATGACGTGGGCCTCGATGGTGGCCGCCGCCCGGTAGGCCCGCGCCGTCTCCTCTGGCGGGGGGCTGAAGTGCACTGAGCGGCTGATGTTGACGTGCAGGCCCCATTTGCGCGCCGCCGGATGTAACAGGGCGTAACGCTTCAGCCGCTTTTCGGTGGGCATGGGGTGGCGATACCTGGCGATGCGTTCGTCGCTGCCGACGATGAGCACGTCGATGGTCATGCCTAGCCTGCCGTACTCCCCCAACAGTTGAGCGCCCATTTCTACCTCGGTCATGCCCGGCTCGATCCAGCGGGCCACCCGTTGCAGAATCTCGGTGCAACGGGCTCCGATCCAGCGGCAGCGCCTCAGCTCCAGATCGGTCAGCGGGTAATGGAGGTCAACCAACTCCGAGGTATAAAAACGACAGCCCGGCAGAGGGGTGTCGGCCCCGACCTTCATCCCTTTGGTCAGTTCCAGCACCTTCTCGGCCCGGCTGCTTTCATACCAGCGCAGGGACACCAGTTCATAGCCCTGGTCGGCGACCTCCTCGTCCATCACCCGGGGGCCGTCCATAGTGTGGGCCACGGCGTATTTCTTATGGCGGGTAACGACCAGGCTGGTGAAGCCCTCCTCTGCGGTGGTGACCACGCGGTTGTCCCCACCGCAGGTGAACCAGGCGAAGTTGTCCTGACGGGTCAACACCAGGGCGTCCAGCTCCTCTTTATCGAGGAAAGCCCGCACCCGCCTCTCTTTTTCGAATACGTCGCCCAGAACCTCCTCTTTTGTGCCAATGGGCATCTTTGTGCCTCCTCCTCGACAACGGTCGTCAGTATATCATAAAAGACGAGACTTAGCAAGTGAACATTCCTGTTAAGCAGGGCCTCCCTCTAACTACATCCTCACCGCATAGCCATCGGGGAATTCCGGGCTGAGCTGGTACTCCACAATGCGTTCCAGGAACTTCAGATATTCGATGCCATCCCTGGCGGCGGTGTCCGAATCGGGGATCATCGGCGCGCTTTCGATGGTGCAATACCCGTCGTAGCCGATTTTCTTGACGGCGCGCAGGACGGCCTTGAAATCTACCGTCCCGTATCCGGGCGTGAGAGAGTTCGAATCCCGAAAGTGCATGTGCCACAACAGAGGGTGAGCGTCCATCACCGCTTCGTAGGGGTTCAGTTCCTCAAAGTTGGCGTGAAACCAGTCTATTTGAATCCCGATGTTGTCCCGTTCCGTCCACTCGATCAGCCGTTTGTGGTTGAGCACCGTATTGACAAACTTGCCCATTTCCAGGTGGTTGGTGGCCTCAAATACCAGGCGAATGTTTTGGCCCTGCGCGTAGTCCGCCATGCGTCGCAAGGCATCCACCGCCACCGTGGTGCATTCCGCTACGTTGTCAGGGGTGATTTCGTCGTGAATAGCCACCGCCACCGTGACAAATGGGGCCCCCAATTCCGCGGCGAAATCGATCGAGGATTTAGTCTCCGACACAGCCAGGTCTGCCGTTTCAGGCTCGGTCAGGGTCTTGTAAGTAGGAGAGAACGGATCCCACTCTTCGCCCCAACACTCGTTGATGCAGGACACCCCTAAACCGTAGTCGGCCTTGAGCTTCTTGTGGGTTTCAAGGTAGTCCTCCATCTTCACGCCCAGACCATAGCGTCCCTTGGGGGGAGTAATTTCTATGGCGTCGTATCCACATCTCTTCAGACGCTCGTAGGTCTTTTCGGGGTGAAGGTAGGCTTCTTCCTGCCCAAAGGTGAGTTGGAAGTAACTGAACTTGAGTTTATTCACTATCATGTACCTCCTTTTCTGAGTGCGTAGATCGAAAGCTTGAAGGGTTATTCCGCAGACAGGGGTTGCTGAGGGGTTTTTATGGTAATCGAGGCGGGGTATTAAAGCTTATAAGCTTCCTCAGCGCTGAGCTATCTTCTGTCGAGGGCCTTGCGAGCCTATTGTACCATCTTTGGGGCGGTCTGTCAAATGTGCAACGATGAGAAATTGTGAAGGAATTAGGAGGTTGCAGGGGGAGAGGGGGGCGTGGTATAATGGGGTTATTATGCCGATTATAAGTGATTACATCAAAAGCAACTCGAAAGCTGACAGTGGGGCTGCCGTTCAGGGCGCTGAAGACGAGCGATTCCAGACGGGCCGGGTGCTCACCATCGCCGCCGGGCACGCGACGCACGATACTTACACCGCTTTCCTGGCGCCCCTTTTGCCGGTGTTTATCGCCCATCTCTCTTTATCCAAAACCGAAGCCGGGCTACTGACGGTTTTCATACAGGGGCCGTCGCTTCTCCAGCCTTTCATCGGCCACCTGGACGACCGCGTCAATCTGCGCTATTTTGTCATCCTGAGTCCCGTAGTGACCGCCGTGATGATGAGCTTGCTGGGCGTGGCGCCGAGCTATGCCGTGTTAGCTTTGTTCCTGACGGTGACCGGCTTCAGTTCGGCCGGCTTTCACGCCGTGGTGCCGGTGATGGCGGGCAACCTGTCGGGGCGGAATCTGGGGCGGGGCATGGGCTTTTGGATGGTGGGCGGTGAGTTGGGCCGTGTCCTGGGGCCGATCGTGATCGTCAGCGCCATCAAGCTCCTGGGGTTAGAGGGGACGCCCTGGCTGATGATCATCGGCCTGTTGGCCTCAGCTCTCCTCTACATCTGGCTCAAAGACGTGCCGGAGCGTTCTCCTGATGCCAGCCAGGGGCTCCCCTGGCGGCAGGCGTTGCGGAGCATGGGACCGATTATCATCCCTCTGGGGGGCGTCATCGTGGCGCGCTCCTTCATGTTGTCGGCGCTGACCACCTACCTGCCCACCTTCTTGAGCGAGGAGGGCGTTGATCTCTGGATTGCAGGCGTCTCCCTCTCGGTGTTGGAAGCGGCGGGGATGGTGGGCGCCCTGGTGGGAGGCTCGCTGAGCGACCGGCTGGGCCGCCGCCTGGTGCTCTTTATCTCTTTGCTGACGACGCCGCTCTTCATGTTCATCTTTCTGGCGGTCCACGACTGGGTTCGGCTTCCCATCTTGCTGGTGTTGGGCTTCACCTCGCTGTCCATCGCCCCGGTCATTATGGCCCTGGTGCAGGAGAGCGTTCCTGAGAACCGGGCGCTGGCTAACGGCGTTTACATGTCTCTGAGTTTTGTCATCCGTGCAGGGGCAGTGGTGGCGTTGGGGGCGCTGGGCGACCTGGTGGGGCTACGTCTGGCCTTCACCGTCAGCGCGGTCATCACGCTGTTGGGTCTTTTCCTCCTTCCTCTGTTGCCAGGGAAGCCTGCCCGGGGAAGTTTGGAGCAGCAGGGCTGATTGTAGATGAGGCAAAGGAGGCCAGGCCCTCGCAGGGCGTAGCTCTCAACGGTGTGTTGCATCTTTGCGGCGATAGAAGGAAATGCCCACTGTTTCAAACCCCACATCGGACGCTCTGGACAGGACTTCGGTGCCGCCCACAAAAAGCACGCCGCCGGGGCGCAGCGCGTTGTGGAAACGCCTGTACAGTCGGTCTTTGATCTCGCCCGTAAAGTATATGACCACGTTGCGGCAGACGATCAGATCGAACCCGCTCTCAAAGGGATCCGCCAGGAGATTGTGGTTTTGGAAAGTGATCCTGCGCCGCAGGTTATCGATGACGCGATAGCTGTTGTTGCTGGCTCTGAAGTAGCGGCTGAGCAGAGGAGGAGGCACATTTGCCACTTCGCTGGCGGAGTAGGGGCCGCCGGCCCGCGCCCACTCCAGGGCGGAGTGATCGATGTCGGTAGCCAGGATTTGATGTCGGCGGTAGAGGCCGGCTGTTTCGGCCAGCGCAATGGTCAGCGAGTAAGGCTCGTGCCCGTGCGAACACCCCGCGCTCCACACATGCAACCTGGGGTGACCGCGCAAAAGCTCCGGCAAAATGGACTCCCGCAGGTACTCAAATTTCTCCGGGTCGCGGAAGAAGGACGACACGTTGATGGTCAGGTAATCCTTGAGTTTGCCAAGCTCCACCGCATCGTTCTGTATGGCGCGGAAGAAGCTCGGCCAGGTGGAGTGCCCCGACCGCAGCAGATAGGTTCTGAGTCGCCGCTGCACCTGTGGACTCTTGTAGCAGCCCAGGTCCACGCCGGTCAGTTTCAGTATCTTGTATTTGACAAAGTTATATTCGTACTCTTCCATCACTCACTCTATCAGCTCTACGAGCGTTGGAGCTATCTTTGGCAGCGGCACTACCCGGTCCGCCAGAGCAGCTTCGGTCACGCTGCGCGGCATACCGTAGACCACGCTGGTCGATTCGTGTTCGGCAATTACCTTCCCGCCGGCGGCTTTGATGTGGCTGGCTCCCGCTGTGCCATCGGAACCCATGCCGGTGAGGACCACGCCAATCACCGCCGACCCGTAATTGGCGGCTGCCGATTCCATGCTTACGTCTACAGCAGGGCGCATCCCGTTGCGGCGCGGCCCCTGACTCAGAATCACCTGTTTGTGACCTTGAAATTGCAGGTGGAAGCCGCCAGGGGCCAGCAACACCAGCCCGCGCCCCAGACGGTCGCCATGCGCTGCTTCCTGCACGGTGAGCGAGGAGCTTTCGTTAAGCCGTTGGGCCAGCGCCCGGGTGAAGCCAGAGGGCATGTGTTGTACTACCGCCATGGCGGCCGGCAGGTCGGCGGGCAAGTCGGACAAGATGTGTTGCAGGGCGCGCGGTCCGCCGGTGGAAGCTCCGATGACAATCAAGGGATCGCCGTTGCGAAACAGACGCAGCCCCAACTTGGGAGCGGGGGCCTGTGGAGATGGGGGAGAGGAAGGAGGGGGGGAAGGGAACGTGCCGGCGGCGATTTTTACCTTAGCAGTCAACTCTTCGATGACGTTGTGGATGTCGATGGCAGAAGCTGGCTTGGGCACAAAGTCAACCGCGCCCCGCATGAGGGCCTGGATGGTGACACGGGTGCCGCGCTGAGTGAAGGCGCTGAGCATGACCACCGGGGTTGGACATTCCGCCATGATACGCCGCAGGGCGGTCAGGCCATCCATACGGGGCATCTCCACGTCGAGAGTAACCACGTCGGGCTTGAGGGCCGCTATTTTGGCCAGCGCATCCAGCCCATCGTGGGCCTTGCCTACCACGGTGATGCCGGGAGCGGCTTCCAGGTGACTGGTCAGGATATGACGCATGAAGGCCGAGTCATCTACTACCAGGACGCGAACAGAATGGCCCATGGGCCTCACCCCAACACTTTTTGCAGCGTCGTGAGCAACCGTTTGGAAGGAATGGGCTTCACCAGGAAGTCTTTGGCCCCGATCTGTATGGCCTGCACCACTACCGACTGCTGATCCAGCGCGGTGAGCATGATCACTTTGGCCCGGCAGTCGGATTGGCGAATCTCGCTCAGGGCTTCCAGGCCATCCTTGCGCGGCATAGTGATGTCCATTAGCACCACATCAGGTTTGGCCTGGTGGTAGATGCGCACAGCCTCCTCACCATCCCTGGCGATGACGATTTCATAGCCAGAGTTGGTGAGTAACTTCGTGAGGCGGGTACGTATAAAGAGGCTATCGTCTACGATCATTATTTTAGACATATGGTCCTCCTGAACGTAATGTGTGGGGCCTATGGCGTGATGAGTAATCGAGCCGTCACGCATAGGATGCTCACACTTTTGCTACCGGACGCTTTCGGACATCTATTGGATAGGGCACCACCCAGAAGCGAGCCTGTAAGCTTTCCCTGGTATCCCTGAAGGTTGTTTCAATGATCAGCAGATCGTCGCTCACCGCGGTCGCGGGCATGAGCAATAAGTCTAGAACGGTGCCCGGCATATCCACCATCACGGAGGGAGGGGATGGTCGTAGCTGCCTCGGTATACTGGTGAACGCAGCCACGGCGTTGAGAAAGTAAGAGACCATCAGGTTGCCGACCTCAGCCAGCGCTGATTGCTCCACAAAGCCTATCCTGGTGGTTGTGCCTGGGGGCTTGTCCATCAGCAAATCTGCCAGCTTCAGGGCGCTGTTCAGCGGCAGGATCAGGATTGCCCAGCCGCGCAGGCTGCCCTCTATCTGGAGGTAAATGCCTACCACTTCTGTTTCAGGGGCGCCAGCGCGCGTGGCTATCTGAGCGAGGGACACTGTCTCTATGCGGGGGGGATCGCTGCTGATGGTCTGTCCCACCATCTCCGACAGGCCACGCGCCACGCTCTCCATCACCATGCGCAATATGTTCTTCCAAAGTGGTCCGCTTATCAAGCGGTTCCAGGTTGCTGTCCGTTCGTTCACGTTGATATCCCTTGTCTCTGGGCCTGTATAGCAGTACTGATGAGACCCGGAACGTCTACGATGAGGGCGACGCGTCCATCGCCCAGAATTGTACAGCCTGACAACCCTGGTACGCTGCCGATGATGGGACTGAGCGATTTGACTACTATTTCCTGTTTGCCGACCAGTTTGTCCACTACCAGACCGACCTGTAGTTTGCCCCAGGTCACCGTCACTACAGCCTGCCTGGCCCCATTTGGAGGCGCGGCGGCCAGGCGAGGATGGGCAAAGAATTGACGCAGGTATAGCAAGGGCAGGGCCTGATCTCGCCAGTGGATTATGGGATTCCCTTTCACGCTGCTGACGGTCACATCCGACAGGTACATCGACTCCACGATGCCCGTCAGGGGAATGGCGTACACATCTTCCCCCAGACCGACCAGCATGGTTTGCAGGATAGCCAGCGTGAGGGGCAAAGTGACGCGAAAGGTGGTGCCGCATCCCACCTCGCTTTCCACCATCACCGCCCCCCCCAGCCGCTTGACGTTGGTATGCACTACGTCCAGACCTACTCCCCGTCCTGACACCCCGGTGACCTGCTCGGCGGTCGATAGGAGGGGGTGGAAGATGAGAGTGATGACTTCGTCGTCATTGAGCTGGGCGGCCTCTTCCTCGGACAGCAACCCTCGGCTCACGGCCGCCCGGCATATCTGGGCCGGATCCATTCCCTGGCCGTCGTCTGTCACGGTGATGACGATGTGCCCTTCCTGGGGCGCGGCCGTCAGCCGCACGATGCCGGTGGGCGGTTTGCTGGCCTCTATCCGAGCCTGGGGTGATTCGATGCCGTGGTCCACCGCGTTGCGCAGCAGGTGGATGAGCGGGTCGCCGATGACCTCGATGATGGAGCGGTCTAGCTCCGTGGCTTCGCCCTCGATGATCAGGTCTACCTGTTTGTCGGCGGCGCGAGCCACGTCGCGCACCAGGCGCGGGAATTTGCTGAAGAGATGGGCGATGGGCAACATGCGGGCCTGCATCACCTCTTGCTGCAACTGATCTATCACGCGAGCGAAGTGGGTAGTCATGTCGCTCAGGGTGCCGATGGTCCCTCCCTTGCCGTACTGGGCGCGCAGCATATCTTCGATCTGCATCAGGCGGGTGCGGTCGGTGACCAGTTCGCCCATCAGGTTCATCAGGGTGTCGAGACGCTCCACGCTGATGCGCACGGTTTGGTTCTCCTTCTGGCTGGTGGGCGCTTGGTGTAGGCGACCCAAAGGGTCTCCAAAACCCTTTGGGTCTGAAAGAGCGGTTACGTCTATGGTGTAGGGCTGCACTCTGAATTCAGCCAGGTCAGAGACGTGGCGCAGGGGCTCCTCAACGGCCTCCTCGTCAGCCTGGGTGGCGAGGATGAGCCACAGATGACCATCGTGCTGGTTGTTGTTAGCCAGGTCGGCCTGTGAGGGGTGTTGGGCGATGATGTGGCCCACCTCCATCAGCGCCATCGCTGCCTGCGAGAGACGGGCGGCCGGGGCGAAAGCGGCTTCGGCGCAGACAGTGACTTCAATTTCCAGGATGGCATACCCTTCTTCCAGGTAGTCCTGCGCCTCGGCTACCTGTTCCGGCGTCAACTGGTGGCTGAGCCTCTCCTCAGTCCCCTCGTGAGCGGGGGAAGGCGCGGGGAGGTCGTCGTCAGCCTGGGCTATTTCCTCGCCAGCGCTGCCGTCCATCAGAGCACGCAGCCGGGCCAGGAGGGCGTCTACGTCTACGCTGCTGGATTGCAGGCTGACAACTTCATCGCGCAGGGCTTTCAGGGAATCCACTGTAGCCAGCAACTCGTCGGTCATCGCCTGAGTGGGAGCCAACCCGTCTTCGCGCATGGCGTCGAAAAGGGTTTCCAGGGCGTGGGTTAGCTCAGCCATCTGATGATGCCCCACGGTAGCGGCCACCGCTTTGAGGGTGTGGGCGGCGCGGAAGACGGCGTTAAGGGTGTCAGGGTTGGCCGCCTGTTCCAGGCGCAGGATACCTGCTTCTATGACTTGCAAGTGCTCGTTGACATCCTGGAGGAATATCTCCAGTTCATCGGCTTCGATGTCAAAGGTCAGTGGGCTTTCCATAATATCTTCTACCTCCATTTCAACTCAGACCTCAGCCGGCAAGGCGTCGTCCTGAGCCTGTTGAAAGACCTGGAGATCGGCTTTCTCATTGGGCGAGAGCACCTTGCCCAAATCCAGCAGGATGACCAGCCGCTCATCGACCCTGGCGATGCCCGTGATGAAGGTCGAGTCCACCGTGGTGATGAGGGGTGAAGGCGGCTCAACGGCCCCTTCCGGCACGCGCAGCACCTCGATCACGGCGTCTACTACCATCCCCACAGTCTCTCCTTCTATCTCAACCACCACGATACGGGTGTCGCGGGTGGGGTCTTCAGCCGGCAGACCGAACCGCTTGCGCAGGTCGATCACGGGCAGCACCGTGCCGCGCAGGTTGGTCACGCCTTCGACGAAAGCAGGGGCATGGGGCACGGCGGTGATGGGTTGCAGCTTGATGATGCTCTCCACAGCCCCGATGTCCACCCCGTAGTGCTCGTTAGCCAGGTCAAAAACGACGAGTTGGTTTTCCATGAGAGATACTCCTTCATAACGTGTTACCTGTTACAGGTCTTGCCGGGTCTTCGTAACCGTGTCTGTCGCCTTCTGCGGGCGTGACTGACACGGGCGCGACCGACGCCGGGGTCGTGGCTGAGACTGCCTATGGCGTCCTGGCCGGCAGCCTGAAGCGGGCCACCAGGGCCTGCAATTCCTGGGCCATCGCACTCAACGATTGCGCTGAGGCGGTCACTTCTTCGGCCTGAGCGCTTACCTCCTCAATGGAGGCGCTCACCTCCTCCGTGGCCGCGCTGTTCTCTTCCGAAATGCTGGCGATGTTCTCAATGGCTTGCGACACTTCGCCTGCCCCGGCGGCCATCTCTTCGGTGGCCGCCGTGTTCTCTTCCACCACCGAGGACACGGCGTCCATGGCGCTCACCATCTCGTTGGCCGAGGCGCTCATCCGCCGGGCGGCGGCGGCGATTTCGTCCACCTGCCGATTGACCGCTTCGACGGCTACCAGGATGCTCTCCAAAGCCTGCCCGGACTCGCTGGCCTGAACCGCTCCCGCCTCCACTTCGGCGGCTCCTTCCTTCATGGCCAGCACCGCCTCGGCCACGGTCCGCTGAATTCCTTTGATCAGGGCCGCGATCTCTTTGGTGGCTTCGGCTGCATTCTCGGCCAGCTTGCGCACCTCGTCGGCCACCCCCGCAACGCCTTTGCCGTGTTCGCCGGCCCTGGCGGCTTCGATGGCGGCGTTGAGGGCCAGCAGGTTGGTCTGGGAAGCGATGTCGTCGATGGTCTCCACGATGGCCCCGATCTGCTCCGAGCGCTGGCCCATCTCCTCGACCTTCTGGGCCGAGAGATTGACCTTGTTCTTGATAGCTCCCATGCCCTTGATGGTCTCCTCGATGGTCTGGGCCCCGGCCCGGGCGGTATGGGCGGCCTGGGAGGAGCCTTCGGCCCCGGCCTGGGCGTTGGCAGTCACCTGCTCGATGGCGGTGGAGATCTGGGCCGTGATGTTGGCGGACTTGCCGACGGCGGTGGCCTGCTCCTGTGCGCCTCTGGCTACGCCGTCGATGGCCCGCGACACCTGCTCGACGGTGGCGACAGTCTTGGTCACGCTTTCGGCCTGCTGGATGGTGCCCTGGGCGATCTGCTGGAGGGTGGCGGCCACCTGCTGAGTGACTTGAGCGGACTGCTCGGCGGCCTCGGAGAGCTGGTCGGAGGCGGCGCTGAGGGTGGCGGCGCTATCGGCCACCTGTCCGACCAGGCGGCGTAGATTGGCGATCATCTGGGCGAAGGCGTGGCCCAGTCTGTCCTTGTCAGATTGGGGGGTGACATCGGCGGTCACGTCGCCTTCGGCCAGGCGGTCAGCGGCGCCAGCCATCTCCTGCTGGTAAGCAACCATGCGCTGGAAGGCATTGCCTAGCTTATCCTTCTCAGATCGAGGGGTAACGTCGGCTGTTATATCGCCCTGGGCCAGACGGTCAGCGGCGTTAGCCATCGCTTGCAGGTAGACGATCATCCGCTGGAAGGCGGCTGCCATGTCGCCAAGCTCATCTTGGCCTGTGACTTCCACGTGCTGTTCTACCTCGCCTTCGGCGATGCTGGCCGCAGCCGCAGCTATGACTTTGGCAGGGGTGACGATTTGCCTGAACATGATCACAAACAGGCCAATAAGGGGCGGGGCCCCAACGACTATAGCTATGCCTGCCCTTACTGGCGTGATGCTCTCCTTGCCCAGGACGAAGGCTACACAACCGGCAAATACTATGCCGCCTAACATGATCGCAGACAGGCGTATGGCGAGCCCCCGGCGATAGATCAGGTACATCACCAGCATTATCAAAAAAACCCCGACAACGACAGCTCCTACAAAGAAAACGTAATCCATATACATTTCAAAAAGCTCCCTTTCTTTGAACCAGATTCACGGCAGTGGTGGTGGGCGAAAGCGGCTCAATTTGCGGCGATGTCCTGGCCGGCAGCCTGAACCGGGCCACCAGGGCTTGTAGTTCCTGGGCCATTGCGCTCAGCGATTGCGCTGAGGCGGTGACTTCTTCGGCCTGGGCGCTCACCTCTTCCACGGCGGCGCTCACTTCCTCGGTGGCCGCACTGTTCTCTTCCGAAATGCTGGCAATGTCCTCAATGGCCCCCGACACTTCGCCCGCTCCGGCGGCCATCTCTTCGGTGGCCGCTGTGTTCTCTTCCACCACCGACGACACGGCGTCCATGGCGCTCACCATCTCGTTGGCCGAGGCGCTCATCCGCCGGGCGGCGGCGGCGATTTCGTCCACCTGGTGATTGACGGCTTCGACGGCGACCAGGATGCTCTCCAAAGCCTGCCCGGACTCGCTGGCCCGACCTACCCCCGCCTCCACTTCGGCGGCTCCTTCCTTCATGGTCAGCACCGCCTCGGCCACGGTCCGCTGAATTCCCTTGATCAGGGCCGCGATCTCTTTGGTGGCTTCGGCTGCGTTCTCGGCCAGCTTGCGCACCTCGTCGGCCACCACGGCGAAGCCCTTGCCGTGTTCGCCGGCCCTGGCGGCTTCGATGGCGGCGTTGAGGGCCAGCAGGTTGGTCTGGGAGGCGATGTCGTCGATGGTCTCCACGATGGCCCCGATCTGCTCCGAGCGCTGCCCCATCTCCTCGACCTTCTGGGCCGAGAGATTGACCTTGTTCTTGATGGCGCCCATTCCCTTGATCGCCTCTTCGATGGTCCCGGCCCCGGTGCGGGCAGTGTGAGCGGCCTGGGAGGAGCCTTCGGCCCCGGCCTGGGCGGTGGCGGTCACCTGCTCGATGGCGGTGGAGATCTGGGCGGTGATGCCGGCGGACTTGCTGACGGCGGCGGCCTGCTCCTGCGCGCCCCTGGCTACGCCGTCAATAGCCCGTGACACCTGCTCGACGGTGGCGACGGTCCTGGTCACGCTTTCGGCCTGCTGGGTGGTGCCCTGGGCGATCTGCTGGAGAGTGGCGGCCACCTGTTGGGTGACCTGGGCGGACTGCTCGGCGGCCTCGGAGAGTTGGCTGGAGGCGGCGTTGAGGGTGGTGGCGCTGTCGGCCACCTGTCCGACCAGGCGGCGCAGGTTGGCGATCATCTGGGCGAAGGCGTGGCCCAATCTGTCCTGCCTGGATTGAGGGGTGACGTCGGCGGTCAGATCACCCCGGGCCAGGAGGTCGGCGGCGTCGGCCATCTCTTGTAGATAAGCGATCATATGCTGGAAAGAGGCTGCCATGTCACCAAGTTCGTCGTTGCTCTTGATCTCCACGCGCTGCTCCACGTCGCCCTCAGCGATGCTGGCCGCGGCTGCGGCTATAAGCTTGGCAGGAGTGATGATTTGCCTGAACATCATCACAAACAAGCCGGCAAGGGGCAGCGCCCCAACAACCACGGCTATGCCCGCCCTCGCCAGCGTGATGCCCTCCTTACCCAGAATGAAAGCTAAAATGCCAGCAAATGATATGCCACCGAGCATGATCGCAGACAGGCGTATGGCGATCCCCCGGCGATAGATCAGATACATCACCAGCATTACCAAAGAGACCCCGGCAACGATAGCTCCTATAAAGAGAACGTAATCCGTATACATTTCAAAGTGCCCCCTTCCTTTTGAACCAGGTTCACAGCAGTGGCGGTGGGCGAAAGCGGCTAGATTTGCGGCGGTGTCCTGGCCGGCAGTCTGAACTGGGCCACCAGCTTTTGCAACTCCTGGGCCATCTCGCTCAACGACTGGGCCGAGGCGGTCACTTCTTCGGCCTGGGCGCTTACCTCTTCGATGGCGGCGCTCACTTCCTCGGTGGCCGCGCTGTTCTCTTCCGAAATGCTGGCAATGTCCTCAATGGCCTGCGACACTTCGCCTGCTCCGGCGGCCATCTCTTCGGTGGCGGCCGTGTTCTCTTCCACCACCGAGGATACGGCGTCCATGGCGCTCACCATCTCGTTGGCCGAAGCGCTCATCTGTTGGACGGCGGTGGCGATTTCGTCCA
>DAOULT010000022.1:0-15565 GCA_034417895.1 Anaerolineae bacterium | reverse complement strand
GGCCAGGGCCGACAGCCAGGACGGTGCCTTGCTGCGGCTTCTCCTTGGCTGTTTCGGGCAGGATGATGCCGCTGGCGGTGGTCTCCTCCTGCTCGATGGGCTCCACAATAACCCTGTCGCCCAGTGGCCTGAGTTTGGTGGACATCTCTTGTCTTTTTACCTCCTTTTTAGATTTTATTTAATGTCCGAAGCTGACGGGCGTTTATCTCCGCCCCTTAGCACTCTCGTGGCCAGAGTGCTAACACGGCTAATATAATACCGCAATATCCGCGAAAGTGCAAATCGGTCCTGCTTGACTTTACCCCCATCTCCATCGGTCTCCGCTGACACGGTTTTTCGAGCACGGATTTCAGGGACAAAGGCGCGCTTGATGGTGAAATCGGGGTCAGAACTTTTTACCCCAAAGGACGCCAGGAACACGAAGGAAGCAAGGAACGCTGAGGTTGAAAAATTCCCCCCGATATGGTACAATAGGAAAAAAGCGGAAACGCTGCTTTCAAAAATGAATTCCCTCAAGCGTCACCGCTTGAGGAGGCAGAGCCTGTTGTCGAGATGCAGATAGAGCCAGATGTTGAAGAAGAGAAAGGAAAAAAGCAGGGAAAAAGGGGGGCAGGCAGTCGGCTTTACGTCGATCCGGATGCCGTGACCCTGATCGGCGATGGACTGGAGCAAGTCTCTATGTCAGCCGTGGTGTTCACGACGGACCCGACGATGGGCGCGCCACGTCCAGACCCGGCGGCCAATCGGACGCTCCACATGACAGTCGAACGGACCGACCTTCTCACCCTGGAGATGGATCAGGCTCCCAGCGCTTTCGGTCGCCAGGCTACGCTGCGCGCCAGTCGGCGGCTGGTAGGCGACGAGCCGCTGACCGCTACGGTGCACGCCACCGCCCAGGTCGAAGATGAAACCCTCACTGAGACCATCCAGGTGACGTTGGAGCCCTTGCGCCCTGAGCTAAAACTGGAACCGGCCAGCCAGACGGTGGTGGCCGATGGAGAGACCACCACCCAGATCAAGGCCCAGGTTCTGCTCTACGGCCCGGATGGGATCCTGCTGGATGTGGATCCCGAAGCCACCGCCCGCATCCAGTTTGAAGTGGAGCCAACCGAAGTTTACACCCTCAAGCCCTGTGGGCCACCGACGCCGGAGGAGGCGCAGATCAGCCTGGGCAGCAGAGAACTCAGAAGCGGCCCCCTGCCCCCTGCCCGCCTCGTCGCCAGGGTTATGGCTGGCGGCGCTCAACGGACAGAACGCCTGACCATCAGCGCGAAACCTGTCGAAGCCCGGCTGCTGGTTGCTCCCGAAACCCTGGAACTGCCAGCCGATGGGCAGAGCACTTTCACCCTCTGCGCCTATCTGGAAATACGCCATGACGGTGGACTTTGGAGAGAGGCCGGGGGCGGAGCGCAAATCTCGATCACGGTCGCCGACCCGGCCCTGTTGACCGTGACTTCTCAGGTGCTCGAAGCCAACGCTCTGGAAGCCGAAATAGGTTCGAGCGCAAAAGTCCAGCACCCCACTGACACTACCGTTCAGGTGAGGGCTACCGCGGGCGAAGAAGAGCTTGCCGCCGAGATCGTTAAAGTGCTTCTCAAGCCCGCAGGTGCACTCGAAATGCCGGGAGCGGTGCGACCCCGGCCAGAGGAGAGAGCGGAAAAAGAGCCTGTTCCCCAACCCCCAGAGAAGCCGGGCGGGGAGGCTTTGTATGGGGAGCAACCTGAAACCTGGGTTTGTACTAACTGTGGAGTAGAGAACCGGGACAGGATGCGCTTCTGCACCAAGTGCGGGATGCCCAAATCTGCGGCGCTCGTCACCTGGGTGTGTGCTGACTGTGGGGCAAAGAACCGGGAAGGGATGCACTTCTGCACCCAATGCGGGGCTGTGCGCCGCCAGGTGGTGGAATGGATTTGCCCCCACTGTCAGAAGCCCAACGCGGCCACGATGGCCTTCTGCACGGGCTGCGGGCGTAAGCAAGAGGAAAGGAGATGACCATCCAAGATGCGGGAAACTACTCGTAGAAACAAAGTGATTTATGACTAAGAAAGCCAAAGGATATTAAGGCTTAAAGGAGGTTATATACCTTGAAATGTCCCCATTGTCAGAGAGAATTGCCCGATAAGGCCACTTTCTGTGGCTATTGTGGCGCAAAGCTGCCGCAGTTTTGCCCCAACTGTGGAGAAGCGGTGGAAGCGGGCACCCAGTTTTGTGGAAACTGCGGGATACGGCTGGAGCTTGTTCCTGGAGTTGAGCCTGTTCCAACAACGGAGCATGAAACTGTCGTCGCTTCAGCGCCGCCCCAGGTCAATGCCGAGCTGGTGATCGAGAGTGGGCCGGGCAAAGGGCAGCGCTCCCTGGTGCGAGATGGGATGCGGCTGGGCCGCGGGGCCGACAACGACATCGTGCTCGACGACCCCAAGGTCTCTCGCCACCACGTGGTCCTCACCATCGAAGGGGATCGCTGTTTCATCCAGGATCAGAATTCGGTCAATGGCACCTTTGTCAACGAGGAGCGGATCGACCGCCAGGAATTGCGGTCGGGAGACATTGTGCACCTGGGCGACATCCGCATGTCCTTTCAGGAGGTAGGAGCCACCATGGTATCGCCCGCGCCGGCCCGCCCCCGGGCTCCGGCTGTTCCCCCCTCGCCTGCGCCTTCTCCTCCAGTTGCTCCTCCTCCGCAGGCGGGGCCGCCCTTGCCTCCCTCGCCGGCTGTCGGGCCTCTGCCGGCTGCGGCCTATCCGGCGGCGCCTATGGGGCCCCAACCTCGCGCCCGTCGCCGGTCGTGCCTGGCGATAGGGCTTTGCCTGCTGGCTATCCTGATCGTGGCCTGCGCGGTGGGCATTTACACCTATCCCCTGGTAATGAAGTCGCTCCCTCTGGAGCCGCAGACTTTGACCTGGGAAGAGTACCGCGACGAGCGCGCAGGGTTGGCGGCCAGCTACCCGCTCGATTGGAGCGCGCAAGAGATCGAGGGAGCTATCTACTTCGCCGAAAACGCGGATGACGTCCAGGCCGGAGCATTCGTGGCTGTGAGCCAGGTGACCGAAGCCCTCAAAAAACTGGAGGAAGAGGCGGGAGCGCCTTTTGCCGGCCCCAAAGAAGCATTACTGGCCTACACCCGTGCTCAGGGGTTGACGGGCGAGCCAGCCAACGAGTTCGGGGATTTCGTGGAGGTCACACGCGGAGAATATACAGGGGCCATGGCTCAGATAAGCAACCGCGAAACAGACCGGCGAACGCAGATAGAAGTATACCAGGTCGGAGATAAGTGGTGGAAGCTCTCCAGCGACGCGCCGTTGTCACAGTGGGAACACTACTGGCCCGTGCTGGATACCATATCAGGCAGCGTGCATTTCCCGTCGGCTGAGGGGGCTTTACTACCTCAGCCGACGCTCACCACCGGGGAGGCAACAGCCCCCCCCACCTCTGCTCTGCCGCCAACCTCGACCCCTGCTCCTGCCCTCCAGCCCACCAATACTCCCTCCCCTGCCGCCAGACCGACAGACATTCCAACCCCCACCCTCCCGCGTCCCACTGATACTGCCGTGCCCGCCGTCCCCTCTGGGCCAACAGACACGCCCACGCCCATAGTCTTCCACATCGCGACCACCCCCAGTCCTACCGCGGCCACAGTAGTGGAAATACCCCTCGAGCCACTGCCTCCCTTGCCAGCCGGTCGGCACACGGTTTCCGAGCGCGAGGGAGATATCTACGTCAGCACCGAAGGAGCAGAAGAGATAAAGGTGAGCAGCGACCCGGCTACGGATTACGAGCCTGTTTTCTCCCCCGAGGGAGAGCGCCTGGCTTTTACCTCCGACCGCAGCGGCAACGGCGATATCTATGTCCTGAACCTGACCGCCAGCCAACTCACCCTGTTCGCCGGTAGCGAGGGCCGCGACTGGCAACCGACCTGGACAGCCGACGGCAAACTTATCTTCACCTCCGACCGCAGCGGAGTGCAACAGGTTTACTCCGCTTATCCCGACGGGAGCGGCCTGGTCAACCTGACGAACGACGACCTCAAACACAGCGCCCCAGAGTGGACGGCCGACAACCGGGTGGCCTTCTCTACCTTCTCCACGGAGGAATCGAGATTCATCGAGTACGTTATGAACACCGACGGCTCCGGGCGCGAACCCCTCTCAGGCGAGATGATGATCTGGGATCAGAGCAGTTTCCCCTGGGGCCAGAAGGCTTATCGCTATGAGTAGACGTTGAGAGGGGAAAGGCCGATGGGAAAGGCCCAAGACCCCCTGCCGGTCAAGCTTATAGCCAGTCTGTTCAGCGCCGACCTGACCCTGTTGGCCGCGGCCCACACCGAATTAGAGCGCGCTTTTGGCCCTATCGACTACGCAAGCGACCTGTTGCCCTTCGACCACACCACCTACTATACGCCGGAGTTCGGGGCGGGCTTGCAGCGTCGGTTCGTGGCTTTTGCTTCCCTGATCGAGCCGCACCGTCTGGCCCAGGTCAAGACCGACACCAATCAACTGGAGATGAAATGGACGCTGGCAGGCAAGCGGAGCGTCAATATCGACCCCGGCTATATCTCGCAGTCCAAGCTGGTGCTGGCTACCACCAAAAATTACGGTCATCGCCTCTATCTGGGGCAGGGCATTTTTGCGGAGGTGACTCTGCGCTACCACAAGGGCACCTTCCGAGCCTGGGAATGGACCTACCCCGACTACGCCAGTCCGGCCTGCATCGCCATTTTCAACCACATCCGCGAGCTGTATAAAGAGCAATTGAGAAGGTCCCGCCTGTAAAATGCAAACTCGACCTTGCGGTCGAGAGGGGCAGTCAATCGCCTACTACCTTATACAGACCCTTGGGGTTTTGAAAACCCGAAGGGTCTATTTGGTGCAATCCAGCAAAGCCTCTATTTTCTTCAATAACTCGAAGAGGGAGAAGGGTTTGGGGAGATAGTCGTTGGCCCCCAGGTCCAGGCCCTTCACCCTCGAACCCCAATCTCCTTTGGCCGATAAGATCAGGATGGGGATGTCGGAGAATTCTCTGATGCGGCGACAGGTCTCCCAGCCGTCCATCCTGGGCATCATTATATCCAGAATGACCAGGTGGGGATGGACTTTGTACATCTGCTGTATGCCCTCCATGCCATTGCTGGCTTCATATACCTTGTAGCCGGAGCGTGATAGACGGTACTTGATCAGGCGTCGCATGTCCTCTTCGTCGTCTATCACCAGCACTTTATAATATTTCGAGCCACGCTCTTCTTCGCTTTTGCTTGATTCGACTGCTTCCATAAATTATGCCTGCTCCTTATACAGACCCTTGGGGTTTTGAAAACCCGAAGGGTCTGCTTTTCAGGGTTGATCCTCAACCCTGAGCAAGATGAAAATGGGCTGCCCATTATTCTCACCGCGGTAAATTATCGCTTCCTCGCGGCTCACTTTGCGCCTGTCGGTCACCAGTTGTTCGAAGGTCTGACGGCGTTGGTAAACCGTTTCTTCCGGGCTGTGAAATATGTAGACGCTATCGGGATTGGAGAGAAAGGCCGCCAACCGTGGGCCAAAGCCTTCATCCGGCTCCCGGATATCGTCGTAGCCAAAGACCTCGATGGGTTTTACCTGGCCCTGGGTCAAGAACTGGACGGGAGCGGCGATGCCCCAGTCCATAGCCACAGGAGCGGTGAGGTTGCGTTCCTGGAGATAGACAGCCAGGTCATAGCTGGCTGCGGAGTGAGCGGCCAGACCACCACTCTGACCCAAAGCGCAGTGATACTGCCAATCGACCCGTAAATCGGCCACCCCCAGCATGGCCGCCGCCCCCAGGGCCACCAGCGGGCCGAATCGTCCCAGACCCCCTCGTCGGGCCAGGATATCGAGGGCCCCGGCCACCGCCAGCGGGGGCCAGGGGGTCAGCAGGGCGTAGTGAGTGAACCACAGGGCCGAGACGGTGAAACAACTGGCGATGATAACAAAGATGATGACCAGATAAGGAAAAAGGGCCGGCCCTCTGTCCTCGCCAGCCTGGAGATGAGCGATAAGCACAACCGCCAGCAAGCCCCCGTAGAAGAAATAGGGCCACAGCCGGTCAGCAAAGACTCCTCCCAGGTACCACAGGTGTCCTCCCTCCAGAACGACCCTGAACTGAGTCAGACGGTCTCCCAGGTTACGGAAGAAAGCCAGATTCTCTGTGCCGTAATAAGAGGTGGTCAAATTCGAGACCAGCGTGGAGAAAGTAGCCCCCGTCTGGAGATTGTAGATCACCACCGGGCCGAGACCAGAGACAAAGCACAGGAGAGCCAGGGCCAGTTGTTTGCGCCCCAGGCCGCGCTGACTGAGCAGGCGTCTGAGGTCCAGAAGCACGAAAGCCACGAGCAGGGCCAGAATAAACCAGGCGAAGAGAAGCTTGGCGTATAGTCCCAACCCCAGGATGAAAGCCCCCAGGTAGAGATAAATATCCTGCCCCCGGCGATACCAGCACAAGGCGCACACCAGACTGGCCATGGCCAGAGTGGCGGTTATGGAAGTGACAAATATCCCTTGACGATTCCAGAAAACGAAGGAGGGATTAAGGGCCAACAGGAGGTAGGCGATGGCGGCTACCCGGCGGTTGAACAACTGCCGGGCGAAAATGTAAGTGAAGAGCAGGGTCAGAGCCGCACAGAGGACGGGCATCAGGCGCAGGGCAGGGACGCTCACCCCCAGCAGGGCCAGGAAAGGCACCGCCAGGTACACGTTGAGCGCCCCGATGTAATCCTGAACCATAAAGGGTAGATGCTGCCCCAGGAGGCGAAAACCAGCCCCCCGAAAAACCTCCAGCGGCTGTCCCAGAACGAGTTGCATGGCTGGCAGTCCGGCTTCTCTGGCCTCGTCGTAGTGCAAGCCGGGCAGGGCGATTTGATACAGACAGAGAGCCAGGAATAGGGCTAATCCTATGACGATGATCGCGGCTTCGCTGAATTTAAGGCTCATTACTCTACTCAACGATCAAGCCTACTTCAGATACCTCGCTCTGATAATTCCAGCCCGAAGCGTAAATGCGCACGGAGTTGATATAAACCGGCACGACATCACCCAGCGTTTCCATCAAATTTTCTGATTCATAGGGATACCACCGATAGCGGAGAATGTGTTCGCCGTTTTGGATGGGATAGTTGTCTTCGTTTTGATAATAAAAGCCCTGGGTCCAAAAACGGTCAAACCCATAGGGGTCTCTGTAGTCCAGCCGCACGATAATAGGGAACTCCGAACTTAGATGGCCTCCACCAGAAAGACTCTGGTAAAGCAATCTGACATCGAGGTGAAGCTTGAGGGAATTAAAGTCGCGGACGTCCTTATCGATCTTTTGGATAATGCCCGTTTCACAGTGATTGCCGTCCTCTCCTGTCCGCGAGAATTGGACCGCCCGCCGGTTACTGCTATCTACCGCCTTGACCTGACCATCGACCAGACCGCCATCCACCCCCTGTTCGTTATAAATCTGCCAGGCCGATAGATCTTCTTTGAAATTACCATTAGTGACGAGATTCAGCGCCGCCGGCATGGGGGCTGAGGGCGGTTGTCCCATCTCCACCGTGGTCCTTTCTCCCCATTTCAGGATCGCGGTCTCCTCGGCGGCTGTAACCTGTACCTGGCCGTCGCGCACCACGATCTGTGACTGGTCGTTAGTGACCTCCACGGAATAGCTGCCTTCCTGGAGCAAGGCGGTGGCGTGAGGAGTATGCACCTCAAAACGCAAAGGAGACTGAATGGGCGGGGCCACCCCTAAACGCACCCGCCCGCCCTCCACTTCCAGCACAATAATATCGGGCAAAGAACTGACCCCGAATCTGGACGACCGCATCCTGAGAACCGTCATCTCGGTCCCGCTGTAGAGAGTCACTGTGCCCAGGGTCACGTCGTTGTCTTTACGGAAGGTCAGGGTGGCCCAGGAGGTGGCGTCTGTCTTGATGCGGGTCCCTTCCAGCAGCCCGCTCTTTACGTCGGTGACCCCCTTGGCTTCTTCCCGGCCCGCTTCTTCTACCAAAACGGTGCCGCTGATGGCTTCCAGAGTGGTGGACTGCACCCTGGTGTCGTTGTTAATGTACCACCAGATGCTAAAAGGAATACCTGTCGCTAATATACAAAAGAAGATAAAAGCACCCCAGATGATCAACCAGGCTCTTCGCTCAGGTTTGCTCCCCATCCCTAATAACGGACCTCGATGTGTTATTTACATTCGACACTTATTACCATTATTGTACTCTAACTTTGACCTCATGGCAAGTTGGGGACTCAACGCAGAGTTGTCCGGTACTGTATCCTTCCCTGGGAAAATCCTGGGCCGGATCGTTATAGAAGTAGTTTTATTAAAATCAAACTCTTGAAAATATTATATATACTATATATTGTATGAGAATAATACTATATATCTTGTGCTTTTTTCATCTTGACATAATCTTAATTTTATGATATACTCATTATATAGATGATGACAACACAGCGGCGGTTACAACATTGTCTCAATATAACGCCGCTCTTTTCCTTTGGACAGGAAGAGGGTGGCTTTTTTCTTTAACCAGCCTCTCCACCTGTCTTGCTGAGAGGAGGGTAGAAAATGAACAACAATGAAAAGTAGTTAATAACCTTGCTCAAAGTTATAAAAATTTCCTTTCAAATAAGGAGGCATGGAAAAATGAAGCGCTACATTGTTCTTAGTGTCATGGTGTTTATTCTGGCGGGACTGGTTCTGGCCGTGGGGCCTACCCTGGCTCAGGATGAGGACGAGGTCAGCCCCCAGGCCGCTCTGGGCACGGCCTTCACCTACCAGGGCCAACTCCAAAGCGGCGGCAGTCCAGTCAACGATACCTGCGACTTCCGGTTCATCTTGTGGGATGCGGAGGTCGGCGGGGCGCAGGTGGGCGCGACGCAGACGGTGAGCAGCACCGTGAGCAACGGGCTGTTCACCGTGCCGCTCGATTTTGGCAGCAATGCCTTCACCGGCGACGCCCGCTGGCTGGAGGTGGCGGCCAAATGCAGCGGGGACAGCGACTACACCACCCTCAGTCCCCGCCAGGCTCTCACCGCGGCGCCCTACGCCCTCTACGCCCTGAATGCTCCCTGGTCGGGCGCCGCTGGATATGGGCTGGCGCTCAGCGGCACGGAGTTCAGCGTGGTGACCAACACCATCCAACAACGGATCAGTGACACCTGCGCGACGGGGAACGCCATCCGGGTGGTCAACGAGGACGGGACGGTGACCTGCGAGCCGGTGGCGGGGGGCGCGGGCGACATCACCGCTGTCAACGCTGGCGACGGCCTGACCGGCGGCGGCGTCAGCGGGGAGGTGACCATCACATTGGACACCATCTACACCGACGGGCGGTACTGGTCTCTCACCGGCAACTCAGGCACCACCTATGGGACGAACTTCCTGGGGACCACCGATGCCGTGAGTCTGACGCTGGCGGTGAACGGCGCTGCCGCCCTGCGCCTGGAGCCCCACGCCACCAGCCCCAACCTCGTGGGTGGCCACAGCGACAATAGCGTCACTTCGAGCGCGTATGGGGCCACCATCGGCGGCGGGGGGGAGAGCGGCTCCACCAACCGCGTGACCGACAACTATGGCACGGTGGCGGGCGGGTACAACAACCGGGCAGGCGACAATGCTGGCACTACCTCTGATGCGCGCTACGCCACCGTCGGCGGGGGCATGGGCAACACCGCCAGCGACGACTACGCCACCGTCGGCGGGGGCATCACCAACCAGGCCATCATCGGCGGCGCCACTGTCGGCGGGGGCTCCTCCAACATCTCCAGCGGCGACGGTGCCACTGTCGCCGGGGGCATTGGCAACACCGCCAGCGGCTACATCGCCACCGTCGGCGGGGGCATGGGCAACACTGCCAGCGGCGGCTGGGCCACCGTCGGCGGGGGCCGGGTCAACTCCGCCACTGGCGACCATAGCTTCGCCGCTGGCCGTCAGGCCAAGGCCAATCACAACGGGGCCTTCGTCTGGGGCGACTCCACCAATGCCGACATTGCCTCTAACGGAAATGACCAGTTCATCGTGCGGGCTGGCGGGGGCATCTGGTTCGGCAAGGCTACCAACGATTTAACCCCCACCATCGGCTCTGGCGTCTTCATCAGTACCTCCACCGGGGCTCACCTGACTACCGGCGGCGCCTGGACCAATGCCTCCGACCGCAACGCCAAAGAGAACTTCGCCCCGGTAGACGGGCAGGAGGTGCTGGCCCGCCTGGCCGAAATCTCCATCACCACCTGGAACTACAAGACCCAGGCTTCCTCTATCCGCCACATGGGGCCGATGGCCCAGGACCTCTACGCCGCCTTCGGCCTGGGGGGCAGTGATACCTCTATCTCCACCATCGACGCCGACGGGGTATCTCTGGCCGCCATCCAGGGGTTGTACAAAATCGTCCAGGAGTTGAAGGCGGAGAACGCCGCTCTGCGACAACAGCTTGCCGACCTGGAGGCGCGGATGGCTGCCCTGGAAGCAGCTCAACGGGGGGCCGGGCGATGAAACGGACTCTGCTCATCCTGGCGATTTTTCTGCTGGCTCTTGTGGTCGGAAGCGAAGCGCTCCAGGCCCAGGGCGGGTATGGCCTTTCCTGGTGGACGGTGGACGGCGGGGGCACAACCTCGGCCCGCGATGGGAGCTACACCCTGAACGGGACGGCCGGCCAGCCCGACGCCGGGGAGCTTTCCGGCGGGAGCTACACTTTAAGCGGTGGCTTCTGGACAGGGGAGAAAGGGTGCGCCATCCATCTGCCTCTCATCTTGAAGTGAAGAATCTGAGCGTCTCCTGAAGTTGGTTAACGTGCCCGTCGTTTTTAAGGTGCCGGGCGCATTTTTTTCAAGGCTTTTCTTTTTGCCTTTTTTCTGGTATCATATTCTGGCTCGTATCTGAAGCATAACACACATTTGGGAGGAGGTTGAATCGAAAATGAGCACTCAAGAGAAGGCAGAAGGAAGGCCCCGCGCCGTCCTGGTGCCCTGCGGCTATCCGGGCTATCCCCAGGAGCTACTGGACCGTTTCGCCCGTGAATCCATTGCGTTGATCGAGGGACTGGGCATCGAATTGACGACCACCGAGCAGGTCATCGTCCACGACGACGCCCGGCGAGTAGCCAGCCAGATAGGAGGGGCGGACGCTGATTTCATCATCGTGCTGATCCTCTCCTGGGTGGAGGCCCCCAACGTGATGACCGCCGTAGGAGAATACCTCCACAAGCCCATCCTGCTCTGGAGCCACACCACCTGGCAGGAAGACGGACACATCCTGACCCTGGGGCCTATCCCCGGCGCGGGAGTGGTGCGCGGCACCCTGGAGCAGATGGGGGCCAACTTCGTCTTCGTCTACGGCCAGCCGGATGCGCCTGCCATCGGGGAGAAGATCGGGCTGTTTGCCAGAGCTGCCTACGCCAGACGGGCTATGACCCGCTCCAGGATCGGGCTTCTGGGCTACGTCTCGATGGGCATGTACCCGGCCACCTTCGACCACGTTTCCATCCGGCGCGATCTGGGGCCTGAGATCGATCAACTGGATCAATACGTCCTGGTCAAAAAGATGGACGAGGTAGGGGACGTGACCGACCTGGTGAAAAAAGCGCGGCAGGAGTGGGACATTACCGAAGCGGTGGACGAGGAAGACCTGGTGAAAACCATGAGGATGTATCAGGCCCTCAAGGACATCGCCGCCGAGAGGGATTGGTCGGCCCTGACGGTCAAATGCCAGTACGAGTTATCTATCCATTACGGCTTCACTCCCTGCGTGCCCCTGTCCATGATCGGCGACGAGATCACGGCCTCTTGCGAGGGGGACGTGCCCCTGATTGTCACCCAACTGCTGATGCATTACCTGCTGGACGAACCCGCCGCGGTCAGCTACGGCGACGTGCACGACCCCAGGGAGACGAGCATCCTGTTTGGAGCCTGTGGTTATGCGCCCTTCTGTCTGGCTGCTGGCCGTCCCAGGGTGGACAAACATACCGCTCTGTACCAGGGTCTGCTGAACTCTACCGTTTATAAGGAGGGGAAAGTGACCCTGGCCCGGCTGGCGGTGGCGGAGCCGGGCTGGTATCGTCTGCACGTGGTGACGGGCGAGGCCAGGACTCCCCCCCTCTTCCACGAGATAGGCTGTCCGGCCTATCCTAGCATGGAGGTTTTCCTGGACTGCCCGGTCGATGACTTCATGCAAAACCTGGGCAGCCAGCACTACGCCGTAGCCTATGGCGACCTGCGCCCCGAACTGGAAGCCTTCTGCCGTCTGCGAGACATCGAAATAGTGTAGGAGGACAGGTGATGGACTATCTGCTGGGCCTCGATGCAGGCACGACCTCGCTCAAGGCGGCCCTCTACAGCGAAGCTGGTCAGCTCAGGGCCAGCAGCGTGCAGGAGTACCATCTGAGCACCCCCACCGTAGACACCGTAGAGATCGACCCCGAAGAATACTGGCGGGCCTGCGTCCGGGGTATCAGGGAAATGTTGAGCGCCAGCGGCGTGGAGTCTGCGGCGGTGAAGGGTCTGGCTATCTCCAGCCAGGGAGAAAGCTTCGTGCCGGTGGACGAAAACGGGCGACCCTTGCGTCCCACCATCGTCTGGCTGGACAATCGGGCGGGGCAGGAGAGCCAGGACATCGCCGACCACTTCGGAGTATCCAGGGTCTTTCAGGTCACGGGCCAGCCGGAAGTGGTGCCCACCTGGACCGCTCCCAAATGCCTGTGGCTGCGCCGTCACCAGCCGGACCTCTTCCGGCGCACCCACAAAATCTTGATGGTGGAGGACTACCTGATCTACCGCCTGACCGGGCTGTACGCCACCGATTGCGCGGTGGTGTCGTCCACCATCTACCTGCACCTGATCAAAGGCGACTGGTGGGCGGAGATGCTGGATTTCGTGGGCCTGTCCCCCGACAAATTGCCCACCCTTCATTATTCGGGCCAGGCGATAGGCCCTCTCACCGCCCAGGCCGCCGTCGAGACGGGCCTGACCACCTCCACGCTGGTAGCCAGCGGGGCCATGGATCAGGTGGCGGGAGCGATCAGCGCAGGCAATATCAGGCCGGGCGTGGTCACCGAGACGACCGGCACGGCTATGGCTCTGACCGTGACCCTGGAATGCCCTCTGTGCGACGAGAGATACAACATCCCCTGTCACTACCACGCCTGGAAAGATGGCTACATGCTCATGGCCTGGGCCGAATCGGCGGGCCTGGCCTTGCGCTGGTTTCGGGACGCTTTTTGCCAGGCGGAGCAGAGGGTGGCCCGCCACGCCGGAGCCGACGCCTACGACTTCCTGGCCGAAGCGGCGGCCCGCGTGCCCCCTGGCTGCGAGGGGTTGGTGGCCCTGCCCCACCTGACGGGCGCGGCCTGCCCGGAGTTCGATCCGGCGGCGCGCGGGGTTTTCTTCGGCGTCTCCCTGAAGCACACCAAAGGCCATTTTGTGCGGGCCATCATGGAAGCGGTGGCCTTCATGGTGCGGCGCAACATCGACAGCATCGAGGCCATGGGCGTCGAGGTGAAGGAAATTACCTCCCTGGGCGGGGCGGCCAAGAGTCCTTTGTGGAACCAGATCAAGGCCGACGTCCTGGGCAAGCCCATCCTGGCCCTGCAATCGGAGATGGGAGCCGCAGCCGGGGCGGCCATGCTGGCCGGCCTGGCCGTCGGCTCTTTCGAGGATTTGGCCCAGGCTTACGAGCGCCTGGCTGTTCCTGGCCAGCGGTTCGACCCCAACCCGGCCCACGAAGCAGTGTACGGCCATCAGTACAGGCTCTACAAGCGCCTCTACGAGAGCACCAAAGAGTTGTTTAAAGAGCTATCCACGATGGCAGGGCAGGGAGACTGATAATCCCCCTGCTCCCCTCGCAATGTGCCCTACCACCTCCATGTTTCACGTGCAACCCCCCCTATTAGAACACACGCTCTAGAATTTTTTACCCAACCTTAACCTGATTTTTACCTGATAATAACCTTTTTGTGGTATAATATTGATGTGGGCGGCAAGGCCGTTGACTGGAGAGCCAATCAGTCTCGAAGCGTGGCCCGAAGCAACCAGGCTTTTACAATTGGAAGGTTTTTGGAAGGTCGGAGAGGCATTTTGTAAGGCCGTTGGAAGGTGAGTGTGATATAACATCAGGCGGCACGTCACCTGACCTTTAAGCCAACCCTCAAGTTCACGGGGTTGGTGTGGGCCGTTAGCAAAACTTGAAGGTTTTCTCTTGACTTTGGGGGGGGCGTGGTATAATTTGCTTCATCAAATGTGAGAGAAATCTCTTTTTGAACCTTGACGCGCTTCTATTGAGGCGTTCATGGCCGGCCAGAGGGGGCAGGTTGAGACCAGGAGACCACGTGCAGGCAGGAGGAGGTGATAGCATCGAAGCAAGCATGAGCGACGTAAGATAAGCAGATGAACGAACAACTTTCACTCGCAGTTTACTAACTAACAAGAAGAATATCAAGGAGGATATCAAATGCAGACCAAACATCTACCGAACCTGCTGACAAGAAAGAGTTCTCTGGTACGGCTGATTTGCCTGCTGACCATTCTGGCCTCAGCTCTGGCGCTCTTCCCGGCGCCGGCGGCGGCCGACATCGAGCATCCCGTGGGGGTCAGCTTCGATGGCGCGCCCCCTGACCTCAGCCCCCCTCTGGCGACAGAGTTTCGACCAGCGCAGCCTGGCCGCCCAGACGCGCCTGAGGGCCTCTCCGCTGCGGATTGGGCCACCATTCAAGAACGCATCCGCGCCATCACCGGCGCACCGGCCCAAACGGTGGAGGCCAACCGCCTGGCGCTCCAGTGGGACGCCCCCCTGGCCGTTGCCTCCCCGTTCAGCGAAGTGAAAAAACTGACCGCCAGCGACGGCGCGACTGGTGACTATTTCGGCGTTTCCGTGGCCCTCAGCGGGGACACCGTGGTGGTCGGGGCGTATTTGGCCGACGTCGGCAGCAACGCCGATCAAGGCGCGGCCTACGTCTTTTATCGAGACCAGGGCGGGGATGACAACTGGGGCTTTGTGAAAAAACTGACCGCCAGCGACGGCGCGGACTATGACAGTTTCGGCATTTTCGTGGCCCTCAGCGGGGACACCGTGGTGGTCGGGGCGCCTTACGCCGACGTCGGTGGCAACTCCAGCCAAGGCGCGGCCTACGTCTTCTCTCGGAACCAGGGCGAGGCGGACAATTGGGGCCAAGTGAAAAAACTGACCGCCAGTGACGGCGCGGCCTCTAACCATTTCGGCGTTTCCGTGGCCCTCAGCGGGGACACCGTGGTGGTCGGGGCGAGTGGGAACAATTCCGATCAAGGCGCGGCCTACGTCTTCTCTCGGAACCAGGGCGGGACGAACAATTGGGGCGAAATGAAAAAACTGACCGCCAGCGACGGCGCGGCCGGTGACTATTTCGGCTATTCCGCGGCCCTCAGCGGGGACACCCTGGTGGTCGGGGCGTATTTGGCCGACATCGGTGGCAACTCCAGCCAAGGCGCGGCCTACGTCTTCTCTCAGAACCAGGGCGGGGCGAACAATTGGGGCGAAATGAAAAAACTGACCGCCAGCGACGGCGCGGCCGGTGACTATTTCGGCTATTCCGCGGCCCTCA
>DAOULT010000021.1:0-12921 GCA_034417895.1 Anaerolineae bacterium | reverse complement strand
TAAACGACTCATCAACTCTTCCATCGGCTCTATAACCTCCTCGATTCCAGCCTCTTTCAAATCTCATGGTAAATAATCAACTTAGAAGGATCTTCAATATAAGCAATGGCAGCAGAGCCAATTCCTTTCTAAAATCCCATCTATCACTTTATTCATTCGAATAAATCCTCTATAGCTTCTACAAAAGAGCGGGCTTCAGCCAGATACGCCTTGGCCGCATCATGGTCTACTATCCAGGACATGTCGTAGTCGGCTTTCTGCCGCCGCTCGAATCCTTCAATCAGCAGTCGGTGGTAACGAGAATCTATCCGTCCCGTCCTGGCATATTCCCGTCCAAAGGCGGCGATGACCGCCGAGTGTTTGCTGGTCTCAAAGCCATCCCGGATCAACAGGGCCTTGGCCGCGTAGAACATAGCGAAGTAGGCCCGGGAGATTGCATCATAGAAGAGACCCTCAGCCACTAAACGCTCTGCGGCCATCAAGCTGGTGCCCGCCCTGTCCAGCCAGCGCTGGCTCTCCTTCAGGTTGCCTGCGGCCATAGCACTTTCCCATCTCGCTCCACGTTCCGCAGAAAAGAAGCATTTTCCCGTTTCCACAGGTCTTGATGAGCCTGATCGATCACGTGCAAAGAGAAAATGTAGGCAAAGTCAGCATTCCACATCACCTTATACGCGATCTCGTGCACTCGTTCGTCCAGTTCTGGAGTCAGGCAACGCAAAACCACCAGTAAATCCACATCGGAATCGAGGTGCGCGTCACCTCGTGCATACGAACCATATAGGATGAGACTCAGAAGGTCATCCCCTAGCGCCTGGTGCAATTTGTCTCGCAGTTGTTTCAGCAGCGTGACAAGTTCGGATGACATGTTTTCACCTCGCTACTCGAACAAGCCCTCCACAAACGTCTGGGCCTCAAACTCGGCCAGGTCGTCCAAGCCCTCGCCGGTGCCCACGAAGCGGATGGGGATGCCCAGCTCGCGGACGATGGCGAAGGCGATGCCTCCTTTGGCCGTGCAGTCCAGCTTGGTCAGGACGATGCCCGTCACCTCGACGGTCTCCTTGAAATGTTGGGCCTGGGAGAGGGCGTTCTGGCCCGTGGTGGCGTCCAGCACCAGCAGGGTTTCGTGGGGGGCGCGATGTACCTGTTTGCTGGCTACGCCGCGTACTTTCTTCAGCTCCTCCATCAGATTATATTTGGTGTGCAGCCGGCCGGCGGTGTCGATGATCAGGATGTCGGCCTTACGGGCCTGGCTGGCGCGGATGGCGTCGTAGACTACCGCTCCTGGGTCGGCCCCCGGCTGGTGATGGATAACGTCCACCCCTACCCGTTCGCCCCAGATTTTGAGTTGGTCTATAGCCGCGGCCCGGAAAGTGTCCGCCGCCCCAAAGACGACCTTTTTGCCCTGAGCCTGGTAATAACGGGCCAGTTTAGCGATGGTGGTGGTCTTACCCGAACCGTTAACCCCGACTACCAGAATGATGGTTAACAAACGTGGTCCTGTGGCCGGGCCGGGGCCTTTCCCGTCTAAAAGCTGGACCAGTTCTCCTTTCAGAATCTCTTCCACCTTTCGGGTATCACGTATTATCTCTCTGGCTACCCGCTCCTGCAACCGCTCTATCAGCTCTACGGTGGTGCTCACTCCTACATCGGCCAGGATGAGCAATTCTTCCAGTTCTTCCCACAGTTCGTCTGTGACCTCATTGGCTCCCAGGAGGCCGGTAATCCGTCCAAAAAAGGACTGGCGGGTGCGGCTCAGGCTATCCTTGAGCTTGTTCGACCGTCCGAAGATCAATCTGTGTTCCTCCCATTCCACGTCAGAATATCTATCAGAATTATACTACAAAGCGGCGACAAAGACAAAAGAGCATCAGTCTCTGAGAAGAAATTTGTGAGACATTATTTGCCAACATTTCGTACATGAGGTATAATCCGGTAAGGAGACACACCCTATGAGCGAGATACCCGTCATCCCTTTGGTTTCGATAGCAGATGCTTTTCAGGTATTTGCTACCTACGTGGAGAACGGTATCTCAGACTTTGAAGGCAGGAACATCGAAGCCGATTTCGGCGATTATACCCACGTCATTCGCAACGAAGAACGAGTCAAAAGAGTCTCCTGGATAGCGCAGACAGCCAAAGAGCCTGATGAAGTATGGCGCTCGCGTTCCAAAAACCCAGAAAGAGACAACTTCATATCAGGCGGCAAACTTACATCAAGTGGATACGTCCCCAAGAAGAAGAATCTCCAGAGCTATTCGTTCTGGGAGTGGAACTGTTGCCCACAGGTCAGTTAAGATTAAGAACCTGGTACAGCTCCAACGATCCTGAACTGGAGCTAAAAAGGTTGCGTAAGGGAGAAAGATTATGGCCGTTGAAATCCAGATGAAAGAAGACCAGGCGGACAAAGTCGTCCGAGATAAAGTGATGGATGTTGATTATTATGAAGGTAAGGATATTCTCTATTTGCACATTATTCCCTACCGTTCCGCTCGTTTGCAAGAGATGAGCGAGGATTTTTTCGTCTGTTACGATTGGGATGACTCCCAAAGCATCGTTGGTTTCGAGCTTCACTATTTCAGCTTGATGGATACCGAGTTTGATAACCCTGAGCTAGAACCTTATCTGGCTATGTCCTTCAATGTTGTGGACAGCGATCTCAGGAGAACTTCCTTGCGGAAAATCCTGGTCTGGTGTCGCCAGAAATTTCTGGCGGCTCATAGGTCGCCACCGTCCGATATTTAGCACTCCTCCTTTTCATCAATCAGGTCAACAGCTTAGAGTAGAACCTTTCAACCACAAAGTCCACAAAGAGCACAAAGTATAAAATCTTTGTGTCTTTCATGTTTTTTTGTGGTTATTCTATTATATCACCAGGCCGGCTGGCTCAGGGCCAATTCTAAAGGCTGCCCTCTCTTCACCAGATAGGTGGTGATGGCGCTGGCCGCCAGTTCGTCCTGCACTTCCTGGGGGGCGCGCACGGCGGCGAAAGTGTTGACCATCAGGAGCACGGCGATAGTGCGCAACCTGCGCCGCTCCAGGTTGCGCAGGGCCAGCGCCCAATCTCGGCCCGCCGAGGGAGTGATGACCACCAGGGTGACGTTACGACCAAAACGGAGGCTTTCGGCCGCCAGCACCTCGGCCAGAGGAGTGCGTCCCCCCGCCCTGACCAGGGCCAGGGTTTCCATAATCTTCAGGAGTTGCCGTTCGCCCCGGTCGGCCTGGATGATTTCTCGCCGCCAGCCATAGGCGATCAGGCCCACGCTCAGATCGCGAGCCAGAAAGTGTCGGGCCACCGAGGCGGCGATGGTCACTCCGTATTCTTCGGTCAGAGGTTCCATCTTCGAGGGTGGGGCGTCGCTCCAGAGCAGGGCAGAGCCACGCCCTTGAGCGCGTCGATGAGAATAAGATGGAAAAACCCAGGGCCGACCGGCCTGAACCTCAGCGTCCATATCCAGGCAAATCCAGATATCGGCCATGGGGTCCAGTTCAAATTCTTTGGCGATGAGACGCCCTGTGCGAGCGGTGGAGGGCCAGTGAAGGCGGTTGAAGCTATCGCCAGGAACGTAATCGCGCACGGTAGAGACGTTGGGCGTGATGTAGTGGGTGCGACGGTGCACGATGCTGCCCCCCAGGAGTTGCCCCACGGAAGGGGCAAAGTGCGGTAGATCAACGGTGGCCGGATAGACGATCACCGTCGAGTGAGAGGGGAAAAAGCGCTGCATCTGGAAAAGACCAAAAGGGTCGCCGCTGGTCATCACAATGGGGCCCAGGGCGAACTTGCCCCGCCACCAACAGGTGGTTCTGACCGCCCACTGGTAGCTTCTTCGCCCTCCCAGGGCGCTGACCACCCGGCTGACCTGGTGGCCGGGCAGGTCGGAACCATCCTCTATCTCCAGCCACAGTTTGGGCAGGAGGAACGTATTATGGACCGTGAAACGTTCCTCGAACGGCTTACCCACCTGGGAGCGGGCAGCACGGGCCTGGCGTTCCAGTCGTACCCCGCTGACATTCAGCCAGGTCCACCCCAGGGAGAGAGCGATGAGAGCCGATAGAAGATAGGCCAATTTGTAAAAGAGGTCGTGTCCTGTGCTCAGAGCGGCCCCGAAAGTAGCCGCCCAGAGCATTAAAACGGGCCAGCCGTACTTGAAGCGCATGGTAAAAGGTCTCATCTCGATTAACGGTCAGGGACGGGGCGTTTTGCGTTTCTTATTCCGCTCGATAGCGTATTGCTCACTTTAGTCCACAGATCGTTCAGGAAGAACAGGGCTACTTTGGGCACGTTCAGCTTGAGCAGACGGCCAACAGGTAGCTCTAATTCCCTCTTGTCGCACACTGTGGAAAGGTTGGCGCCATCGATGGCGGGCTTAAGAGCGGCCAACAAAGACTGTCGTTGGTCTTCATCGGCGATGCCCATGATCTCGTCCACCCGCTCGATAAGCTCCATGGCCCGCAGGATACGCTTTTCAGTGACCTCCGCCAGAGCCGGATCGATGAGGCCATACTGGGCCTTCAGACGATTGAGGCGCAGACCAGCCTGGTAAGTGCTGTCCACGATCTGGTCGCGGGTCATCCATTGCGTCTCGTAATTGAGGACGTATTTCCAACTGGGCTGTACCAGGGCCTGGCGATGCTCCTCCAGGGTGCGATGGAAGAAGCGATAACCATAAGCTTCTGGCACCTCAAAGACCAGGCTGCCGGGGTCCAGGAAGGGAGCCAACGGGGAGATAAAAGGAAACAGCCGCTTCTCGTCCCCGGCATTGAAACGCTGCATGAGGTAGTTGCAGTACTCGACCGTTCCCATGACCGACTGGTAATCTTGTTTGGGCAGGCCGATCATAAAGAAAACGTCCAGGCGGTGACAACCGGCCTCCAGGGCGTATTCCATTGTCGCTTCGAGCGCTTCGTTGCCGTAGGCGCGCCCAAAAGCTTTGCGCACTTCCTCGCTGTGCGATTCCGGGGAGATCTCCAGGGTGAAGCCGGGAAAGGCGGTCGCCACCTTCTGAATGAACGAGCGGGAGGCCGGGCCGAAAATCTCCATGATAACCTGCTTATTGGCCCCTTTCATGGCCTCCAGGAAGCGTTCGGCGTACTCCAGGCCCGGCTGGCGGATGTCGCCCAGGATCATGACCGGGCCATTGCTGAAGCGGCCAATGTTGCGGATATCCTGGGCCAGATTTTCGGGACTGCGGAAGGCCGCTTTTTCTCTGCCGTGGAACTCACGAAAAGCCTGGGCCGAGCCGCCACACGTCCGACAATTGTGAATGCAGCCCCGACAGGTCAGAGCGGCGGTGATGGGATAATCCAGCCAGTGCTTGAAAGGGACGAAGCCGGCCAGGTCACGATAGCGGGCTACGGCCCTGACCACGTAACTGTAATCGAGGAGGGCGTAATCCAGGTTGTCCGGGACGTAGGATAGCGGGTTGACGTGCACTTCGCCCTGGCGGTCTCGCCAGGTCAGGTTAGGAACCTCGGACGGTTGGCGACCCTCCTGGATACAGCGCATCAACTGGGCCATCGGTTCCTCGGTCGAATCGCCCCGCATCACGTAATCCACCGGCGGGTAGTTTATCAATTCTTCGTGGTAATAGGTGGCCGAGAAACCGCCAAACACCACAGGCGTATGGGGATGATAACGCTTAACCAGGCTGGCTACCTCCAAAGCCCCGTGAGCGTGAGGCAGCCAGTGCAGATCGACCCCAAAGACCAGAGGCTGGAGAGAGCGCAGACACTTCTCCACCTCGAAATCTGGCTCGTTGAGCATCCGCACGGCCAGGTTGACGATGCGCACCCGGAACCCCTGTCGCTCCAGGTACTCGGCGATGGTGGTGAAGCCAATAGGATATAGCTCAAACACCGGGGTAGAAGGCACCAGATCGCTGACCGGGCCGTAGAGAATGGATTCCTTGCGGAAATCGTAGACGCTGGGAGCGTGCAGCAATACCAGGTCGGCTTTAGCCATAATGTATTGAATCTCCTTGTTGCATAATGTTTTTTAGAAACCAGGTTTTTCAGCAAAAACCTGGTTTCTTCCAATTGTCAACTAATGGTTTTTGTTTTTCAACGCCTGACCCTTACCCGGGCCCCCGGGATGGGCAAAGAGGCCAGGATTTCTTCGAGCACGGTTTCCGGCCCGACGTTCTTTATGCGGGCCGCGGGGCTGATAATCAACCGGTGGGCCAGGGTAAAGCGGGTCAGGAACTTGATATCGTCGGGGGTAGCGAACTCGCGTCCCTGCACGGCCGCCCTGGCCTGGGCGGTCTTGTACAGGGCCAGGCTGCCCCTGGGGCTGGCTCCCAGGTAGACGTCGGGATGCTGCCGGGTGGCGTTGACTATGGATACGATGTACTCTCCGATGAAAGGGCTGACGTGAACGTCTTCGACTCGCTCCTGAGCGGCCAGCAATTCCTCGACGGTCACCACCTGACCAAGCTCCTGGATGGGGTGCGCGTGCTGCTGAGATTCCAGCATAGCCATCTCATCTTCGGCCTGCGGGTAGCCGAGGCTGATACGCATCATGAAGCGGTCCAGTTGAGCCTCCGGCAAGGGGAAAGTGCCCTCGTACTCGATAGGGTTTTGGGTAGCCAGCACCAGAAAAGGGTGGGCCATAGGATAGGTCAGGCCATCGACCGTCACCTGTCTTTCTTCCATGCACTCCAGGAGGGCAGCCTGGGTCTTGGGGGTGGCGCGGTTAATCTCATCGGTCAACACCACCTGGGCCATGATCGGCCCCGCTCGAAACTCGAACTCCCCACTCTTCTGGTTGAACATTGATACGCCGGTCACGTCACTGGGCAGCATGTCCGGCGTAAACTGGATGCGTCGAAAGGTGCAGCCAATAGATCTGGCTATCGAGCGGGCCAGCATGGTCTTGCCTACGCCGGGCACGTCCTCGATGAGCAAATGGCCCTGACACAGAAGGGCCAGCACGGTGGCCTGAACTTCCTGACGCTTGCCCATGATGACCGTGGCTACGTTGTCAATCACCTTTTCCGCCAGCGCTTGAACTTCTTTCATACTCTCCTGCTTCATCCAGGTGACCAATTCTCTATCCTGGGTTGGTGACAGTTTGGCCCTTGGGAGCAGTGATATTCTACCACATTTTGTCCAGAAGTGAAAGGCCGACTGTAGTGAAGGTGCCAAAGCTTTGATTTTATGGTATAATATGTCGTGAGTTAAAGAGGCTTTCCTGGTGTAAAGGCGGTCTCGTCAGGATCGGGAGGCTAAAGCGATGACGGGTCCTGAAGACAGAAAAATGGTTTTCCAGAGCATTTTGCAAAAACTTATCGCTGAATATGCTCCCCAGAAGGTGATTTTGTTTGGCTCGCACGCTTATGGAGACCCGGAACCAGACAGCGATATTGACTTGCTGATCATCAAAGAGACCTCAGAACGCTTCATCGATCGCTGGGTAACGGTTCAACGCCTCCTGACCGGTACCCATCGCTCCCTTCCTGTGGAAACTTTGGTGCTAACGCCTCAGGAGATTGAAGAGCGGTTGGCTATTGGCGATCAGTTCATCATGGAGATTTTAGAGAAGGGAGAGGTTTTATTTGCAGCGTAAGGAATCACTCTATCCTGCTGACTGGTTGCGCATTGCCGAGAGAGATTTGAAACGGGTGGAACTGCTCCTTGACAAAGGTGATCCGGATCTGGCTGGATTCTGTCTTCAGCAGGCGGTGGAGAAGTTTCTAAAAGCCTTTCTCCTTTCCCAAGGGTGGCAACTCCGGCGGATTCATAACTTGGATGCGCTTCTTGATGATGCGATCACTTACGATGCTTCTTTAGAGAACTTTCGGAGTGTGTGTCAAAAGATCGCTGCCTTCTACCTTGTGGAGCGGTATCCCTTTGTTGTAGAGAGTGGCATAACCGAGGAAGATGTTCACCTCTCTCTGGAGCAAGTTAAAGGGCTTGTTGAAAAGTTGCGGGTAAAGCTGATTGAGAGATGAGTAAGAGACCGTTGCCTCGGCTGGCTAACGGCCTGTTCGCGGCTCACTACACTTTATTGGCGGTAGGGAAGCGCTGGCGGCGCGAGCTAAATCTGAGATTATAGTCATGGCGATACTAAGCAAATAAGGAGATACGACTATGGACGCTTTGAAGCTGCGTTCACAGGCTTCGGCTCAGGAGGAAAAGGGGTCTCTGCCCTTCGAACCACTTCAGCCTCGTTCCATTGAAGAGACTGGTCTGAGCATGGGTTTTCTGTCAGACCTGGCTCTGAAGACAATCTACTTTGAAGGGGTCATGGCCGGCTATAAAGTGGCCGAATCGATGAAACTCCCTTTCCTGGGAGTGGTGGAGAAAGTGCTGGATTTCCTCAAGCGAGAGAAATACGTAGAGGTAAAAGGGACCAGCGGGATAGGGGAAGTGGCCTATGAATACGCCATCACCGAAAAAGGCGGCGAAAAGGCCAGGGAAGTGATGGAGCGCAGCCAGTACGCAGGTCCCGCTCCCGTTCCCCTCGACGTATACTCGGAGGCTATCAGGAAGCAGTCAGTCCAGAGAGTGACCGTCCACGAGCGAACGGTGCGCAAGGCTCTCTCCCACCTGGTCCTGAACGAGCGCATGATCCACAGGATAGGGCCAGCCGTCAATTCAGCCCGCTCGATTTTTCTCTATGGGCCGCCGGGCAATGGCAAAACGACCATCGCCGAAGCTATCGGCAGGGTGATGCTCAGAGGGGAGATGTACGTCCCTTACGCCACAGAAGTTGACGGTTTTGTGATCAAGATCTTCGATCACATTAACCACGCGTTAGTAGAGGAGGACGAGCCTGCGCAACCAGCCGGCACCGGAGCCCTGGGCCAGCCAAAGCTGGATAGACGGTGGGTCAAAATTGAGCGCCCGTGCGTCATCACGGGGGGGGAGCTTACCCTGGAGAGCCTGGACCTGATCTTCGACGAAGTCTCCCAGTTTTACGAAGCCCCTTTTCAGATGAAAGCCAACGGGGGATTGTTCCTGATCGACGACTTTGGCCGCCAGCAGGTGCGGCCCGCAGACCTGTTGAACCGCTGGATCGTCCCTCTGGAGAAACGGATCGATTACCTCACCACCCATACTGGCCGCAAGATAGAGGTCCCCTTTGACGAATTGATCATCTTCTCCACCAACCTGGATCCCAAGGCGCTGGTGGATGAAGCTTTCCTGCGTCGTATACGCCACAAGATCTTAGTCGGGCCGCCCAGCTTCGAGGAGTACCGCGAGATATTCAAACGCATGTGCAAGAGGAAAAACATACCTTACGACGAACGGGGGTTGGGTTATCTTTTGCAGAGTTATTACGTAAAAGTCCGCCGAGACCTTAGAGCCTGTCATCCGCGCGATATCCTGGACGAACTGGTAGACATCGCCCGCTACCTGGACGTGCCGGCCCTCTTGACCAAGGACTTGCTCGACCGCTCCTGCGAGGTCTATTTCGTCGAACTCTAAAATCTAACCCTGATCTCCGCCAGCTCGATTCTGTCGTCCTGAAGCCGCTCCCCTTCTGGCCCGAAGGCCGGCAGACGTTCTCCTGTAGCCGCGGAGTAAAGTCCTATTTCCAGAAAATATCTCCCCACAGCGATATCGGCGGGAATGATCAGATCGTACTGATCTCGCACCACCTCTTCCTGTCGCCACCGGCTGGTAGGGTAGAAGCCCGCTGCCGGCTGGCTGTCTTTTTGGGCCCAGATGTGATTCTGCTCATCGATCAGGTGGGTGAAGACGGTATAATCCTGCTCCACGGTGGAGAGCGCCTGCCAGAAGAGAGTCAGGTGCAGGCCATCGCCTGGCCGGAAACCGCTTTCCAGGTTGTAGCCTAGCAGCCGGATCATGCCGGCCAGGTCCGCTCTGAAGGGGTGTTGAACGTCCAGGGCGGCCACATCTGTAAACGGTGGGGACACTATCTGCACCGGGGCCAGGATCAACTCTTCTCCGCTGTTTGGTAGTAGCTCCTGATCGTGATAGGGATCGTACAGCCTGACCACTACCCGGTATTCCCCCGGCGGCGTGCCCGGCCACATCTTGATCTCCCGCCTATCCTCGGTGATTTGTCCCGCCTTCCAAAAGGAAGTGGAACTGGCGCCCTCGGCCGGTCGACCAGCCTGCTCCCCCCACACCTGATAGACGCCGTTTATCAGCTTCAGATAGCCGTGATAGTCCCATTTGATCTCGTGAAGCGCCTGCCAATACAGGGTAACGTCCAGCGCTCCCTCGCTTTCGAGCCGCCCATCGTAAAAATCGTAGCCAATAAGCATTATTTCATCGCCGAACTTCAAACGAGCCACGTGTTGAAAGGGCAAAAGGACATCGGCCAGGGGTTTGGGCACTTTATAAACCCAGGCGTAATCTATGCCTTTTACACGCACCACGTGCTCCGCTTCCAGGGAACGAAAATAGCTCACCATCTGCGGGTCGGGAAGCTGTCTTTGCACCTGATTGGCATATAGTACAGCGTAGTCCACATCTTTCCAGAAGAGGCTGCGTTTGGTCAATTCCCAGGTTTCTCCCTGGAAGAAGGAGGCAAAACAGCCTCGATGCCAGGCCGCCACCTTTGTGTCCGTCGCCCCTGGCTGGTCGTTGAGATAGCGGGCCGCCTCATCCAGACCCTCGCCTTGACCGAGCATCAGCACGTGTATCACCTCCCGTCCTCCGCCCAGCAGAGGGTTGTAAAAGGCCGAATAATAAGGCTCGTAAGGCAAAACGAAAGCCGCCTGTAGAGCCAGACCGGCCAGGATAAGGCCCAAAGGTCGGGTCCTTACTCGAAACTTTGAACCTGCAACCTGACATAGATTCCACAGACCGATGGCGGCCAGGATATCCAGGGCGGGAAAGACGGGCAGCACGTAGTAATCGTATTTGTACCCGGCTGTGGAGGCAAAGAGCACGAACAGCACGACGTAGACGATAAGGGCCAGGATACAAGCCCGCTCCCGTTTCTCCTCTCGTCCCGGAAAGGGCCCTTTCTTCATCCCCATCAGCAGGGCCGCCACGCCGATGGTGGTCAGGGGCGTCATGCGGAATAGGACGACGACCGGATAGAATAAAAGCCCCGGTTCTGTAATCTGTCCCCAGAAAAAGACTTCTTTGCGGCGGATTGTCACCCGCTTGAAGGCGAAAAGAAAGGTTTTGACCAGGGTGCCCGCCGGATCGCCCCACATGGCCGGCCAGAGAGCTACGTAGATCAGGGCGGCGCTGAAGAGCCAGAGGGCCAGAACTACCAGCCAGCGCACGATCTCCTTACCCAGGCCAATGCCAGCAACAGTTGACCTCTCCCGGAAGCGGGCCACGAAGCACACCGCCGCCAGCAGCCCGACAAAAGGCCCCAGAAACAGGGCCGAGCTTTTGCTCAAGGCGGCCAGACCGGCCATCAGGCCGGAGACGATCAGGTAACGTTTCTTTTCCTTTTCTCCTTGTAGATAGACCAGAAAACTCAACAAGGACAGGATGATGAAACCACTGAGCAGGGCATCCTGATCCAGGAGGCGAGAGTACACCAGGTAGAAAGGGTCCAAGGCCAATAGAATGGCGCTCAGGAGAGCGACCGGCTCGTTCTCCTTGAACAGTTTTTTGACCAGGTGATAGACCCCCACCACACAGAGCGCAGTCAGGAGAACAGTAGGGAAACGCAGGGCCACCAGGTAGTCCGGATCGACCGTCTCTGTGGGCACAGCCCCCAGGAAATCCAGCAGGGAAATATCCTGGCCTTGGAGCAGATACCTGGCTAGCAGGCCGCTCACTGCGCTCCAGACCGTGGTCACGCCGGGATGGCCGGGCAGCACATCCTGAACCGGTTGTCCGTTCAGCAGGGCCGTGAAGAACTCCACCGACCGTCCCACCCAACCGGTCTCATCGACGGTGAGAAAAATGTTCAGCCCTACGGCGCGCGGTACCAGAGCCAGGATAAAGACCAATATATATGGCCATAAAGACTTCTGTGGATTGGTAGCGACTTTCATTTTCACGGTTGATGATCTCCCTACAGGATTTCCACAGGGTTACTTGATTGTAACACACTTGCCCTCAAACGCCAAGAACGGGGAAATAGAGCAACACCTAACTCTAACAAAACTCTAACACTCCTCTAACGTTATTCTAATACAGACCCATTATAATAGCGGTTGAAAAGAAATGGTACAGCCGGAGCAGGGCGCACGTGGTCCTAGTCCGGCTAACGCTCTGGTTGATACCATATCATATCTACCATAATCATGATGCAGAGGAAAAGGAGGTAAAAACCATGTCTAGCTTAATGAGATGGGAGCCCTTCCGGGATCTTATGACACTCAGAGAGGCGATGGATCGGTTGTTCGAGGAGAGCTTTGTCCGACCCAGGGCTGGTTGGCCGGCTCGCCTGATCCCCGGAACTCTGGCCGTCGATATGTACGAAACCGACGAGGAAGTTGTGGTCAAAACTTCTCTGGCCGGCGTCAATCCAGAGGATGTCGATATCACCATTACCGGCGATACGCTGACCATCAAGGGCGAGACCAAAGTGGAGGAAGAGATCGAAGAGGATTGCTACATCTGCCAGGAGCGGCGTTACGGGGCTTTCTCTCGTTCTCTGCTTCTGCCCACCAGCATTGTGGCCGAGAAGGCTAAGGCCGAGTTTGAGAATGGCATCCTGATCCTGACCCTGCCTAAAGCGGAAGAGGTCAAGCCCAAGAGCATCAAGGTCGAGGCTAAGGGCGCTTAGCAATCTGGCTGCTGTAACCAACGGTCTAACCTCTGCCGGGGCCATCCTGTTCCGGCAGGGGTTAGATCTGATAAAAACTTAACATTTTAAGGAGGTATACAATATGGCAGATATTAAACTCAAACCACTGGGCGACAGGGTTATTGTGGAGCCCATCGAGCAGGAGGAGACCACCGCCAGCGGCATCATCCTGCCCGAAACAGCCAAGGAGAAGCCGCAGCAAGGCACCGTCCTGGCTGTCGGCCCTGGCC
>DAOULT010000020.1:0-40781 GCA_034417895.1 Anaerolineae bacterium | reverse complement strand
CAAAGTGATCAACTGACCTGGCATGCCAACTGGTGCGAGCAACATGAATAGCAAAAGCGCCATTGGAAACCAGAAGATGAACCCCCGCCTGGCCTTCTGTGATTCAGGCATTTGAACACTCCTTTCTACAACGTTCCATCCCAGGCTATCGGGCGGGCAAGAAGCCACCTGAGCCTGAGAAAAATCGCTGCAAACTCTTAAAGAGCGCTTAGAGACTTAGCGGATAGAACAGGGATAAAACAATCGCTTGAGAGGATATTACAAAATCGCTTGAAGCCTGGCTATGGTTGGTGTAAACATCCGTCGTGCGATCTTTTAGCGCACACGTTTGCCTGACCATATTACCACACCTTCACCCTCTTGTCAACAGCGATTCCTCTCTCAAGTAGGGCGGTGTCAAAGTCCGGCCTGAGCCAACGGCTCGAGTCCCCGTCTCGGGGGCGGTGAACATGGAGCATTGTGGTATTCCCTAAAACGTCCCCGAGACGGGGACTGGGAGCGGGCTACCCGATAGGCTACGACTTTGACAAAGCCCTGGGTGATTCACCGATCAGTCCCCCTACAGCAACCGTGCCGGGTCCCACCCACCTTCACCACGCCCCAGGCCAGTTCATGACCACCTGAACCGTCATCGTTATAAAAGTCCATACAACACCCAAAATTTCAGCAATGATGAGCGAAGCCAACACAATGATGAAATATTGATCTGTAACGAAAACCCTAAACCATAGGCCAATAAATGGAGCAAAGAAGAACGGGGCGACAATAAACCCTTGCGCTATGAACGCTTCCCAAAAACTCGCGGACTTAAGCTTGTCATGCTCTACCAGATACCATACCATAAGGGCATCCAAATAGAACAAAGCATACGCTAATACTACCGCCGTGATAGCGGCTAAATCCACCCGTGATATCCCCTGTCTCAGAAACAATACAAGCGCTATCGCATCTGCTATCAGACCTACAACGCCAGTCACTAGACCAAATATCTTCCAATTGTCCATTGCTTACCCGCCAAGTCCTAATATCAGGTGCCTGGCACTTCGGAAGTGCCGGGCACTTTCGCTATGGCGTGACCACCACCTTGATGGCCTGGCCGGCGCGAGCGGCGTCGAAGCCTTTATGGATATCGGCCAGCGGCAACTTGTGCGTGATCAGAGCCGACGGTTTGACCACCCCGCTCTCCAGCATCTTGATGGCCGGCGGGAAAGTGTTAATGCCGATGAAGGTGCCATAGAGGGTCAGCTCGTTGCGGGTGATGTCGTACTGAGAGACGACCGGGCGGGCCTGCTGATTCATGCCAAAACAGATGATGCGCCCCCCTTTGTTGCAGACGGCCACCGCCTGGGGCAGCAGCGTACCCACCGCGTCCACCACCACGTCGGCCCCGCAGCCGGTTTCTTCCATGATGACCGGGATGGGGTCTCGTTCTTGAGGGTTGATGACCACATCGGCCCCGATCTTGGCGGCGAAGCCCAGGCGGTAAGGAGCCACATCGGTCATGATGATCTTCCCGGCCCCGGCGGCTTTGAAGACCAGAGCAAACATCAGTCCCACGGGGCCTGCTCCCAGGATGGCGACCGATTCGCCGGGTTGCAGTCTGGCCTTTTGGGTGCCGCCCACTATGCAGGACAGCAGCTCGACGAAGACGGCCTCTTCGCCCGGCAGGTCGGGAGAGATGTGGAACAGAGCTGCTTCTGGAGCGACGTTGTATTTAGCAAAACCGCCGTGCAGGTATATGCCCAGGGTGGTGAAGTCCTGGCACTGGTTGGGACGCCCCTGCTGACAGAAGGAGCACAGCCCACAGTACAGGTTAGGAGCGATCACCACCCGGTCGCCAGGCTTGAAGTGCGTGGCCTCTTCGCCGGCCTCCAGCACTTTGCCCACGTATTCGTGGCCCAGGATGGTGCCCGGCGTGGCCGGATGGCCGGGCGGCACCTCGCAGATGTGCAGATCGGTACCGCACACGCCTGCAATCTCTACTTCCAGCAGCACTTCGTCGGGCTTGGTAATTTTGGGGACGGGCATCTCTTTCACTTCTAACTTGCCTTCGCCTTCGAAGACCGCAGCCAGCATCTTATCTTCCATATCTTGTCAAGCCTCCATTTCGAGTTTAGGTAGTTTCCCTCTAGAAACCAGGTTTTTTAGCAAAAACCTGGTTTCTTCCCAGAGGTCTGGCAGCAGGCAGCCTGACAACTTGCAGCTTGCTGCCTGCTGCTTGCTGCTAGATTTTGACCATGATCTTGCCATCTGCCCGGGCACGGGATTGCTTGATGGCCTCCACTGCGCCGTCCAGATCGTAGCGGGCGGTAACGATGGGCGTCATGTCGATCAGGCCGGCGGCCATCATCCGAATGACGCTGGGGAAGATGGCGTGGCCCGAATGTCCCTGCGAACCGTACAACTGACTGCGTCGCACCTGGAAGTTTTCCAGATACATGGGCACCCGTTCTGCGGCGCGGCCAATCTGCACTATCTTGGCGTTGATAGCCAGCGATTGCTCCATCTCAGGGATCACCTTGGGGGGCGCGCCGGCCGCTTCCACGTGGAAATCTGCCCCCTGGCCGTCGGTTATTTCCAGCACCTTTTCGTGGGGCACTACCTCGGTGGGGTCAAAGACGTAGTCAGCTCCCACCTTTTCGGCCAGCTCGCGTCTCTGCGGGGAAATCTCAAAGGAGATCGCTTTGGCCGCCCCGGCAGCCTTGCACAGCATGATGGAGGCCAATCCAATCGGCCCCGCGCCGTAGATGGCTACGTAGGCCCCAGGCCGGAACCCACCAGCCCGCACAAAGATGCCGGTGTAGGCCACACTGGTCGGCTCGACCATGGCCCCCGCTTCGTAGGCCGCCTCCTCGCTCCCGTAACGATCCACCAGGGCGTCGATCCTCCAGCAGTATTTGGCCCCTACGGCGATGTACTGGGCAAAGGCCCCGTTGATGGTAAAACCAAGCTCCTCCAGGTTGGTGCAATGGTTGGGAAAACCGCTGCGGCAGGGCGTGCAATGCCCACACCAGATCATCTCCTCGGCGGTGACCCGGTCGCCGACCTTCAGCTCGTCCACTTCGGATCCGACTTCCACCACCTGGCCCGAAAACTCGTGCCCCAGGATGGCCGGGAACTTGGTCAGGCCGGGATAAAGGATGTAGCCATCTTTGTCGGTCTCGTAGAAATGCATGTCCGAGCCGCACACCCCACAGGCTTTAATCTGGATAAGCACCTCGTCCGGCTTGATGGCTGGTTTCTCTACCTCCTCCACTTTAAGCTTCGGGTAGCGCCACACCATGTACCCGGATACGATCTTGCCTGTTTCCTTCTCGAAATCGGACAGGACGTAGCCCTCCTTAGGCTCCTTCTGAGCGTTTAACATTAAACCTTTCATTACATTTTGCCTCCTTGAAGTTTTAATAATCTGATAGCCTTAGCTCTCAATCAATGCCTGGCTAAGTTGACGAAATTTGTCCTCCCGTCTAAGCTTCAATTTATAGAACCCTGCTGGCTTTTCAGGATGGTGGGCAGGTGGAGCTGCGGGTAGCTCTCTGTAATTTTATAAATATCACCGTTCTCGTAATCTGTTACGTATAAGTTACCGGCCTGGTCTTCGCCGAAGCTGGTTATTTTGAAAGTAGCCTGGAAGAGGAGCGCATTTTGCCAGTCGGGGCCGTCGCGCTTCAAGCCCCAGATTCTTCCATTGCAATAGTCCGCGTAGAAGTAAATGCCTTGCAGGCCGGGATAATCCTGCCCCCGGTAAACCAGGCCGCCAGTGATAGAACAACCCTGCGCATGGTCGTATTCCCCCACCGGCAAGGTCAGACCGCCGGGGTCGCAAGATGGTGGATCGTAGCAATGCAAGCCTTCCATGATGCGCCAGCCGTAATTTTCGCCGCCGGGGCTGGAAGCGGGTTGAAAGTCAACCTCTTCGTATAAATTCTGTCCCACGTCGCCGATGTAAAGGTCGCCCGTCTGCCGGTCAAAGGAGAAACGCCAGGGATTGCGCAGGCCGAGCGCCCAGATTTCGCCCCGGTAGCCGGTGGTTTGAGTGTAAGGGTTGCCAGGAGGGAGGGCGTAAGGGGCGGCCCCCGCTTCGACGTCAATCCTCAGCATTTTGCCTAGCAAGGAGGCGGGGTTCTGGGCATTATTTTCGGGGTCTCCACCGGACCCCCCATCACCCATACCGATGTACAGGTAGCCGTCGTTGGGGCCGAAGGCCAGTTGGCCGCCGTTATGATTGGCGTAGGGTTGGGCAACAGTCAGAATGACCTCCTCACTGTTCGGATTGGCCTGGTCGGGGTCAGCGCTGAGGCGATAGCGAGCCACCACTGTGTCGCCGGACTTGTCAGTGTAGTTTACGTAGAAGTAACCCTTGCTGCTATAGTCAGGCGGGAAGGCTACGCTGAGCAGGCCCCGCTCACCACAGCAGCCAACCCGATCGGTGATGTCCAAAAAAGATGTGCTCAGGAGAACGTCGTTTTTGACGATGCGGATGCGCCCGCCCTGTTCCACCACAAATAACCGTCCGCGGCCGTCACCGGCGTGGGCGACGTGCACCGGCAGGTGCAGGCCGCTGACCTGCCTGGTCAGGGCGATTGGCGGCCAGTCAACGCCTCCCTGGGCCCCTACCGTCGAGGGGCTGGAAAATACCCCAAACCATAACCACAGGCCGCTTCCCAGCCCTATACAGAGCATCAAGCTCATTTGCCTTATACGCTGTTTGTTTAACATCGCTCAATCCTCCAAACACAGGTACAGGTTCACGTGTTCCACTTATTATCTCCGCATAACGCGTTTTCATCAGGGCTGGCCTGACACCGCTTCCAGGGTGCTCGCCAGCCTCTCCTCTAACTCCTTGCAACCGCGCGGCGTGTACTCGTAGACTATACAACGCCGATGGCGCAAATCGAAAGGAACATCTTTCATAGATTGAGTGATGGGGATGACTTCCTTGCCGATGGTGTGACAGATGCCTAACTCATAGAACACGTTGGGATTTCTGCCCGTTAGCTCGGCGATGATGACCTGGGCGCGGTTGATTCCTTCCCATATATCCTCTACAATCGCACGGGTGCTATATAAATCATCTGAGCGAAGGCAACGCAATCCCTGGCCCTCGACCATGGGCCTGACGTGATCCTCGTAGACCGTCTGTAAATCTGGATCGCCGAAAGGCATCAACACGAAGCATAAGTTCTCCTCTGTGATGAAACCCCGGCCTCGGAAGACGGGTCGTAACTCCATTACTTCCCGCTGAGATAGAAAATCAGCTACTCTCTCTTGTTCTAATTGTTCAAGACGCCTCTGTAGCTCCACCACCGTTGGATCGAGCGAAAAGCGTTCTGCCCGCACTCGCTGTTGGCGCGATGATTCTATAGAGCGTACCTCCTCAGAGAGTCTTTCGATTTCCTCCGTCTCGATTTCGATTTGATTCAAAAGGCTGAGAGGCGCACCTATCGGACCACCATAGGTAGCATATTGTAGCTCCAATTGACGCAGGTTTCGCTTATGGATTTTGAGAAGGTCTTTCAAATGTTCTATGTCACCGTTGGCCAAGAGTTCATCCCCCATTTTCTACCCCCTTGTAAATACACGTCCTAACCACCTGCTCTCCCACACGACTCCCGCACCACCAGTCTGCCGGTCAATAAAACATCTTCCACAGAGGAGTCCGCTCCGTCGTTCACCAGGGTAAGAGCCATCTCGGTCGCCATGCGGCCCATCTCGTACCTCTGTTGGGCGATGGTGGTCAGCGGCGGGTCCACGTAAGCGGCCAGGGCGATGTCGTCGTAGCCCATGATCGAGATGTCTTGGGGCACGTGGCAGCCCATCTCTTTGGCAGCCAGCAAGGCCCCGATGGCCGTCACATCGTTGTAACAAAAAACAGCCGTCGGTGGGGAGGGAGAGGACAGGAGCTTTTGCATCCCGGCCTGTCCTCCGTCCGTACAGCCGTCGCCTGGAACGATCATCTTTAACTCTAATCCCTGTTCCTTGAGAGCCTGCCTGCATCCTTCCAGTCGGTCTACGCTGGAGGTGACACCTTCCGGCCCGGCGATGTAGCCCACCCGCCTGTGCCCCAACTCCAGGAGATAGCGGCCAGCCAGCCTTCCGCCCTGAACGTTGTCGGTGGCTATAGAGTAGACGTAGCGCCCTTCTTGCTGGTTGTTGATCAGGACGATGGGCACGTGTACTTCTTCCAGGAGGGGCATGTACAGGCTGCCCACCCGCGAGGCCGTGACGATGATGGCCTCCACTCGTTTCTCGCGCAGCATCTTGACGGCCGCCATCTCCCGTTGCGATTCGGCCTGGGATTGGCAGAGGATGAGGCTATAGCCATGATCGAGGGCTGTCTCCTCGATGCCGCGCACCACTTCAGCCACAAAGGGGTCGGCAATGGAGGTAACCACCAGGCCAAAAGTGCGCGTCCGTTTGGTGACCAACCCTCTGGCGATGGCGCTGGGGGAGTAGCCCATCTCGGCGGCCAATTTGAGGATGCGTTGTTTGGTTTCCTCTTTGACCAGGGGGCTGTCGCTGAGAGCGCGGGAAACAGTGGAATGGGAAACGCCAGCCACCTTGGCAATGTCTTTGATCGAGACAGGCATGGCCCCTCCCCAAAAATATTTTTGCACACGTGTGCAAAAGCATTTTACCACACTCCGCTTGTTTTGTCAAACAGGCGCGTTCACAGCCCGCCAGGGCGCTTTTTGCTTTTTAGCGGAGGATGAGGTAAGATGTAGGCAAACAAAGCTCCCTGGGAGGGCGTTTGAGTATGACAGAAACCCATTCCCGCCTGGCGCTGAGCCTGGTGTGGCTGTTGATTATCCTCTACATCGTCAACTTTGGGACATTGTCCATTCTGAAACACGAAGCCTTCAAGACCCACGCCGCTGACCTGGGCAACATGGACCAGCCCATCTGGAACACGTTGCACGGCCACTTTGTGGAAGAAACCAAAGACGACGGAAGCCAGGGCACCCGGCTGACAGATCATTTTGAGCCGGTTTTCGCCCTGGTCTCTCTTTCTTTCCTGATCTACGACAATGTAGCCAGCATCCTCATCTTTCAGACGGTGGTCATCGCCCTGGGAGCTTTGCCCGTTTTCTGGCTGGCCCGGGCCAAACTGAGGAACGAATGGGTGGCGGTAGTTTTCGCCGCCGTCTATCTTCTTTTCCCCGCTCTTCAGGCCGCCAACCTGACGGAGTTTCACGCTGTGCCGCTGGCTGTTGCGCCTCTCCTCTTTGCCTTTCACTACATCGAAGAGGGCAAATATCGTGGGGTCTGGCCCTGCGCTTTGCTGGCCCTGAGCGTCAAGGAAGAAATAGCGCTTTTGGTCTTTATGGTGGGCCTCTACGTTTTATTCGTGCGCCGGGAGAGGTTACAAGGGGCGCTCCTGGCTCTGATCAGCCTGGCCTGGTTTGCTGTTGCCACCTTCGTTATCATTCCCTATTACAGCCCTTCTGGCAATTCCATCTACGTGGGTCGCTATGCCAGCCTGGGCGGTAGTTTTGGCGGGATGGTGGAGACGTTTCTAAGTCGTCCGCTGTTTGTTTTGGGTTTTATTCTGACCGCTCCCAGGCTGGCCTACCTGGCCGGTCTGTTGGCTTCAGTGGGCTTTCTATCCCTTTTCAGCCCTCTGACTTTGTTGCTGAGCGCGCCCCTGCTGGCGGCCAACGTGCTCAGCGACTATGCGGCCATGTATTCCGGCGAGTTCCACTATTCGGCTCCCCTCGTCCCTTTTTTTGTCATCTCCGCCGTGTGCGGAGCCGCCTGGGTGATAGACCGTCTGGCGTCCCGCTTTTCGCTGAAACGACGAACGGCGCTCTACATCCTGGCTGGCTGGGCCTTGCTCTGGAGTGTGGGCTATCAACACCTGAGGGGCTTTACTCCGCTGGCCGCTAACTTCGAGGCGCCCCGCGTAAGCGCCCACCATCGACTCTTCTCGCGCTTTGCGGCCCAGATTCCGCCTCAAGCGATAGTTTCTACCACTCCCCCTCTCTTCCCTCACCTGAGCCATAGACGGGTGATCTACCTCTTCCCGGTGGTTAAGGATGCCGAATACGTCCTGCTCGACGTGTCTGGGGTGACGGACATGCACCCCCACGACGTGCACAGCAAGTACCTGGAGTTGGTGGAGAGCGGCGATTTTGGCCTCCTGGACGCCTCCGACGGTTACATCTTGCTTCAGCGGGGCCTGGAAGGTCGTACCCGGCTGCCGGATGAGTTCTATAACTTCGCGCGGGTGGCGAACCCTCAACCGCAATATCCTATGACCGTAGAATTCGGTCCCTACATCGATGGGCCGTCTCTACGTCTCCTGGGCTTCGACCTGATCGACGATTATAAATGGCGCTGGACCAGAGTACGCCTCTACTGCCGGGTTCTCCGAAAGATGGAGAGCGATCTGTGGCTCTATCCTTTCTTCCTGGACGAAGAGGGACGGGTCATCGAGGATACCACCCAGCGGCCTATGGTGGTGCCTATCTGGTATCCTACCAGCCGCTGGCGTGTGGGAGAGGTCATCGTGACCGAGACCGTGCCCTGGAATCTGGGCCATTGGTTCAGCCTGGCCCTGGGAGTGCTGGATGGGGACGATTGGAGTGTCTGGGAGGAGCGGTTGCTGGCCCGCGTGGTAGCTTCGGAGTACGTCCTGCGTCCTTTTGAGAATAGCACCTGGGTCAGGCTCCTCTCCTTCGAGCGCCGGGGGGCCAGACTGCGGCCCGTCGTGGAGGAACGTCTTTTCTCTCCGCCGCCCATAAAACATCCGCTCAAGGCCGACCTGGGCCATCAGGTGGCGCTCTGGGGTTACGATCTGAACCCGGAAAAACCACGGCCCGGCCAGACCCTACGCCTGACCCTCTACTGGCAGGCTTTGACTGAAATGGGACAGGACTACACCGTTTTTGTCCATCTCCTGTCGCCCGATGGCTATCTGGCGGCCCAACACGATAGTCAGCCCCCGTTGCCCACCTCGGCCTGGATGGAAAACGAAGTGGTGGCCGACGAGCACACTCTGACCCTGGATGCCAGTCTGCCGGAGGGCGACTATCAACTGGAGGTGGGCATCTATCTGCTGAAGACCCTGGAGCGCCTGCCTCTGCTAGACGAGATGGACCGGGAGATAGGAAATAAGGTGATTCTGGGGACGGTGCAGGTGGGGAAATAGAAGTTGCTGAAGTCGCGCAGGCGATTTGTCCGAAGCGCAGCGAATTCGGCATCCCCGTGTTAGGCGACCAATTGCTTGGCGGTTTTCTTAGAATCTGGAAACGAAGACTTTGAACATAACCAAAGCGCGATCTAAATCATAAGCCTAAAATATAACCATGGCTTTATGGGCTTGGGCTTGGCTCGCCATACTGCAAGTTTACAACCTTCGCTTTGCCAGACTCGTAGATGGTTACAATGCACAGGATATCGAATTCATTTTCGGGGGAACAGCTAGTACCATCCCCGCCCAGTTCATCGATAATCCAAGGCACTGAAGGGCTGTGGCCAGCTACAAGCACTACTTCGCCTTTGTGATCTGACAGCACCTGGGCGACGAGTTCTCCAATGTTATCGTAAAGGATTGGTTGAAGGTTTTGATAATCAGCCAGAGGCTGGACAGTTTGCCTGGTACGCTTACAATCCGTTGTATAAACCGCCTTCACGTCGGCCTTGCATGCAACTTGAACCAATTGTTGAGCGCGTGCCCTTCCATCTGTATTTAAATGTGGATCTTCTCGTTTATAATCAGGGTCATAAGGGTCCTTATTTTCATAGTCCGGTTCTGCATGACGCACGAGCAAAACCGTTGTTGCCTGGAGTTCTTTCAAAAAGATGTCGTCTGTTTGATAAAGGGCACTGGAATTGAAGCCGACTAACATCAACATACTGCAAACGATCATTCCTACCAACAAGGCTTTCCTTGCCATGTTGCCTTTACCTCCTTTGTAGTTTGTAATCCATCCTGAATTTTTACCTTTCTACTACTCCACCACATTCTTTTCTGGGTATCACCTCCCTCTCGATTACTCACCTCCTTTGCAGAAGGACAGTTAGAGAAACTGATAAAAAAACCGCTCTCTTCCCATCCGGGAAAAGAACGGCATTATATCGAGATAACACTGCCATTGCCGCTGTGTTGTTAGCAGCTATATACCAAGTATAGCATGAAACTAGGATTTTGTCAAGATGAAAAAAATAAAAGACAGAAAATAATATATTTAATGATGCATAATAAGTATACATTATCAAGGGCATTTATTCTAACAAAGTGGCCTCCATTGCACAGCCTGGAATAATGTCAAGTTATTGGCATCTGACAGTCAGGTATGTCAGGCGGAGAAGTGGTATAATAGAGGTAGATAGCCTGGAAAGGGAGGTATCGTATCTATGGCCTTCAAACGCATCTGGTGGAAGATCGCTTTAGTTGCTGTCGGACTGGCTTTCCTGTTTTGGAACCCGGTCACACGACGAGCTATCCTATGGGTTTTGCCGTTAGGGAGCGGCATTGATGATCTCATCGTAATCCTGTGCGTGGTGGTGGCAATCATCATAGCTTTCGTAAGAGGATGGATTGCCATCCCCTCACTATTCAGAGAAAGGAGAAATCGATCGTGAGAAAGCCCCAAGTATATCCACTTGTTTTTATTGCCCTGCTGGCGGCTGCCAGCCTTCTATCGGGGTGCTACTGGAACACCCAGGTGGAAGCGTACCAGGTCGGGCTGGTGATGCCTGATGGTGTTAAAGTAGAGTCGGTGGTCAGTGCCGGCCGCTACACTCATATGGGTTTCTACGCCGAACTGAAGAAAGTCGATGTCTCAGCCAAAACAGTTGAATGGGAAGACCCGGATCTCGTCACGGCTGATAAACAGCCCATCGGGTTGAAAATCGTGGCTACCTATGCTCGAATGCGCGACGCTGACAACGCGAAAGCGATGTACGAACTGTACCACAACGAGGCTACTTCGGACGAGGCGCTTGCCCAGCAGGTGCTCACCCGAATTCCGGGGGTGGCGAAAGCGGTGACTGTGCGTTACACCCTGGACGAGATGTTGGGCATCAGCGCTTCTGGTGAAGTAACCGCTATCGGGCGGGAAAAGATCACCAGCGACCTCTTCGACCTTCTGTCCAAAGAGTTAGATGAGGTGCACGTTGCGCTGCTGGACATTCGGGTCAGCAACATTGCGCCCGACCCCGAATACCTGGAGCGGCTGAAGGAGAAGGCTCGTGCTGACGTTGAGAAGGAAGTTGCCCACCAGCGCACGAAACAGCTTGAGGAACAGCTTAAGCAAGAAGAGGCGCAAACCGCCATTGAGCTGGAGAAGGCCAGACGGCAGAACCAGGTCAACGAGGAACTGGCTAAGGTCTACGAACTTAACCCCCAGTTTTATGAACTTGAGAAACTTAAGATCATCAGAGACACCATCGGAGACAACGACAAGCTGATCTTTATCCCCCCGGGCACCGATCTGACTCTGTTGTGGGGGGGTAAAGAGGGCGTTGTGCCAGTAGTGCCATAGGAGAGCGAGAAACAGGTCTGGGATAACTGGAAACCCCGGTGGGGCCGGCAGGCGGGCCTCTTTTGGGGCCCATGGGGCGGTGTGGCGAGGAGCGTTTCCCTCCCTGAAACCGAGTCGAAGCCCCACCACAACTCCTCCTTGCGTGATTGCGCATTGTCAGGTATAATACGTACTGTGAAGTTGAAAGTTTTTTGCCAGGCGCTCAGGCAAAGTCCGTTGTCTGAGGATGATGGCTGGCTGTTCTTCTTTCGGAAGTTGTTCTAACCCTTTACCTTACGAGTTGACATGAGTTACAATCCCCAAAATCCCATAATTGTCCAGGGGGATAAGAGCGTTCTCCTGGAAGTTGATAACGAGTTCTACCAGGATGCGCGCGACGTGCTGGCGCGCTTTGCGGAACTGGAAAAGAGTCCCGAATACGTCCACACCTACCGCATCACCCCTCTGTCGCTTTGGAACGCCGCCTCGGCCGGTCTGAGAGCCGCAGTGATCCTGGAAGGGTTGGAGCGTTACAGCAAATACCCCCTCCCCGATAACGTGCGCGTGGATATCGAGGACTACCTCTCCCGCTACGGTCGGGTGAAACTGACCCGGCACGCTGATGACCTCCTGCTGATCTCCGACGATGCGGCGCTGGTTGCCGAACTGGTTCGCCACAAACAGCTCATCCCCTACATTATCGCTCAAATTGACTCGCACACTCTGCGGATGGATCCCGCCCGGCGGGGGCACATCAAGCAAGCCCTGGTGAACATTGGTTATCCGGCTGAAGACCTGGCCGGTTACGTGGACGGCGATCCGCTGGAGATTCGCCTGCGGCCAACGACGCTCGGCGATAAGCCCTTTGTGCTGCGCGGTTACCAGCGGGAAGCGGCCGATATCTTTTACGCCGGTGGCGCAGCGCATGGCGGCTCGGGCGTCATTGTGCTCCCCTGCGGCGCAGGCAAGACCATGGTCGGCATGGCGGCGATGGAGCAGATGCAATGCAGCACCCTGATCCTCAGCCCCAACACCGTCGCCGTGCGCCAGTGGATTGATGAACTGCTGGACAAAACGACGCTGACCGAGGATCAGATCGGTGAGTATTCCGGCCATCGCAAAGAGGTGCGACCAGTGACCATCTCCACCTACCAGACGATGACCTACCGCAAGCGGGGAGCCAGGAAGCATGGATTGCCCATGATCGAAGAGTTCCCCCACTTCGAGCTGTTTAATGAGCGCAATTGGGGGCTGATCATTTACGACGAGGTTCACCTGTTGCCCGCGCCCGTCTTTCGTATCACCGCCGAGCTTCAAGCCCGCCGTCGCATGGGACTGACCGCTACGCTGGTGCGCGAAGACGGTCGCGAGGAAGACGTTTTCTCCCTCATTGGCCCCAAGAAATACGACGTTCCGTGGAAAGACCTGGAAAAACAAGGCTGGATCGCCACGGCCGACGTGACGGAAATCCGCATCCCCCTGCTCCCCGACCTGCGAATGGAGTACGCCGTCGCCGAGAGACGCCAGAAGTACCGGGTGGCAGCCGAGAACCCACTCAAGTTTAAAGTGCTAGATCAATTGCTGGCTAAACACCCGAACGACCAACTGCTCATCATCGGGATGTACCTGGACCAGCTTGAGCAGGTGGAAGGGCGTTATGGCTATCCCCTCATCACGGGCAAGACGCCGGTGCGCGAGCGGCGCAAGCTGTTTCAACAATTCAGAGAGGGCACCGTTCGCCGGCTGATCATTTCCAAGGTGGGGAATTTCGCCATCGACCTGCCAGATGCCAGCGTGATGATTCAAATCAGTGGCACGTTCGGCAGCCGACAGGAAGAAGCGCAACGACTGGGCCGGATTTTGCGTCCCAAGCGGCATGGGTTGATCGCCCATTTCTACACGCTGGTCAGCAAGGATACCCAGGATCAGGATTTTGCGGCGAACCGTCAATTGTTCCTCACCGAGCAGGGCTACCGCTACACCATCCTCTACGATCACGAGGTGGAAGATTACGAGCCGGTGACCTTAGCCGGAGAGTTCTACCAGGTCAGACCCAAACTGACCGCCGGCGCGAAGACTGAAGATTGATCCCGAAGACCTGGCGCATAATGCGCTCCCATTGAAAGCATAACCCGATGCCAAGAGATAACAGAGAACTTCAAACTGAGACATTAGAAGAGTCCCTTTACAACCACACGGTTCCAATTCTCAAGAAGCTGGCGAGGCTCCTGACCTCCAATCTGCCCACCCGCAAAGCCGAACTCGTGGCCGTCATCCAGAAGGCAATGGAGGATCCCGATCGTCTGCGCCAACTTTGGGAGAAGCTCGATACGTTGCAGCAGGCGGCTGTCGCTGAAGTCGTCCATTCTCCTTCATCCCGTTTCGATGCGGCACTTTTTCGCGCCAAATACGGCGATGACCCTGATTGGGGCCAGATGAGTCGCTATGGCGCGGAAACACCCTCGCTGCTTTGCCTGTTTATTTATCGTAACAGTGTAATACCCCATGATCTGAGGGAGCGGCTAAAGACCTTCGTGCCGCCACCACGTGCTGTGAAGGCAAATACTGCGGACGAGCTGCCCGCTACGGTGACCCAGTTGTGGTACCAGTATGATTACAGCACCCGCAAGCGCAAGAGACACACCGAAGAAATTCCCCTAATCCGTTGTGAAACCGAACGCATAGCTCAACACGATGTGCACGCTGTTCTACGCCTGATAGATGCTGGCAAAGTCCAGGCCAGCGCTAAGACGAAACGGGTGAGCGCTGCGGGAGCACGGGCGATTACGACCGTGTTACAGGGCGGAGATTTCTATCCCCCAGATGAAAATCCCGACAAGTGGCGGACGGACCCAGGGGCTATCAAGGCATTTGCCTGGCCGTTGATCTTGCAGAGCGCAGGTCTGGCGAACCTCTCTGGAAGCAAGCTGCAATTGACGCCAGCCGGTAAAAAGGCGCTCTCGTTGCCCCCGCACCAGGTGATTCGCAAAGCCTGGAAGCGCTGGCTGAAAACTAAGCTGTTGGACGAGTTCAATCGAGTGCATACAATCAAAGGCCAAAAAGGCAGAGGCAGACGGAGTTTGACCGCTGTGGCTGGGAGGCGTGCTGTCATCGTGGAGGCGCTTGCAGCATCTCCAACGCACGAATGGATTACCTTCGATGAGTTCTCCCGGTTCATGCGTGCTTCCGGCTATACCTTCGAGGTCGCCCGTGATCTGTGGTCACTCTACATCGCGGATCCGCATTATGGCAGCCTGGGATACGCCGGATTCGGAGAATGGCACATCGTGCAAGGACGATACATGATGGCCTTTCTCTTTGAATATGCGGCCACGATGGGCCTCATCGACGTCGCCTACATCCATCCCTCAGAGGCGCGGAAAGATTATGACAATCTGTGGGGGACAGATGACCTGGACTGCTTGAGTCGCTACGATGGTTTGCTGTATATCCGCATCAACGGTTTAGGGGCCTGGTGCCTGGGCCTGTCAGAGGAATACGTTCCCTCGCCACTGGAAGCGCAGCAGATTCTCAAGGTGCTCCCCAACCAGGAAGTGGTTGCCCTCGCCCCTCTTCCGCCGGGAGACGTGCTCTTTTTGGAACTGTTTGCAGAGCAAACCTCCGACGTAGTCTGGAGCATCCAGCCCACACGGCTTCTTGAGGCCATAGAGCAGGGCCATTCGGTAGCCGACGTGGAAGCCTCTTTGAAAGCAAGGGCCGGAGATAGCCTGCCGGATACCGTAGAGGTCTTCTTCAAAGAAATGGCCGACCGGGCGTCGCGTCTGGTGGACCGTGGCCCTGCCCGCTTGATAGAGGCCCAGGACGCTGCGCTGGCACAACTCATTGCCAACGACAGCCGCTTGCGGTCGCTCTGTATGCTGGCCGGAGAACGACATATCGTGGTCCCGGCAGACGCCGAGAAAGCCTTTCTCCGTGCCCTGCACAACCTGGGATATGGTTTGCCAAGCTCCCAGGATAGCTGAAAGTAACTAACAGCGCTATGCCAACCCTGGAAAATCTCACCGAATCCGACCTCCGTGATTATCTAAAGACCAAAAGCCTGCGCAGGGCCAGAGGCTATATACAACGGGTGCAAAACCCGCTTCGCTCAGGCAAGACCCTCACTGCCCAGGTACTCGGCACCTACCTGTACGAGGTAGAGATTGACGTGGAGCCAGCCAGCATCAGCGCCCGCTGTAGCTGCCCTTATGATTGGGGAGGCTATTGTAAGCACATCGGCGCGGTCTTGCTCAAATGGATCCAATCTCCCGGCTCTTTTACCATCCAGGAGGCGAAACCTTCCTCCAGTGAGTATCCCCTTGAGGTAACGTCCGTCGATCCGCCGCCGACGTACCGGCCCGAGGGACTTCCTTTCTGGCTGGCGACCTCTTTTGTAGACCGCCAGCGCGCCGATGAACAGCAATTGGGCAGGTGGCTGACAGGGATCAAGCTGCAAGACCTGCGCCAGGTGGCTAAAAGGCGCGGTTGGAAAGTCAAGGGAACTCGCAAAGCAGAAGTAGTCCAGCAAATCGTTGAACACCTCACCGACCCCGGCGACATCCTCAAAGCCTTCCTCAGTCTGGATGAGGAACACCGGCAGGTGTTGCGCGCCCTGGTGTTGTTGGGCGACGATCCCAGTGTTCAAGCGGATGATATAGAACGGGTGGGCGCGATGTGGGGAACATTCAAAAGCCACAAGCAGGTTGAGACCTACACGCGCTACCTCTGTAGGGTGGGTTTGGCCGTGCCGGGGGACGTGGTAGAAACCCACCCCCGCCGAAGCGATTTCATCCCGCGGGCCATCGTGCGGCACCTTTATCCGACCCTGGGGGAGGACATCCTTGCCTCGCTAGGCGAAGGTCTGCGACCAGGCCCCGAATCACCGCCGGATCAGCCGGCTACCGAACTTGACCTCGGCGACCCGTATGAACTGGTCCGCGCCGCCAGCCAAATCACCTTGCTGTTGGAGCAGTGTCCTTCTCCCCTACGCTCCCCCCTGCCGCGTCCTCGCCTGGAAAAGTTTTACCCCGGCCTGGAAGAGTGGGATTATGATCCCGACGAAATCCTGCGGGCAAAGAGTAGCGGCCGGCTCTCGTCGCACTCAGACCTGATTCTGACCGTCCCACCTCCTCGCTACTCGCTGCCGGACGAAACCATAAAGCGCCTGGCTCCTGTGGCCGGGGGTGAAACGCGCCTGGAGTTCATCTTTTCCCTGCTGGTAGCGGCCGGCATCTTTCAGCCTGGCAGCCCGGCGACGGTCTGGCCCGAGGTAAAAGCGCACTTCCTGAGCCAGGATGAGTTGACCCAACGCGCCATCCTGGCCCGGACCTACTTCTTAATGCTAAACTGGAGCGAGTTGTGGGAACTCTTGCGCCACGACCCAACCGACCGCCTCACCCTCAAGCGCGTCTTCAGCCACCGTCGCCTCAGACCGGAGCATTTACGCGTCGAGCTGTTTCTTTTTCGTCAATTGGTCTTGCGGGCGTTGGCCTCCCTGCCTGATGGCAAGTGGGTGGCGCTGGAGGAACTGTTCCGCTTGATGCGCGTCGTCTGGCCTCGGTTTGATCGGACGGCGTGGCAAAGGCATCGCTTCCCTCAACATACCGGCGATTGGTTCCTGACCGAGGCCGGCAGCGAGACGCCTCTGCACCCAGGGGAGGCGGCACACTGGCAGTCGGCCCAGGGCCACTTTATCCGCACCGTGATCGCCGGGCCGCTTCACTGGCTGGGGCTGGCAGACCTGAGCTTCCGTGATGGGGAATTGGCAGCCGTTCGCTTCCAGGGCCTGACTGACCTCTACTGGGAGCGGGTAGAAACCCCGCCTGCCCCGCGCTACGCCGCCGCCCGCGACCAGGATATCTCGCCAGAGGAGGCGGTGAGGACTGAGCATCACACCATCAACGTTCATCCATCCACGATCAGCGCCCAGGCCCACAATCTGTTGGATAAGATCGCCCGCCTGGAGACGGTGACCTCCGACCTTTTCGTTTACCAATTGGACCCCCAGGCCACTTACGAGGCGTTCGAGGCTGGCGTGGCCCTGTCTGAACTTCTCGACGATTGGGAACAGTTGATGCCTATCCCCATGCCAGAGACCATTCAGGTTCAACTGACCGACTGGTGGGCAGCCTATGGCCGGGCGCGCATTTACGAGAATATTACCGTCATCGAATTTGGCGACGACTACGCCCTGGCAGAGATGAAAGCCGTCACTTCGCTGGAAACACACCTCATCGCCGAAATCTCTCCCCGGTTGGTGCTTATTCCCCGGCGAGCCGTCGAGCCTCTGGTGGCCGAACTGGAAAAAGCGGGCTATACTCCCAAGCAAACAGATGAAGTCTGAATCGAGTAAAGCAAACGTGTCGAAAGACATTGACAGCATACTCCAAGATTATCACTCCGCCACGTTGTGGGAGATGGCAAACGCCGCCGGCCTGAAGGTCACCGACGAAGACGGCAAGAAGCTGCGCAAAGCAGAACTGCTCCCCAAGATGCGGGCCGAGTTCTTCCAGGAGGCACGGGTGCGGGCCTCCTGGAAGCAATTGGACGAGCGAGAGCGGGCGGTGTTGAACCGGCTATTGCTGCGCGGGGGAACAGCCGTCACTCAGAGCTTTCGGCGCGAAATCATCCGCGCCGGCTTGGCTAAGAAGATCGAGAAACCCAGGAGCCACCCCTATAATAGAGTTCCCTACGCGGAGGGGTACATTGGGCATCCCCACCGTGAAAACTCGCTCGCTTTTGAAGATATCGTCGCCCGCCTGACCTATCATGGGTTGGTTTTCAGCCGGGGCACGCTCTTGACTTTGGGCGGCACTCCCCACAAGGTTCAATTTCACCCCGGCCCTGCTATCTACGTTCCCGAGGTCATCCGGCCTTACTTACCGGAGACGGAGCCCATCCCGCCCATCCTATCCAATTGGCAACCAGCCAGGGTAGAAACTGGCACGCCGACCCTGCTGCTGCGCGACCTGTATCTCTACTGGGACTTAATTCGGCGTAACCAGGTAGCCCTGGTCCGGGCCGGCTTTGTCGGTAAAAAATGGCTCAAAGCCATCAATAAAGTTCTCTTGACGCCCGACCCCCTCTTGCGAACCGCAAAGCGTGAGGATGAAACCGGGCGGCTCTACCTGTTACGCCAGTTGTTGGAAACGTTGGGGCTGGTGCGCAAGGAGAGAGACTATCTGCGCCCGGCCGGAAAAGACTCCCTGCACGCGTCTGAGTTCTGGAGCCAGAGTCTAACGGAGCAGTTACATGCCTGCCTGGAAGCCTGGGCGCAGTCGGGCGGGCACGAGGGGTTGGGGGACGAGGCCGCCAGATACGGCCCGCGCTACATCCACGCCCGGCAGGTAGTGCTGGCAGCCTTGAAAACACTACCGCCCAACGTATGGCTGGAGCCGGAAGACCTCCTGGAGGAAGTCCGGGGGCAGGACGTAGATTTCTTATTTCCCGATCATAGCGAGATAGAGAGCTACCGCAGAAATCAATACTACTACAGCCACTCCAGCAGCTATTATTATGGCCGACGCGAGACTCTGCTTGAAACATTGGAAGAGATCGAAGACGAATTTGTGATCAACTGCCTGACCGGCTTTTTGCACCAGCTTGGGGTGGTGGAACTGGGCTACGACGGTGACACGTTACAGGGATTCCGCCTGACCCCGGCGAGCCGGGCCTTATTGGGCCTGGAGTCGCCTGAGCAGCCATCCCCAGACCCCCAGGACGAGACGGGCAAGCTCATTATCCAGCCCAATTTTCAGTTGGTGGCCATGGGACCGGTGAGCCTGGCGCTGCTGGCTCAGTTGGACCTGTTCACTGATCGGGAAAGGGCAGACCAGGGCGCGTTCGAATACCGCCTGTCGCGAGAGTCGGTCTACCGGGCGCAGCAATTGGGCCTGGACGCGGCCGACGCGATCCGTTTCCTGGAACGGGCCAGCGACACCGAGTTGCCACAGAACGTGCGCCGCTCGCTGGACGAATGGGCCGCCTACCATGAGCGGATCGTCTTTCGCACCGGAGTTAGCCTGCTGCAAGCGGCTGATGCGGACCTGCTGGCCGCCTTGATGGATGAGCCGCGCACCGGCAAGCACCTGGCCCGCTCGATGTCGCCAGAGATAGCCCTGATCAAAAAGAACCGGCAGCGACAACTGATATCCGCCCTGATAGAACAGGAGCTATTCCCGGCTGTCTCGGGCGCGCAGCCGGAGGCGGCCAACAACAGCGTCATCATCCAGGAGAACGGGCTTATTCGCCCCATTCACGCCGTCCCTAGCCTTCACCTGCGCGGCCGGCTCTCCCGGCTGGCGGAGGAGGCAGTGGACGGAGAGTGGCGGCTGACCCCTGCCTCAGTGCGCCAGGCCGGCGGGAGCAAAAATAAAGTGCTGCACCTGCTGGACGAGTTGGGTAAACTTCACCGTGGCTCGTTTCCGAGTAAGCTAGCTGAACAGATCAAAGCCTGGGCTGGCTATTACGGCGACGCAGCCGTCGAGACCCTCACGCTGATCGAGTTCCACGACTGGAGCGCCCTGGAAGAGTTAAGAGAACATCCCGGGCTGCAAGCGTACCTGATTCCCTTCCCGGCCGGAGATCGGGCGCTGGCTATCGTTCCGGCCGAAAAGCTGGCGCAAGTGCAGGAGATTCTGGCCCACTTTGGCGTGCGCCTCAGGGATGGCTTACAGCGCTAAAGAATGGTAACCCGGTCGAGCGCAATGCGTGCGGTGAGGCTAAAAGGTTTTTGCCCATTGTGATCGTCAGTGCAAAACCACCTGGGCGTCAAACAGGCGTAAAAAAAAGAGGGCGCTGACAACGCCCTCTCTAAAAAGTGTCTGGATGGTCTGCCTTATTGTTTTTCTTGCCAGAGAGCCACGCCGTTTCCGTCCGGATCGACGAAGACGGCGAACCAGCCCATGTCTCCCACCGCCGTCTTGCCCACCACGACCGGCCCGCCCCCTAACTCCTGGGCTTTCTCGACGGTGGCCTCGATGTCTTCCACCAGGATGTAGTTGAGCGGCATACCTGGCTCGCTCTGGTCGGCAACCTTGTCCACTTTTCGGAAGCCGCCCGCCGGCGGGGCGCCGGTCTCAAAAGTGGCATAATCCTGCTCCGGCATCAGCTCCACCTTCCAACCAAAGAGCCTGGAGTAGAAATCCCTGGCTCGCTCCAGGTCTGTGGTCGGAATCTCGATGTGACAGAAAGAGTTTAACATTTTCCTTTCCTCCTTCGGTGATGTTTTCAGAGTGAGGGACCTTTTCGTCCTCTCTCTGGAGGACATTATAGCACACTTGTTCTAATCCGTCAAATCGCCCAAAGAAGCGACTGGCGCAACTCTCGACAGCCTGATTTTGCTTCCGTGAGGAGAAGATGGTATAATACTTAACGTTAGTGGTCTTGTACGTGCACAAAACTCTTTTTTAGCTCTGGAGTTTGGCTGCCGGGCGGGTTACTGTTCGTCTTCCGACATCTTATCGACTTTATAAATAGCTTCGGCCGCGATGTGAGCCAGAATGGTCAGCAAATTGAAATCAGCCTCGTTGAAATCCTGACCAGAGAACTTGTTCAGAACCTCGATGACCCCCAGCATCCTATCCTGGGCTATCAGAGGAACACACATGAGAGAATCAGTTTGAAAGTTGAAAGTGGCATCGACATGGCTGGAGAAACGGTGATCTAATCTGGCTTTGTTCACGACCTGGGGTTCGGCATGGGTGACCACCCAGCCGGCGATACCCATATCTTTGGGAATGCGGTAGCCTTGCAAAGCTTCCCGCGTCGAGCCTCGCACCACAACGAAGACCAGTTCATTGGAGTCTTCATCTAGAAGGATCAGCGAACCGTCGGCCGCGTCCATCACGTTCAGAGCGGCATACATGATCTTATCCAGGAGAACCACCAGATCGACTTCTGAAGTAATGGTCTGAGTGGCCTGGGACAGAGCACGGAGAGCCCGGGCGTACTCTTGCAGGGTACGAACCTCCTCCCGCAGAGTCTCATTCTCCTCCTGCAAGCGCAGATTTTCCATCTGTAGAAAGCGTAAAGTTTGGATAGTGGTAGCGTCTTTCATAACTTCCCTCCCCCCAACCTGCTACTACTTTGTATTATAGCATAAATTGCAAGAAAAGGGTAACGCACTTTCCAGGGGTGATTTATCTTTTGTTAAACTCGCCGACCTTAAACAGCAGGAGAATGACATTGAGAAGCGAAAACAACGAGGTTTTTAAGATCGAGCTGCGTGTCCGCTACGCGGAGACCGATGGCATGAACATAGTCCATCACAGCAACTACATCATCTGGTTTGAGGCGGCACGTAGCGAGTATTTGATCCACAAAGGTAGCAGCTACACCGAGTTGCTGGAGAAACAGGGCTTTCACCTCCCCGTCTCCGAGGTGTATGCCAGATTCCTGAAACCAGCCAGATACCCGGAGATGGTCTCGGTCAAAGTGTGGGTCGAGGAATTACGTAGTCGCAAGCTCACTTTTGGCTATCAGGTGGTCAACAGCGACACGGGCGAAACCCTGGTCACGGGCTATTCCAAGCATATCTGTACCGACCTGGAGGGACGGGTCAGAGCCATCCCCCCGCGTGTGAGAGCCTTTATGGAATAGCTCATTTATTACTAGTTGGTATTGAATGTAATGAGGTGATGGGAATGACTTCCGAATACGAAGGGGTATAGGTCGAGAGAGAAAGAATATCTTTCACGGGTGGGCTCAGCAATATATCCACCACAATCTCCCGAAGTTTATCAGACAATTGAGCAAGACCCGTGAGGGGGAAGCTACGAGGCCCAAAATCGGTCCTTTGGGCCAAAAGAGAATACTCTAAAATGGTTATCCCGATCGCTTTACGCTTTTCTTTATTGATACGCAACAGGATATGATCATTCAATTCGATGCCAGTTGCTTGCTCGCCAGGCTCGAACGAAACATATAAAGTGTCGCTTATTTCATCATAGTTAATAATTGGTTTGTCCATCTCTTCACATTATCTCTTTCTGATAAGCTGTGACGATGTAAGTGTTAGGTACTGGCTCACCGACCTCGTTTTCCCTGAACCTGAGGAGCACAATCGCCACCAGGTGGGTATTGTCCTTTGCCAAATTATCAAACGCCTTGATGTATCGGTACTTTCGCGGATTCAGTGAGTCTTGCTTCCGATTCCCCTTCCGAATGGTTTCCTTCAGTTCTTCCTCGTAGGCTGCCATTTCAGGATGGTTAATTGGATCAATGATGTGTTTCCATCGTTCTTGAGTGAGGTATATACTGTTGCCGTAACGGTCGTAAACTGTCCAGCGTTTTCCGTCGGGCATGATGCTCTCGCTCGCAACTTAGCCTTGAAAATCCAGTTTCCTGTGGCGCATGATCACACTCTGCACCAGGCCCAGGCCGATGAGAAAAGTGATCAGCGAACTGCCGCCGGAACAGATGAAGGGCAAAGGGATGCCGGTGGTGGGTACCAGTCCCAGGTTCATGCCGATACTGACTATACTCTGGAAGAAAATGACGGTCGCCACTCCCCAGGCCAGCAGATAACCGAAAGTATCTCGGGACAGGCTGGCGGCGCGCAGGATGCGCCACAACAAAACGATGAGCAGCCCAAAGAGGATGGCCGCTCCCACAAAGCCCAATTCCTCGGCCAGCACGGAGAAGACAAAGTCGGTATGACGAACCCGTAGAAAATGCAACTGGCTCTGGCTCCCCCTGGCGAAACCCTGACCCAGCCACCCGCCAGACCCGATAGCGATGAGCGCCTGGTTAATGTTGTAACCTGTGCCCAGAGGGTCACGGCCAGGGTCGAGAAAAGTGACGATCCTCAGCCGCATATAATCTTCTAAACTGGCCCACATGATCGGAGTGGACAGGGCCCCGACCAGGCTTAAAAGGCCAAGCTGCCAGAGAGGTATCCCCGCCGCCACAATCATAGCCAACCAGATGACGGCTATAACCACCGCCGTTCCCAGGTCGGGCTGAAGGTAGATGAGCAGCATAGGGGGAATCACGTATATTAGAGAGAGCAAAACGTGATGAAGGCGGCCCACCTTATCAGCATGATCGGCCAGATACTTAGCCAGGACGACCACGATCAACACTTTGGCTAACTCCGAGGGCTGAAAAGATTTGGTGCCTATCCAGCGCCGCGAGCCGTGGGTTATCTCGCCCACCAAGAACACGAGGGCCAAAGCGGCGAGCATCACAAAATAGATCGGCTTCTGGAAACTCTCCAGCAAACGATAGTCGAGGGCGGCCACCACAAACATCAATGCCAGGCCAATCAGGGCGTGGGTGATCTGGCGGGAAGCCGTGTCCTCCAGGTCCGGCGTGTTTATGGTGGCGCTATAGATCACGGCTATGCCCAAACCGATCAGCAACAGGGTGGCGGCCAGTAATACCCAATCGAAATCACGCCATACTTTTCTATCCATTTAGTTGCCGCTCCGCCCTCTGACCTTGACCACGGGAATATCGGCCACCAGCCGACTGTATCTCCTATCGTGGGTAAGATTGATCTCCACTCCGTCCTGGTCGATCTCGATGTGTTTAGAGATGACGGCGATAAGCTCATCTTTGAGCGTTTGCAGCAGCCCCGGCGGGATTTTAAGCCGGTCGTGCACTAAAACCAACTGCAAACGCTCTTTAGCGATCTCACGACTGGAAGGCTGACGCCGTCGTCCTAATACTCTATCCAAGAAGTTCATCTTTTCCCCCCATCCGGCAACCCTAGCTCCCCGGCCGCACGAAACGGACGAAACGTTCCAGGAAACCCGGTTCTTCTCTGAGAGCGGTGAAAGGTACCTTTCGGCCAAGCAGACGTTGGGCGATGTTCCGAAAAGCCAGACCGGCCTGCGATTTGTCGTCCAGTACGGCGGGCACCCCTTTGTTGGTGGAGACGATAATAGCCTCATCCTCAGGCACGATGCCTATCAGCTCGATAGCCAGGATTTCGATGACGTCGTTGGTGTCCAGCATATCGCCCCGTCTGACCATATCAAGCTTGAGACGGTTGATGATCAACTGCGCCGGGCCTTTGTCCTCCGCCTCGATCAGACCGATGATGCGGTCGGCATCTCGCACGGCTGACACTTCTGGAGTGGTGATGATGAAAACCTCATCGGCGGGAGCGATGGCGTTGCGAAACCCTTGCTCGATGCCGGCGGGCGAATCGATGAGAATGAAATCGAACTTCTCCCTCATCTGATCGCAGACCGAGACCATATCTTCGGGATTGACTGCCGTTTTGTCACGGGTTTGGGCGGCGGGCATCAGGTATAGCTCTGGGAGGCGTTTGTCTTTGATCAAAGCCTGCCGTAGACGACAACGGCCCTCCACCACATCCACAATGTCGTACACGATGCGATTTTCGAGGCCCATCACCACGTCCAGATTACGCAGCCCAATATCGGCATCAACCGCCACCACGCGCTTACCCTCTATAGCCAGGCTGGCGCTCAGGTTAGCCGTGGCGGTAGTTTTGCCCACCCCGCCTTTGCCCGAAGTGATGGTAATTACCTTTGCTGACATATTCAGCCCTCTCTTGACAGTACCCAGTACTCAATTAGCTGCGGCCTTGACTTTCAAAGTGGGGAATTAAATTGATGTCCCGGCCAGACCTCAGCTACGATGTGGCCGTCACGCACCGAAGCTATCTCTGGACAAAGCTCCTCTTGTTTTTCCTCCGGCGAACGGGCAATATAATTGCCGATACGCAACTGGGTAGGAGATAGATCGAGAGCGCAAACCACAGCGCTATCATCGCCCATAGCCCCGGCGTGGACTGTGCCTCTCAGCCGGCCCCACACCACGACGTTACCCCCGGCCACAATCTCGGCTCCAGGGTTGACATCGCCAATGACCACCACGTGCCCGGCGTGTTGGACCAGTTGGCCGGAGCGCAAGGTGCGCCGCACCAGGACCGCCCGGTCTAACTCTTCCTCCAGAGCGGACCGTTTTTCCAGTTCGCTGCGCAGGGTAGTTTCCAGACCCAGACGACGGGCCGCCGCCCTGGTATCGGTCGCCTCGCTGACCACAGCCCACAAGGTAATGCCACTTTTAGCCAGGAGTTGGCCGATGCCCTGAATCTCCTCGGCGGCCAATTGCCGGTCTCCCGCCTGCAAGGCTACCTTCCCTCCTCTAAAAAAGGATGCTTTGTCGCTCAAGAGATCGTCAAGCTCCGCCAGACAGGCTGTTAGTTCTCCTTCGCCCAGGGTGATGAGCAGACCATCTTTCGTGCCTTTAATGCTCACCCCGGTTGCGAACATCGCCCCTTTTCTCCATCTCATTTAAGGCCCTGCTTCATAAAACTGGACAGTGTACCGTCTGAAAGGCTCCACTTCCAGGTGCATCTCCTCGGCGTCGGGATGACCCACCAGCCGGATGTTCCAGCGGGAGGAGGCGTAGGCGTTCAGGAAATTATACTCAAACGCGCCGCCCGGCCCGGTAGCCGGCTCGAAAACCGGCGCCCCACCGCCGTTGATGGTCAACTGCACGCCGGGCATACCCTGCCCCTGGGCATCGATCACCGTGCCCGCCAGTTGCGATATTTCGTTGGGAATCTCGGTCACGCTTACCAGCCTGGCTTTGAAGCTCCCTGGCTGGCCCTCGTCCGGGGCAGGCGGCGGGGCGGCAGGGGCAGGCGGCGACGTGGGCGCCGGCGTGAGGATAGCTTCTGCGTTTTCTGGGGCAGCCTCTTCCGGCGCGGGGAAGTACTGACTCAGGATTTCGGCGGCGATGGGGACCGCTATCTCCGATCCCTCTCCTCCGCCGGCCACAAATACCACCAGGGCGAGCTGTGGGTCCTCGAAGGGAGCGAAGGCCACGAACCAGGCGTGGGTAGGCAGGTTCCCCTCACGGTCGCGCGGGCCGGGGAACTCGGCTGTGCCGGTTTTACCAGCCACGCTCACGTGGGGCAGGTTGGTCAACTGGGCGGTGCCTCCCGTGACGGCAATGCGCATCCCTTGCCTGACCAGTTCCAGGTTGTCCTCGGAGACAGGAAGACGGCGGATAACCTCCGGCTGTACGGCGCGCAGAACCCTCCCCTCGGCGTCGATCACCTGATGGATGATCTGCGGGCGGTAGAGAGTGCCGCCATTGGCGACCGCAGCCGCCGCGTTGAGCATCTGTAGCGGGGTAGCCAGGACAAAACCCTGGCCGATAGCCATGTTATAGGTGTCGCCTGTAAACCAGCTCTCAGAATAGGTCAGACGCTTCCACTTAGAAGTGGGCACCAGGCCCGCGCTCTCGCCGGACAGGTTTATCCCTGTCGGCTCGCCCAATCCGAAGAGGCGGGCGTACTGAACCAGCCGTTCCAGGCCCAGGCCCTCGAAATCTCCATAACCACCGGTCACCTGATAGAAGTAGATGTCGCACGATTGGGCGATGGCCGACAGAAAATTAACCTGTCCGTGCCCCTCTTCGGCCCAACAACGAAAACCCTGGGCCAGATCGGGGTTATCGGGGAAGAGCTTGTTAGGCAGCCACAGCATACCTTCGCACCAGAAAATTGTATCAGGTCTCACCACTCCTTCCTGGATGATGGCCGCCGCCGGGATGATCTTGAAGGTCGAGCCTGGCGGGTACTGGCCGCCGATGGCGTGGTTGACCAGAGGATGATCGGGATCCGAGCTTAATCTCCGGTATTCTTCAATGGTAATGCCGCTGGCAAACAGGTTGTTGTCGTAGGTGGGGAGAGAGACCATGCCCAGAATCTCCCCCGAATGAGGGTTCATGGCAATAGCCACCCCCGATTCCGAGCCTGCCAGGGCCATACCCCGCTGCAAGGCCGATTCCATAGCCCGTTGTAGATCGAGATCGATAGTCAGAGCCAGGTTATGGCCGGCAATAGCAGGCTCAGGCTTGCCTACGGTCCTGACCTCGCGGCCGGCCACGTCCACTTCTACGTGTTTACGCCCACTTTTGCCGCGTAGCTCTGATTCAAAAGTCAGTTCCACCCCGGTAAGCCCTACCCGGTCGTTATGGTTGTAGCCCTGAGCGGTGTACTCCTCCACCGTCTCTTCGGGAATGTGCCCCACATAGCCGACGATGTGGGCGGTCAGAGGCCCTTCCAGATATTGGCGGACAGGCTCTAACTTGACCTGGACGCCAGGCAGGTTCAGGTGTTCCTCTTCGATGAAGAAAGCCACCTCGCGATCAACGTTAGTCTTGATGGGAACAAGCTCATAAATGTTGTGATCTTCAGCTTCGACCATCTCCTGGATGCCCAGGGGGGGCTGGCTCGCTGCTGCGGGGTCGGCCAGAGAGAGGATGCCCCCTCTGGCGGCCTGAGAAGAGGCCCCCTTCTCAGCGCTGACGGGCACTCCCAACAGACGCGACAGTAAGGCGTAAACCTTCTCCCGCTCCGTCTCGTCCTGCGGCAGATCGGCGGGGACGATGCCTATCGTAAAGGACGGCTTATTCCGGGCCAGAACGTGGTGGTCGCTATCGTAGATGATGCCCCGCGGCGCTTCCACGTTCACCAGGCGGTAACGGTTGTGGTCGGCCTTGATCCGATACTCTGCGCCCTGGACGACCTGAAAGCGCCACAACCTGGCTACGAAAATAAAGAAGACGCAGACAATGATAGCCCGGAATATGCCGGTAGTCAGCTTACGATTTAACCTTTTTCCCATTTTACCTTTACCACTCTATCCGTTCTCGTCCGGTCTTAACGTGCAGCCAGCGCATGGCCCAGTAAACGGGCAACATTAGAAAAGTGTTCAAGACGGTGGAAGGCAAAACGATGCTGACGGCGCTTGCCACCCAGGGAAGCGGCCGGCCTAGCATCTGCAACAGCAACAAGAAAGTGAAGTCATAAGCGATGGTAGCCAGAAAGATGGTGCTCAGAGGCAAAATGACGTGCGTGCCATAGATTCTGACCTCCCCCAGGCTGGTCAGAAAGCTGACGATAAGCAGCGCCAGGGTGGAGACCCCAAAAGGCGCACCCGACAGAAAATCGAGACACAGCCCCCCCACAAAACCCCACAACAGCCCCTCTCCTGTTCCTCGCAGCAGGCTCCAGGAAACGATGACCAGGAGCATGAGATCGGGGCGGACGCCGACGATAGTTAAGTGCGGGAGGAGACTGGCCTGGACAGCGGCCACCCCCACCAGCAGAGGAACGCAAAGGTAAAGGCTCAGCTTCCCTTTCCCGCCAGGCAGAGACAGGTTGATCTCTGGCAGCCGCTTGAAACTACCCCTCAACATTTTCCGCTCTCTCCACCTTTCCCTCTAGAAACCAGGTTTTTGCTAGAAAACCTGGTTTCTTCCAATTCATTCTCTATCCAGTTCTTCCAGCCCTTCCCAATCGCGGTTTAAAAAATCGATCTTGTCAAAGTTGGTGATGATGAGGACGATTTCCAGATGGTTGAAGTCTACGGTAGGACGCACTTCGGCGCTCTGAAAGGACTCGATGTCAAGCTGACGCACCTTGACCACCTGGCCGATGACCAATCGCTTAGGGAAGTTGCCGCCCAGGCCCGAGGTGATGACCATGCCCCCTTCCTCGATTTTCTCCTCCTGGGGGATATACTTCATGATCAGGCTGTCTCCCACCTGGCCTTCCACCATCCCCGTGGTGCGTGAACCTTGCAGCAAAGCGTTAACGGAGCTGCTGGGATCGGTGATTAACAGCACTCTGGAGGAGTGGGGGCCGACGGCGACGATGCGGCCCACCAACCCCCGTTCGGTGACCACGGGCATGTCGGTCTGCACCCCATCATTGGCGCCCACATCGATGAAGATGTAGCGCAGCAGATTGCTCGGATCGCGCCCGATGATGGCCGCGGCCCTGTAATCGTAGCCGGGATTAGCCCGCGTGAAGTCCAGCAGCCCAAGCAAAGCTTCGTGTTCGGCCTCGATCTCTCTGAGACGCACATTTTCGATCATCAAATGATCGACCAGACGTTGCATTTCCCGGTTTTGGTGGCGTAGCTCGGCCATGTCTCGCACGACCTGGGTGGCGTCGCTGAAAGTGGTAACCAGGGCGGTAAGGCCGTTTTGCAGGGGAGAGAACAGATACATAGCCAGGTCCTCTGCCGGTTGGAGACGGTTGGTTTGATGCAGAGCTAACCCCGCCACCGCCAGGGACACGAAGAAGAAAAAGGTTAACGATTTCGCCTGTAAATTTTTCACTTCAATTCACCCAGACAAACAGCCAACACTTACCGACCGGAGGAAGCGCCTCGCTGGGTGGCGGCCAGCACTTTGCGCAGGGTGTCGAGTTCCTCCAGGATCTGCCCTGCGCCGCGGGCCACGCAGCTCATGGGATCCTCGGCCACGTATACGTGCATCTTGGTTTCTTCCGAAAGACGCTCCGCCAAACTCTGAAGGAGGGCGCCTCCCCCGGCCAGAGCGATGCCCTGTTCCATCAAATCGGCCACCAGTTCGGGCGGGGTGTCGTCCAGGGCGCTTTTGGCAGTGTCGATGATGATACTGATAGGCCCGGTCAGCGCTTCCCGCACCTCCACGCTGCTGATTTCGAGAGCTTCCGGCAGGCCGGTGACCAGATTGCGACCGCGCACGGTCATGGTTTTTTCTTCGGGCAAAGGGTAAGCAGACCCGATGGTGATTTTGATTCTTTCGGCCATGCGTTCGCCGATGAGCAGGTTATATTTCTGGCGGACGTAGTTGATGATCTCCTCGTCCATCTCGTCGCCGGCCACGCGGATGGAACGGCTGACCACGATCCCGCCCAGAGAGATGACGGCCACCTCGGTAGTGCCGCCCCCGATGTCTATCACCATGCTCCCCAGGGAGTCGGTGACGGGCAGTCCGGCCCCGATGGCGGCGGCCATCGGCTCCTCGACCAGATAGGCTTCACGGGCCCCGGCGCTCAGGGAGGCGTCGCGCACCGCTCTCTTTTCCACTTCGGTGACCCCGCTGGGGATGCCAACCACCACTCGCGGGCGGGGGATGGGTAGAAACATCTGATCGTGTACCTTGTTAATGAAATAATGAAGCATCCGCTCGGTAACGTCAAAGTCAGATATGACGCCATCGCGCAGAGGACGTATGGCTACAATGCTGGATGGCGTTCTCCCGATCATGTTTTTGGCTTCTGCGCCGATGGCGAGCACGCGCTTGCTCTTTTTTTCGATAGCCACCACACTGGCTTCATTTATGACGATGCCTTTGCCTCGGACATTCACCAGGGTGTTGGCCGTGCCCAGGTCAATGCCGATATCCAAGCTGAACAATCCCAGGATGGCATCCAAGGGGTTTATCATGCGCTCTCCTTAATGACGTAAATTACAGGATTAATTGTACCACAATCCAGGTAGAATGGCAATCTATTGCATTTAGGTGCCTGGCGCTATATGAAACCAGCCAACACGGATTTTGGTCACGGATTTAACGGATTGGGCCGTATTGTCCCAGGCGTCTGGCATGGTCATGAAAGCCTGCTCCGCGTTCTCCGTGCGCTCTGCCGGTTTCATCGGGGCGTGTGAACGGGCGGGTAATCCGCGAAATTCGTGAAGGAAATCCGTGTCTGCCCGTTCATACAAACTTCCAAAGGGCCGGGCGCCTGGGCTCCTATTACTCTCCGGTCTGGCGGATGATTTCCTGGAAACGTTCTTCTCCTACTTTGTCCCTGAGTCGCGCTATCCAGTCGGAGATGGGTTGTAGATTGGGCGAGCCAAGCTGCTGGAAAATAGCCGCCGCCTGAAGCCAGAACAGTACCGCTTCTTCCAGCCGTCCTTCTTCTTCAGCCAGGCGGCCAAGCTGCCCCAACACACTGGCCTGCTCCGCTCTGGCCCCCAGCTTCTGGAAGGTGGCCCCTGCTTCTTCGTAAAGTTGTTGGGCCAGGCGGCGCTCCCCCACCGCCTGAGCGATCATGCCCAACTGGTGCCGCGAAATGGCGGCCCCGCGTCTATCACCCAGCTTGCGCTCGATCTCCAGACTCTCCTGGTACAACTGTCTGGCGCGGTGGTATTCGCCCAAAGTCTGGGCTATGGCCCCCAGGTTGTGGAGCGAGCTGGCTACTCCTCGCCTGTCGCCCAGTTCTCTCCATATCTCCAGGCTGTCCTGGTACAACTGTCGGGCCTGGCCGTACTTCCGCCGGCTATAGGCCATGTTGCCCAACTGGTGTAGGGCACCGGCTATCCCCCGCCTGTCGCCCAGCTTCTTCAATATCTCCAGGCTGTCCTCATAGAGTTGCTGCGCCTGACCGTACTCTCCCCTGGCCTGGGCCATCATGCCCAACTGGTGCAGCGAACTGGCTACGGCGCGCCTGTCGCCCAGTTCCTTCAATATTTCCAGGCTGTCCTGGTACAACTGTCGGGCCTGACGGTAATTTCCTTCCGCCTGAGCTATCATCCCTAACTGGTGTAGCGAGCCAGCCATCCCCCGCCTGTCACCCAACTTCCTCTGGCTCTCCAGGCTTTCTTCGTACAGTCGTTGGGCCTGGTCTGTTTTCCCCTGATCTTGCAGAGCGAGAGCCAGGTTATGCCTTAACTTGGACAGGTTAGCCTCGTCTCCCAACTGCTGGCAGGCCTGCATCCCCTGTCTTATGCGCTCCACCCGTTCCCCCCAGTAACCGCACCAATCCAGAAAATCATCCAGGGCAAAGGCGTAATCCCGCACCAACTCCAACCGTTCCCTGTCCACGTTCGGGGGCGGCCCGGCGCTGTCTGCGGCGGCGGCCCAATCCATTCCGGCCCGCATGTTAGCCAGCTCCAACCTCATAAGGGACACAGCCGGTACCGCCTCCTGACCTTTCAGCATCTCGTTAGCGGCCCTGGCTATTTCCAGATAATGTCGGGCCGCTTTGCGCCGGCAGGTTTCCATCTGCTCGGCTCTCAGCCGCAAGGCCGCGTATTCGCGCACGGGGATGAGCTGGAAATAGCGGTCGGCCCCTCTCACCCTTTCGGCCAGAGAGCGACGCAATAGCTCGCCCATCGGCTTCCGCCAGCCCTCACCATAAACCGCGTCGAGATTGCTCGCCCCTGCTCCCCCCACGAAGACAGACAGAACAGCAAAGAGACGTTGCGCCTGGGGAGAGAGACGGCCATAAGATAAGCCCAGAGAAACCTCCAGGCTGGTCAGCCGGGTGCCGACCCGTCGCGTGGGATCGTGTAGAGCGGCGGTCTTATTCTGGCGCAGAGCCTCCAGCAGAGCAGCCGCACTCATATCCGCCAGTTGGGGAGCGGCCAGCACCAGGGCCAGCGGATAGTTGTCCAACAGGGTGATGATGTCCCACACCAGCCCTTCGTCCTCCGGCCTGAGACAGTAACCAGCCAGACCAGTCCGCATGAGAAAAAGGCCCACACTTTCCTCTACAGACATCGTTCCCAGATGGACGCGCTTTTCGCCCACGTTAGGCACGCTGCGGCTGGTGACCAGAAAGCGTGGGCCGGCGGTGGCGTCGCGCAGCCGGGTCAGGGCCTCACGCACGGCGTCGCCGTCCGCGCTCTCCAGGGCGGTCTCCATGTTGTCCAGGATGAGCAAAACCCGCTGGCCGTCCAGGTGGGCCGCCAGTTGAGTCAGAGGATCGGGCTGCGGGGTCAGGCTCAGGCTCAGGGTGGCGGCCAGGGTGGTCAGCCAGGCATCAAGGGTGGTCACATTCTCCATATCGATCCAGTGAAGGCCATCCGGGTAGCAGTTTCGTTCGGCCCAACGGTGGCCCGCGGCTCTGACCAGTTCCGTTTTGCCGATCCCGCCCGCTCCGGTGATGACCACCAGGCGACGAGAGGACAGAGCGGCCCCCACCTCGACTATCTGCTGGCCGCGTCCCACAAAATTCTCCTGATGGGGCACATTGTGAGGCGCGGGCGGCGGCCAGGCGTTCAGCGGTAGAGATTCAGCTCGACCTTCGTGGGCCTGGGCGAAGAGGTCCAGGCCCTCATCCTGAAGGTAGACTACGGGCACGCCCCACCGATGATGCTCCTGCTCGAAATAGCCTCCCCGCCGGGCCTCCCACACGGCTTCGGCGACAGGTCTCCGCCACTCGCCCGACATGGCGCGGTAGACATCGCCCACAAATTCCAGGGCCTCTTCCACCAGGGCCGGGAACTGCCAGGCCACCACCCCAGACACTCCGGCTTCCACCAGAGTAGTGGCTAACCCGGAGGCCAGGTCATCTTCCAGGGCCCCCGCCAGGCAGGAAGTCAACAGCACCAGACGCACCCCCTTACCCCTGATCAGGCTGCGCAACCTCTCGGCCTCAAGGGGCGCACTTTCTCCGGCCTCTCCTTCCAAAACCAGGCCGCCCAGGTGGCCGTGGCCCACGAAGTGAAGGATATCATACCGCTTGCTTATCAGGGCTTGCTTCAGGGTGGCAGGCGAAGCCAGGGGGGGGAGGAAATCTACGGCCACCAGGCCCTTTTCGGCCAGAGGACGCAACTGAGCCGCAAGAAAATCGTGGACACGCCGCGCCCCAAAACGGACCTGGTCAGCCGGCTCGGCGATAACTGCCAGCAGGCGGGGGGGACCACCTGGCCTGGGGGGATGAGGAGGCCCCTTAAGACCCAGGATACGACGTATCAAGGGCCGCTGGGCGGCCAGGGGACGGCCATCCAGCGCGGCGATGTATTCCCAGGGTAGACGCAGCAGAGCGGTGGCCTCTGGCTCGAAGGCCAGAATCAGGCGGGCCTCGGCAGATAGACTCTCGTAGGCCCTTTCCAGGGTCGGATTTTCCCGCAACAAAGCCTGATATAGAGCCTGGCCGAAAGCCATTAATTTATTGGTCAGGGCTTCAGGTTCTTCCCCCGGCCTGGGTAAGCTCCGCCCCAGGGTCAGAAAAGCCTCCAAAGAAGGCTGATCGAAGGGAGAACAGAAACGCCCTACCCTTTCCCCTGCCAGATGGAGGGGATAGTGAAGGGAATGGCAGCCTTCAGCAGAGGGTGGGCCAAAGATCAGGGTGAAATCAGACATGTTGTCACTGCACTTTGTAATTGAAGAAGCGCCCGTGTGGGGCGCTTAATCTTCCTGTGGTTTTGCCCTTCCACGCTCTTTTTTCCTGCCCTGGTTGATAGGGCGGATGCCGTTATAGACTTTTCCCCCCGTCAGGGTGACCAGGATGGCTTCGGGGGTTTTACGGCCAATAGCCTCCGAAAGCTCGAGGGCCGACAAAGGGGTGTTATCGTTAGCCAGAAAGACGCGGAAGACAGCCGCAGCTAAAGGGGTCTGATCGGTGATATACCCAGGTTTAAGGCTGCAACAGGTACGCAAAGCCTGCCACAAGCCATCGACCCGCCGCACCTCAGCGGTATGGGGATCGATCCAATCGATATCTTCCGTCTCTCGATAGGAGCCATAACTCTCCTGACATTCAGCGCAAAGTTGGCTCCACAGGTGGACACGGAAATTTCTTTTCTGTTTCTTCCACCAGTTGAAATCTATGTGTAATTTGGTGGTGATATCTGGTTTCAAATTTCGTACCATAATGACCTCGAAAATTTATTAGGGTTATTCGTAAAGCCAATAACCATCTCCCACGGCCTTAAACCCAGGCCGGCTAACCAGGTGAGCGAAAATAGGGCCTGGCGGACAACGCTTTATGACGTTGACGGCGCTATAGAGGGTTTTAGCATGAACAGTGCCCTGTGGACTGAGCTTAGCCAGCTCGGGGAAAAGCTCGTTTATCAACTGCGGGAGGGACCTGGCAGACTCTTCACCCTGTATCCATAGAGCGCTGATCGAAGCCGGGTCGCCCTCTCCAACTAACATTAACTCATCGTAGGTGCACCCACAGGCCATTCTTTGCATCTGAAAGGTAAGTCTGCCCCCCATAGCCCTGGCTACCCGCACCCACTCTCGCTTCTGACGCCGAGGGGTATAGTTGACGATGACGGTTAAAGGGTTATCAGTTCTTTCCAGGGTGACGTAGGCTCCAACCAGAATGTTATTTTCTGCGTACCATTTGTCCAGACCATAGACGTACTTGTAGCGATGCACCACCCAACCGGGCATGGGCCGGCCATTCTGACCATCCACCAGGGTAATCATGGTGCGCTGGGTACTGCCTTTGGGAAAGAAACCTCTGGTTCTGGCCGTCAGGGGAACAGTCCCTGCCCGGCGATGAGGATGGGTGAGCACAAAGGTCACGCTGGAAGCCAGCTCGGTCTCTCTTGGCGCGAAGAGAGCGGCCTCTGTGGCTTCGTCGTCGATTCCTCTCTCTATGCGGAGCAATTCGTCGGTAAGCAATCCTCTATCGTAAGGTTCGGTCGAAACCAGCAGATGAGGGGGCGGATTAATGGCTGACGGCGGTTCCAGACGACGCAGGAACCATAGAACCTGGTCATCGGTGCCCACGTCGTCGAAACGCTCATCCTGGCTCAGAGCGTAGTTCAAAGAGAAAATCTGAATGGCGGGGTCGATCTCGACCGGTAGCTCCAGTTCCTTTAATAGTTCCTGGCTCGACAGCGGACTACCATTTACGTCCAGCATCGCCTCGGCGATATTGAGGTGTCCCACGTGGATATCGGCCGTGAGGCTCTTCAGAAACCACTCTCCACCAAAACAGACAAAATCGAACCCGTCACCGTCTGATAGCCGTTCCAACAGTTTATCTTTGATGTTCTGACCATAGCGGTTATAAAGCTTCTCCGGGGGATCCAGGCCCTCCACCTGGATCAGGGCTTGTTCTCCGTCTTCGCGGTTCAACTTGTGCGCCGTTTGCAACTCGCTGGCAAACTCCCTGATCTCTTCACTATCTTCAAATTGAACCTGTATGACCTTGAACTCGCCGTACTCAGGGTTATGGCCGGGCCGCACGTTGATCACGGTAGCCAGGGCGTAATCGAAAACAGGAAAGATAACCCTCTGCCCAACCTCGTAATGATCCTTTGGCTGGAAAGGAGAGCCTTTGGTCAACTCGGACTTGATGGCTTCCTCCTCCTTTCGACAGCGGCTTTTCACCACAGCCAAAGCCAAATCACCAATGGTACAAGGCTTGCCGTTTTCTATAATCCGATCGTAAAGATAATCCAGATCCTCGTCCATGACACTGAATTTCTCTTGCCAGTACTCCGCTCTCTGAGTTTTGCGTTGAATCATTGCTTGTACACTCCCTAAAACTATGCTTAAAGTATTATCCCAGTCTATCCAGAAGCTCAGGCAGGCGGCCAACCCCATCAACGATGGCGTCAGCTCCAGCCTCGATGTAATGTGCCTGGCTGCTCTCCCCGGTCGCAATAAGCGACAGGAACAGGGCCGGCTCCAAAGCGGCGGCGAAATTTTTCACCAGCCGCAAGTCATCCATGGTATCGCCTATATATACCCCGGCCCTCGTATCGAGGGCCTGAGCGATGACGCTCAAGGCTCTGGGGTCGGGTTTTTCAAAACGCTCACGGGTAACGACCGCCTCCGGCTCGATGAACGAAGCCCAACCCTGGCTCTCGAAGTGGAATTCCAGCTCGAGAGCGTCGCGTCCGGTGATCAGGCCGAAAGCTCGCACTCCCCTCTGCCGCAGACGGGGGACGAGGTCCTGGGGCAGGAGCGACCTCTCCCGCCTGACCAGACCGTGGTGTCGCACGTGCTGAGGGTCGCGACCGAAATGACGGCGAAAAAGCTCCTCCCCCCAATAAAACTCGTCGAAGACCCAGCGCACCGTCTCGTATTCCAACTCAACCGAGGGCGGCAGAAAACCTTTAGCCCAGGCCACACCGCCTCCCTGGCTGTCCTTCACCACCTGAGCCAGCGGAACGTCAAGCCGGGCCAGACGCAGACAGATGGCCGCGTAGGACAGGTCCCAATCGTTGTTGAACCCGCCGGCTCCTCGGAAGGCTTCGATATCACCCCTCGTTATCGCTGGAGGATCGGTCCAGCCGAAATGATGGGTCAATATATACTGCACCGTTTCCACCACAACCAGGGAAAAGGACTCCGTTATATCTATCAGTACACCGTCAACATCGAAAACGACCGTATCGATCTTTTCGGGCGGCGACAAAGCGGGGTTAATCCAGATCATTGCCGGTCGTCTCACCATCTGCGGCTCAGCCGCCACCGCCGTACCATCGGGATGAGCCACACCATGTAATGAGGGAGCTGCGCTCCCACCAGAAAGTTACCCATGCTTGTTATTCCTGTGCCCCTGCTCAATCCATCTCGCCTCACTGGAGCGGGAGGCGCTCAATCACGGAAGAACTCGACGACCTCGGTTTCCACCTCATCACCGGGCATTATCTCAATGAAAGTAATGCGGTTCCAGGGGAAGATAAAAGAGACAGCCTCCCGGGTGACGTAGTGCAAAGCCTTACCATCCCGTCGGCGAGGGTTAGTACAAGTGATGTAAGATGAAGTGGGGTCAGGCAGTTCGTCCATCTCGGCCAATATAGGGTCTTCATTCGTAACATGGATCAATACCGTCTGAGCCATAGATTTGTTGCATACTATAGTCAGGAAGACCTGACCTCCAGTATACGCCCTCCTTTCTGCTCGTGATGATATAAGCTAGAAGCTCGACCAGCGCGCCGCCGCCGGACTACGATTAATCCGGCGAGGGCGGGGTCTTGGGTTTGGGACGCACCAGGGCCACGCTGCCCACCACATCCACGATGGTGACGATCGTACCCCGTCGGATGGCTGTTTCCTCTTCTGCGCGGGCGCCATAAGTCACCCGTCCGCCCCTGGCGACAAAGGCGATTTGCCCTAAGCCCTCAGCCGGGATAGGAATAATGACCTCGGCCGTCGCCCCCACGATGTCCTGGCGTCGCACCTCGCTGGAAGCCTGCGTGGAGAGCAGATAGCCAAAAGCAAAATGGGCGATGGCCGCCACAACCAGCCCTCCGCCAGCGGCCCATACCAGACTGAGCGGGGCCGAAGCGGAAAATAACTGAGTGGCTACAATACCGAACGCGCCAAAGGCGGTCACAAAACTGGCGATAGTGATGGGGCTGAGAGGAGTGACCCCTATCTCGCCGTGATCGAAGGAAGGAGCGGCGTCAAAATCAACATGGACATCCGGCATGTCCACCCCGCCGAGGTCGCCGACATCGACATCGAGATCGGGCAGGTTGATGTCGTGCAGGCCGCCACCAATGAGGATTAAGATGGCGTACAGGAACCCCACTCCCAGAAGAGCAAAGTAGATACAGTTCAGGGTACCCATGTTAAGAAATTCGGCCATGTTCCTTCTCCCACTTCGGACCACAATTCAGACGGCGAGCGCTGAACGATGCGCCTTCTAACCATTGAGGTGGAATCTCCATTGAAATTGAAATGAAACTTTTGTCGCATTCTATTATACCATACCCTGAGCGGAAAGAGCAAGGTCAATTTCCCTCCGGAGGCTCTATATGGATCAAGACGCTCCCAAGCTGAGGAAATCGCTCTCTAAGTCGGCTCTCGGCCTGCTCGGTAAGTTCGTGCGCTTCTTTGACGGACAGGTCCGGGTTTGTGACGCAATGGAAAGAGACGTTTAGCTCATCTCCCACCCGGCGCACGCTCACTTGATGGGGATGATCTACGCCATATAACCGATCGGCTATTTGTTCCACCTCCTGCCTGATGAGGTCCACGTCCACTTCGATGGCCTGCTCCTCGTCCGCTTTACCCGCAGGCTCGATGTGGCTGTTGATCCTGGTCAGGTGCTCGACCTGGGCCATAATCTCAGCCTCGAAGTGACTGACCCGGTCGTGGGCCTCTTTTAAGCTCAGGCCCTCATTGACCTCGACGTGCAGCTCCAGGAGATGTTCACCCCGAATGTCGTGCAGACGCAGGCCATGCACTCGCAACTCCTGCCGGGCGGCCACCGCCCGGATCTTTTCGACCAGCCCCTCACCCTCTCCCGTCGCGGGGTCGATGTGCACCAGCACGTCGGCGCGGGGAACAAGGTCTTGCACGGCGTTTTCTATGGCGGTGGCTACGGCGTGGGCTTCCTCGAAAGAGAGGTTACGATCCACCAGGACAGTCATATCCACGAAAGTCTCAGGGCCGGCCTGGCGCACCCGCACCTGGTGGACGTCCCGCACCCCGGCGATATCCCGCACCCGGCCCTCGATGCGCTGAGGCAGTCCGGCGGGCGCGGCGTCCAGCAGCACGGCCACCGCCTGGCGACCCAGTTGCAGACCGGCATAGACCACGGCCAGCACCACTCCTAAAGCAGCCACGGAGTCGGCGCGGCTCAGAAGCTCTTCCTGGCCGATGACCTGTCCCACCCTGACCATAATCAGGCCAAAAATGACCACCGCCGAGGTCCACACGTCCATCCCGAAGCGCAGGGCGCTGGCCTCCAGAACCTGGCTGTGGTATTTTCTGGCGGCGCGACGTAGAGCCTGAGAGAGCAAGAGGTCGATCCCGATGGACATGACCATGATGCCGAAAACCCAGGTTCCGGCCTCAATCTTCACCGTCTTGAAAAAGAGGCGCTGGATAGCCTCGTGGACGATCAAGCCACAGGTGATGAGCAACAGCGCGGTCTCCACCAGGGCCGAAAAATTCTCCACTTTGCCGTGCCCGTAAGTATGGCTGGCATCGGCTGGTTTGTCCGAGACGCGCAAGGCAAAGAAGGTGATCAGGGCGGCCACCAGGTCCAGACTCGAATCGGCTGCCTCGGATAGAATGCCCAGGCTGCCTGTCCAAAGCCCCACTACCAGCTTCAAGGTGGTTAAAAAAACGGCGACCGCCACGGAGATTAAGGCCAACCGCCGTTTCTCGCCTTCGCTTTCTTTGTTCATCTCCATAACGGCTATATTTTCGTCCATTTGGGGGCTTTTGTCAAGTGCGGGAGAAAAAGATCAGCGGTTATGTTGATGCCCTGACTGGCACAGACTGGCGAGGAGCAGGAGCGCCCCGCAGTAACCCTTCTGTACTCAGGTCTTCATCGATATCCGGCCAGTGAATACCGTAGCCAGCACCACATAGCTGCCAGTTTGCTCGTTGTTCTGGGGTGGCGTGCAGCAGCCTGGGATACCAGACCAATGGAACGGTAATGGTGCGCCCATCAATGAGGTCTACACTCAAAGTATCTTCCGTGAAACGCACGTCTTTGACGCGCTCCCCCGGTTTAATATCCGAAATAGTCATACTATGTCTCACTGTCGGCATGATTCAAAGCCTCTTCTCAGTATCTTATTGTGTGCTGTAGTCATAGTCGCCGATCCAGGTGGTATTCGGGCAAAAGAAAATGTTACCGAGCTATTCCACTCCTTTCTCCAGATTTAGTGGCTGGGCCAGGGTCTTGTCATTGGAACACGTCTTCGGTTTGCCCCGGCACAGCTCCAGGCAAAGTGAAGAGGTGATCAATCATCTCATAGATTTCTTGCCGCAGTTGACGAGGGTTAGTCTGGTCTCGTAGAGCTTCCAGTTGCTCACGGCGCTCTGGGGTGATAGTCTCGGTGGCACAGAGCCGATCAAAGGGAGTGCGGGCCTGGTCGTAGCGGCGCT
>DAOULT010000019.1:0-9745 GCA_034417895.1 Anaerolineae bacterium | reverse complement strand
GTCAGCGCCGACAGGAAGCGCCAGGAACGTCCCCCATCGGTGGTGCGATAAACCTCGCCGTACCCGCCCACCACCACAAAGGCCACCCCATGTTGGCTCATTTCAGGCGGGAGATAAAGACGGGGATGGAGGTATTCGTCCTCATCCGCGTAAGTCCAGGCCGCAGGGAAGGGGCTGACCGGCGGGATGCCCAAAGCCTGCACCTCCGCAGTGGGTAGAGCGGCGAGCCACCCGTGGCCGAAGAGATACAGGGTTTCGCCTTCGGGAGAGAGAGTCAGGTCTTGCGGCGTCGTCTCGGTGAAAGGCACGATGCTCTTCAGCGCCAGATCGCTCCCCCGCAGCGCCCACAAACCCCGCTCGCGCAGAAGATAAATCCAGGCCCCATCGGCGTCTGTGGCGGGCAGGCCGTCGAGCGGCGTGTATCTTTTTAGCTCCTGGCCCTGCCGGTCGAAGACAAGCAGTTGACTGCCCAGGGGGCCGCTCTTGGCGTACAGGGTGGCGACGATGAGGCCGGCGCGCCTGGCAATGGCAGGACGCGTCAGCCCGCCCAGCTCGCGCTGAAATTCTCCAAGTTCCGCCAGGGTATCGAGGTTATAGACAGTGTAAAATTGGCGCGTGTGGGGCGGAGAATTGCGATTATCGACAAAAAGGACGTAGAGGCGACGGCCTGCGGGGTCAGCCGCCACCTTCAGGGGAACATGCCCATAGCACATCCTGGGCGCGAGCACCGCTGCCAGGGGCGGCAGGCCCAGATCGGTCAGGTCGTAGGCCCAGACCGTGCATTCCGAGATCACAAAGAGCCTCCGGCCTGGGTGCAGGGCCATCGGTCCGGCCCGGTCGAGCGCGGCCACCGGGCTGAAATCGCTGCGCTTGAGCGCCAGCGTCTGGCTGATGGCTTCGCTGCCCACGAAGAGGTAAGCATCGTCCGCAAGCAGATGGGCCGGGGCGTCGGCGGGAGCTTCAAACAGGGGGGACGATCGGGCCTGGAGCGACAGGTCGCCGGGGGCCAGTTGGCAGACACTGTTCGTTGCATCCAACACGAAGACCGCGCCGTCATCGGCGACAGTCCAGGCCAGAAGAGGCCGGGTAAGAGACGCCATGTGCGACGCGCTATGGGCCACCTGCGCCAGCACGATGATGAAGGCCCCTGCCAGAATGAGCGCTCCCGCCGAAAGCCATTGGTTTTTCACAACATACAACCTATTGTTCCTCTTCTATCTGTTCTTCCTCCCCCTCTTCTATTTCCCTTTCGATCACGAGAGTACATCCGGTCAGCAGGCCGGCTACCGCTCCCACCGCCGCCATGATAGGCGCAGCTACGACAGCCGTCATGCCACCCACCGCCGCCAGCCAGACCGGGATGTCCAACAGTTCCCGTCCCTCTTTGTTTTTGATGCGCACTCGCCGCACGCTGCTCTCGTAGAGAAGCTCGGAAACCGTGTCCACCAACTCGCCCCCGGCGACCTCCAGTTCTTCCAATACCGTCTTGGCTTCCTTCTTTTCCTCCGTCACGATTCTATACCTCCTTATAAGTATTGAAATTTAGACGGGAATCTGATATAATACAACTAACAAGTAAACCTGGTTGCCCCCTGGTTGTCTGCGCTTATTATACCACAATAACTTTGCCCCTTGCAAACTGAGGACGTTCGCCACGTGTTGGAGGGTGACGCCATGCTGGTTTCGATGATCGTCTTTCTAAAACCTGAGAAGGAGGCGACGGTCCCGATCGAGCTGGGCCGGGCCAGCCACGCCCTTTTTCTGAGCCTGGTGCAGCGGGTGGATGCGGCCCTGTCAGCCCGCCTGCACCAGGCCAATGTGCTGAAACCCTTCACCGCCTCCTCGCTGCACGGGTTGGAAGCGGTAAGAAAGGGCCAGGCCACGCTAAACCCCGATAAGCAATACTGGCTGCGCTTCACCACCTTCGAGCGGGAGCTATCGGAGCTTTTGATGGAGCACATCGCGCCCCAATTATCGAAGGAGATAACGCTGAGTGAGACCCGCTTCGAGGTGGCGGGGTTCACCTGGGACTCGCAAAAGCATCCCTGGGCCGGGCGCACCACCTTCGAGGCCCTGGCCGGAAAGCACCTCCTGGGGGCCGCAGAACCCGCCTCGCGGGTGGCCCTGCGCTTCGCCTCGCCGACCACTTTCCGCTCGGCGGGGCGTAACGTGCCTCTCCCTCTGCCCGGCCTGGTTTTCGATAGCTACTTGCAGAAGTGGAACGCCGTGTCCAGCGCCTATCTCAGCCCGGAAGTAAAACGTTTTGCCGAAGAGTGTATGGTCATCAGCCGTTACCGCCTGGAGACGCGGCTGGTAGAGTTCGGCCCGGCCCGACAGGTGGGCTTTGTGGGCCAGTGCCATTATATCGTGCTCAGGCAGGACGAATATTGGAGCCGGTTGGTGAACCTCCTGGCCGCCTTCGCCTTCTACTGCGGCACCGGATACAGGACGACGACGGGGTTGGGACAAACCAAACCGCTGTGAAGACGGAAAAGAATATGACCACTCGTCATCTTGTACTTTAGGAAAACCCTATGGCTCAGAAAAGCGAGCCTGGACAAAGCGCCCTTTCTATGTTAAAATATCTTGCGGATATATGCAACACAGGCTAAGAAACAAAAAGGAGGTTTGAATTATGACTATCGAACTGACCTATTACGGTCACGCCTGTTTTGGCCTCAAGACAGAGGATACGACGCTGCTTATCGACCCTTTCCTGACAGACAACCCCCTGGCTACCGTCAGCGCCGATACAGTGCCAGCAGATTACGTCCTCGTCTCTCACGGTCACGGCGATCACATAGGCGACGCCCTGACCATCGCCAAACGGACAAGAGCCACCGTGATCGCTAATTTTGAGATAGCCACCTACTGCCAGAATCAAGGGGGGGAGGCTCACCCCATGCACATCGGGGGAGGTTGGGATTTCCCTTTCGGGCGGGTGAAACTGACCATCGCCCATCATGGTTCACCTCTCCCCGGCGGAGGCTATGGCGGCAACCCATGCGGTTTTCTGATCACCATGCAAGACAAAACCATCTACCACGCAGCCGATACCGGGCTTTTCTACGACATGAAGCTCATCGGAGAAGAAGGGGTGGACGTGGCCCTGCTGCCCATCGGCGACAATTTCACGATGGGGCCCAAAGATGCCCTGCGAGCGGTTAAGCTCATCGAACCTATGGTTGTCATTCCCATGCACTACGCCACTTTCGATGTCATAAACCAAAATCCCCACATCTTCGCCAGGACAGTAGAGGCCGAGACGACAGCCGAATGCCTTGTCCTCAAGCCTGGGGAGAGCTACTCTTTTTAAGATATTCTCTCTGAGAGAGGAATAGAGGGTAGTAGTCGTAGTAGGGCTTGTGGAAAAGTGGAAGAGTTTGTCTGGTCTTTTGGGAGCCCACCAGGGCTAGGGTCTGGCGGGCCGGGGAGCACTAGTCCTTGTCCCTTTTAGCGGTTGGTGAGGGGGAAGCGGGTGGGGATAGCCTGGGGATAGCTCCCTGAAATGGGGAGCGGTCAGGACCTGGGGAGAGCTAAAGGTAACTAACAGGTATAGTTATCCCCAGATGGGGGGCACTTTTCCACAGTTATCAAGAGGTTATCCACAGATTTTTACTTTTCATCCCCCCTTGCCGTTGTAGAGGATTTCCTTGATCGCCAGCATTTGGCGGCGCAGTTGATCGTCGGCTTCGAGTTGGGAGGCGATCTTATCGCAGCCGTATAGCACAGTAGTGTGATCTCGTCCCCCCAGAGCCTGGCCGATTTCGGGTAGAGAGGACTGAGTTTCCTGACGCATGAGATACATAGCCATCTGGCGAGGGATGACGACCTCTTTTTTGCGTCGGCGGCCTGTGAGGTCGCTGGTCTCCAGCCTGTAGAAGCGGGCCACAGTCTCCATAATTTCGGTGGGAGTGAGAGCGCGTTGGTGGGTTACCAGACCTTGAAGAGCGCTGGTAGCCAGCTCAAGGGTCAAGGGTTGTTTCATTAGCCTGGCGTAGGCTATCACCCGGTTCAAAGTGCCCTCCAGTTCGCGAATGTTGCTCTGCACCCGGTGGGCGATAAAGTCTATGACCTCGCCGGGAATGGGGAAGGGTTGATTCTCGGCCTTGAAACGCAGGATCGCGATGCGGGTCTCCAGGTCAGGCGGCTGGATGTCGGCGATCAGGCCCCACTCGAAGCGGGAGCACAGCCGCTCCTCCAGGGTGACGATGGCTTTAGGGGGGCGGTCGCTGGAGATCACCAGTTGCTTATTGGCCGAGTGAAGGGTATTGAAGGTATGGAAAAATTCCTCCTGGGTGCTCTCCTTGCCGGCGATGAACTGGATGTCGTCTATCAACAGAAAGTCAATGTTGCGGTACTTGGCGCGGAAGGCTTTGGTGGTGTTGGTCCGAATGGAGTTGATCAGGTCGTTGGTGAATTTTTCCGAAGAAACGTAGAGCACCTGTAATCCTTTGTGCACCGAGATGTGAGCTGAGGCGTTAAGCAAGTGGGTTTTGCCCAACCCCACTCCCCCATAGATGAAGAGCGGGTTGTAGGCTTCAGCCGGTCTTTCGGCCACGGCTATACAGGCGGCCTGGGCCAGTCGGTTGGAACTGCCTACGATGAAATTCTCGAAGGTGTATTTAGGGTTAAGCATTGTAGAATTGGCCGTTGGCGGAGGGGGAGGAGGAGAGGATTGCAGCAGAGGGAGGTTCTCCTCAGCCGGGTTGCATGGACTGCGAAGAATAAACTTTACCTCGACGGAGCGCCCCGTCAGGCCGATCAGGGTTCTCTTGACGGTCATCAGCAGGCGGTTCTCCAACCAGTCTTTGGCGTAGGCGGTATGTGCCCCGATGATGAAAGTTCCGTCCTCGTAAGAAACGACGCGGGTGTCTTTAACCCAGGTGTCAAAGGTCGCTTTGGTCATTTGGAGTTGTAGCTCGCCCAGAGCTGCTTGCCAGATTTGCTCAGCGTTCATGTTTTCTCTCCGATGAGGTGTTGGCGGGTCTCCCAGAGGGTGCGGTCCCTTCTGTGGAGTTTAGCGGTCAGGGTTACGTTTGAGCGATGGGTGATAAACTATGCTCTCTCCTGGAGGCGTCAAGTAGCATCAGGAGAGATAGCGGTGATTGCTTTTGGACAGCAACATTATTGATGTCATCGACCCGAACGCTGCAAGGGGATAGAATCTATCTTTATTGAGCTAAAAACTAAATCCGTGGTGTGTCACAGACCCTGGGGTATGAGGCGGAGGCTCGTCGTGTCGATGTGACGTTGATGGAGAGGAAAACCCGGCGGCGATGAGGTAGCCGCTCCTGCTCAGCACATCCATAGAAGATAACAGCACACCATCTGTGCAGCTCTCTATTTCTTGTGAATAGGGTAGACAAACCCATTTGCCTTTTTCAGTGGTCGATTAGTATTCTACCAAAGATCGGCCCTTTTAGCAATGGGGATCACCTTAAAATCTGGGATGTAGACGATTATTTTAAGGAAACTTATTGTCAAAATGGTGGGCTACTACAATCTGTAGGGGGAGAGCAGGGCCGATCTCCTAGATGTGGTTGGTTCGGATGACAGGGTGGCTAAATTGGCCGCGCAAAAGAAGGTGTTTACAGCCCCCTGGAACGGATAATGGAGATGAGCAGCCAGGCGCCCAGCAGCCCGGCCAGGATAAAGCTGAGTTCGGCAATGGGCAGGCTGAGGCCCAGAAAATGCCAGGTCTTGGAGGCGGCCCCGCCCAGAATGATCAGCGAGGAGCCGATAATAAGGGCCGCCACCACGACGCTGAAGGCCAGGCGGTTGACCACCACGTCCAACTTGGCGGTCAGGCTTTCCAGACGGCGCAGATCGATGCCGATGGTTATCTCCCCCTCCTCCAACTGGTCCCAGAAGTCGTCGACGCGCTGCGGTAGATCGCGCATCAATTGATTGGTTTGGCGCAGGGTTCGCAGGAAACCGTTTCCGGCGCGCCGCAGAGATAGCCTTTCCTGCACCAGACGGCGGGCGAAAGGCTGAACGGCTTCCACCAGAACGAAGTCGGGATCCAGACTGTAGCCGACACTCTCCAGGACGACGAGCATTTTGGCCAGCAGGGCCAGATCAGCCGGCAGGTGTACCCGATGGCGGAAAGCCACGGTGAAGATATCGGCGATCACCTGGCTGAGCTTTATCTCCTCCAGGGCCACCCCGTAATACTGAACCAACAGACGTTGGATATCCCTCTCCAGCTTCTTGACCTTGACCTGGCGTCCTGCGGCCCCTATTTTTATTATGTCGCGCGTGACCTGCGCGGCGTCCTGGCTGACCAGGTCCAGGAGAAGGTCGCCCAGGTTCTCTCTAACCGTGCCCGTGATGTAGCCTACCATCCCGAAATCGACAAACCCGATCTTATCCCCCACGATAATGATGTTAGCCGGATGGGGGTCGGCGTGGAAGAACCCATCGACGAAAATCTGTTTTAGATAGATATCGACCCCGATCTCGGCGATGGCGGCCAGATTGTATCCTTCCCTCTCCAGTTGGGCCAGTTTGTTCAGTTTGATCCCTTCCAGAGCGTCCAGGGTAATGACCCGCCTGGTGCTCAGCTTCCAATGCACTTTGGGGATGATCACCCGCTCGTCGTCCTGGAGGTTCTGGCGAAAGCGTTCAGCGTTGCGGGCCTCGATGGTATAATCCAGTTCGTTCCGCAGAGTGTAGCCGAACTCCTCGATGATCTCCACCAGTTTATACTCCCGCAGCACGCTCGAACGTTTCTCCAGGAAGCGGGCCTGGCGCAGAATAAGGTCCAGATCGGCCTCGATCATCGTTTCGATGCCTGGCCGTTGTACTTTGACCACCACCCGTTCTCCGTCAGCCAGAGTGGCGCGATGTACCTGCCCAATGGAAGCAGAGGCGACAGGTTGCTCGTCGAAGGTGGCGAACAACTCTGTCAGCGGGGCGCCCAACTCAGTCTCAATTTGAAACTTGATCTCCTCAAAAGGCACCGGCGGAACAGCGTCCAGAAGTTTAGCCAGTTGCTCGATGTATTCGCCCGGCACAAGATCGCCGCGGCTGCTCATGATCTGGCCCAGCTTAACGTAAGTCGGGCCTAGCTCCTCAATAGTGAGACGCACCCGTTCCGGGATAGAGAGGGTGACCACTTCGGGGTCGGCGTCGGTCGCTCTGCGCCGCCAAAAGGTGGGCAGGAAGTGGGTCAGGCCCAGTTGCTCGATCAGCACCCCCAGACCATTCTTGGCTAATATCTCAGCCACACGGCGGACGCGGGCAATCTCCTGATACTGTCTTCTGAAAGGTAGACCAGGGGGCATTAAATTCGTCCTCCTCAAAATCCGGCAACTTATTCTCCCGGAGACTTTCTCTAATTATACACTGTATTTCCCTTTTCCTCAATTGACATTTTGGGCCGGTTTAGCGGATATAAGTAGGGCGCACGGTATTGCCTGGCTCGATTCTGGCTCAGTACAACACTGCTACATAATTGACATTTTCGTCAAAAAGTTGCATAATATAAGAGAGAAGACATCTGCGATGGTAAAAATTGGTAGATGTGGAGTTCCCCAGCGCTTTTGGGTTTGAAGACTGATCAGAGGACAGCGGAGACTTCCGGTAGGTCAATCATTATTATAGAACCTGACCCAGAGGTTAAGATGTAACTGGGAAAGGAGGACAGCTATGATCGGTGTTAGTTTACGAGCTTACAGTGATGAGGTCAGGGAGCTCATCAAAGCTGATGATCACGACAGAGCTGTCGCTGTTTGTCAGCATATTTTGCGGCATTACCCTAAATACGTGGAAGCATACCGTCTGCTGGGCGAAGCTTCCCTGGAGATGGGGAAGCATCGTGAGGCCGGGGACTTTTTCAGACGGGTTCTTAGCGCCGACCCTGAGGATCTCATTGCCCATGTGGGACTGAGCCAGTTGTTTGAGGATCAAGACGCTTTGGACGAGGCTATTTGGCAGATGGAGCGCGCCTTCGAATTGGCTCCCAGCAACTCGGAGATTCGGAAGGAATTGCAGCGTCTTTATGAAAGTCGCGACGGCGTCGAGAAACCGAGGCTTAAACTCACCCAGGGGGCATTGGGACGACTTTACGTTAAGGGGGGGCTTTATCCCCAGGCTATCAATGAGTTCAAGATGTCGCTGGAGAGAAATGAGGGACTCTTTGATATTCAGGTCGCGTTAGCCGAAGCATGTTGGCTCGATGACCAACGGATGGAGGCTACGGGGGTTTGTTATGATATATTGGATAAGCTTCCTAATTGTGTGAAAGCCAACCTGATCTTGGGAGAAATACTGCTGGGTAGTGGCCGTGAGGATGAGGCGAAAACTTATCTGCATGTGGCCCAGGCCCTTGACCCTGAGAACACTGTGGCTCAGGAGATGATGGGTGATCGTTCTCCCTTGCCTCTTGAGACCGTTGAAATCCCCAGAATCGAGGAGGTGACTGAGGAGGCCGCGCCTGCTCCGGCTGAGGAGGTAAGCCCTCTACCGGCTGTGGAAACCGGGATGGAGATTGCTTACGAGGAAGAGGAGGAAACCCCTGCCTGGTTGCAGCAATTAAGGGGGGAGGAACAGGAGCCAGTTGCGGAGATGCCTGCCGCCGAGGTTGGTATCGAAGAGGTGACTGAGGAAGAGATCCCCGATTGGCTGAAAGCAATACAGCCGGAAGAACCGGGCGAGGCTGAAGCCGAGGAGAGGGAGATGGAGGCCATTCCCCCCGTGGAGATGCCAGCCGAGATGGCTTTGGAGGAAGCAGAGGTCCCCGATTGGCTGCGCGAGTTGCGTCCAACCGAGGTGGAAGAAGTCGAGCGTCCCCCTGCCCCTCCAGGTGAAGTGGCGCCCAGAGAAGCAGAGGTTGAAGAAGAGGAGATACCTGATTGGCTAAGGCAACTGCAAGAGGCTGAGGCCGAGGAGCCTGCCGATTGGTTGCAGCAATTGCGCGAGACTGAGCTTCAAGAGCCGACTGTGCCTGCCGAGATTGAGGTCGAAGAGGAAGAAGCGGCCCCGGCGGCTGTAGTTGAGGAGGTGGAGGTCGAGGAAGAAGAGATACCGGATTGGATGCGGTTGTTGAGGGAAGAGGGGTTAGAAGAAGAGCTGGAGGAGGCGGTAGCAATGGAGGCGGAGCTATCGCCGGGGGAAAGGGCCAGGCTGGAGGAAGAGTTGGCCTACAAGGGTCTGGAGGAAGAGGAAGTACCGTCAAGGCCGCTGGCGGCGGCGGTGGTTGAGGAGGAGGAAGAGGGGATACCGGACTGGCTACGAGAGCTAAAGCCCGCCGCAGCAGAGGTTGAAGAGGTGGCCCCGGCGGCGGTGGTTGAGGAGGAGGAGGTCGAGGAAGAAGAGATACCGGATTGGATGCGGTTGTTGAGGGAAGAGGGGTTGGAAGAAGAGTTGGAGGAGGCGGTAGCAATGGAGGCGGAGCTATCGCCGGGGGAGAGGGCCAGGCTGGAGGAAGAGTTGGCCTACAAGGGTCTGGAGGAAGAGTTGGCCTACAAGGGTCTGGAGGAAGAGGAAGTACCGTCAAGGCCTTCGGTGTCCCCGGCGGCGGTGGTTGAGGAGGAGGAAGAGGGGATACCGGACTGGCTGCGAGAGCTAAAGCCCGCCGCAGCAGAGGTTGAAGAGGTGTCCCCGGCGGCGGTGGTTGAGGAGGTGGAGGTCGAGGAAGAAGAGATACCGGATTGGATGCGGTTGTTGAGGGAAGAGGGGTTGGAAGAAGAGTTGGAGGAGGCGATGGCAATGGAGGCGGAGCTATCGCCGGGGGAGAGGG
>DAOULT010000018.1:0-57696 GCA_034417895.1 Anaerolineae bacterium | reverse complement strand
CGCAGCGCATCGTCCTGCTGCACGCCTACGCCGGGAGCGGCAAGACGGCCACCGCCGCCGAGTTCGCCCGCTGGTACGCCCTGACCGGCGGCGTCGAGGGGCCGGTGCTCTTCACCTCGTTCGAGCGGCACAAACCGCTGGCGCGGGTGCTGGACCAGCTTGGGCAGGTGTTCGGCCCCCTGCTGGAACAGGCCGGCATCCCCTGGCTGGCTATGCCCGACCAGGCGCGGCGCGACGTGGCCCTGCAAATATTGCAGCAGATCCCGGTGCTCTGGATATGGGACAATGTGGAGCCGGTGGCCGGCTTCCCGGCGGGCGCGCAGTCGGCCTGGACAGAGGAAGAACAGCGGGAGTTGGTTGACTTCCTGCGGGCGGCGCGGGACACGCAGGCCAAATTCCTGCTTACCTCGCGGCGGGACGAATGGGCCTGGCTCGGCAACCTGCCCCGGCGCATCGCCGTGCCCCCCATGCCCATGCAGGAGCGGGTGCAGTTGGCGCGGGGGCTGGCCGAAAAGTACGGGCGGCGATTGGTGGCGCTGGGAGACAGGCGGCCGCGCACCGACCTGGAGCGGTGGCGGCAGTTGACCGCAGAGGAAGACTGGCGGCGACTGGCCGGGCGGGAAGAGGGGCCGCCCACCGACCTGGAAGAGCTGCGGCGCTTGACCGCAGAAGAAGACTGGCGGAGGCTGACCGAGCGGGAAGAGCTGCGGCAGTTGACCGGGGCCGACGACTGGCGGCGGCTCTTCGAGCGGGAGGGCGAGCTGCTGCGGAGCGGGCTGGAAAGCTGGTGGCCGCTCCTCCAGTACACCAGGGGCAACCCCCTGACCATTACCGTGGTGGTGGGCCAGGCCCTGCGCGATAGGCTGAAGACCAGAGAAGAGATCGAAGCATTCGTGGCGAAGCTGCGGGCCGGCGAGGCCGTTTTTAAGGACGAAATGGGCGAAGGGCGCTCTAAGTCTTTGGGCGCTTCGCTCTCCTACGGCTTCGAGCACGCTTTTAGTGAAGAGGAGCGCAAAAAGCTGGCCCTGCTGCACCTCTTCCAGGGCTTCGTGGACGTGGACGCGTTGAAAGCGATGGGCCACCCCGAAGCCCCCTGGTGCCTGCCCGTCGTGCGCGGCCTGACCCGTGAGGAAGGCATCTCCCTGCTCGACCGCGCCGCGGAGGTGGGCCTGCTCACCGCCCACGGCCGCGGCTACTATTCCATCCACCCCGCCCTGCCCTGGTACTTCAAAACCCTCTTCGACCAATACTACCCGCCCGCCCCCGAATCCCAGACCCCCACTCCCGATTCCCAAATCCCTGTTCCCAAATCCCCACTCCCTACTCCCCAGCTTGCCTTCGTGGAAGCAATGGGGGAGTTGGGGAACTACTACACCAAACAATACGTAACAGGCCACCGCGACGTGATCGCCGCCCTGGAAGCGGAGGAGGCCAACCTGCTGCACGCCCGCCAGTTGGCCCGCGCCCACGGCTGGTGGTGGCGCGTCACCAGCACCATGCAGGGCTTGCGGACGCTCTACGGCCACATGGGCCGCCGGGCGGAGTGGGCGCGGCTGGTAAATGAGGTCGTGCCCGACTTCGTGGACGCGGATAGCGACGGGCCGTGGCCGGGGCGGGAGGAGCAGTGGAGCCTGGTCACCGAGTACCGCGTGCGGCTCGCTCGCCAGGCGCGGCAGTGGGCGGAGGCCGGTCGCCTGCAACGCCTCCGCGTGGATTGGGATCGCCAGCGGGCCGCCCCTGCCCTGGCCGCCCCGCCGCAGGAGTTGGACGACACGCAGCAAAACGCCATCCGCACGCTGGCGGTGTCAGTGTCAAACCTGGGCGATATTCTGCGTGAGCAGGGCAAACCCGACTGCGTCGAGTTCTACAAAGAAGATTACGGCCTATCGCTCCGCATAGACGACCAACCCGGCGCGGCTGTCACTGCCTTCAACCTGGGCCACGCCTACGAGGAAATCCCCGCCCTGCGCGACCTGGACGAGGCCGAACGCTGGTATCGCCGCAGCCTGGAGCTACGCGCCGAGGGCGACCGCCTGGGGCGCAGCAAGTGCCTGAGCGTACTAGGGTATGTAGCCCGGGAACGCTTCAAAGAAGCACGAGCGGCCAACAAACCAGGAGAAGAACTGTCCCGTCACTTCAATACCGCTTTGCAGTTCTATCAGCAATCGCTCGAGCTTATCCCCCCCAACGCGGTGGACGACCTGGCGGTGGTGCACAACCAGCTCGGCGTCATCTACCACGATGCGGGCGACCTGGAGAGCGCTCTGCCGCACTACCGTGAGGCCATCCGCTACGCTGAAGTTGGAGGCAATCTATACAAGGCTGCCATGTATCGCTACAACGTGGCCGTGGGCCTGCGGGGTGCGGGCCGTCTGGACGAAGCGCTGCTCTACGCACAGGAGGCCCTGCGCAACTACGCCACCTACGGAGAGGGCGCCGCGAAGGATGTACAAAGGACGCAGCAGTTGATTGCGTTGATTGAGCAGGCCATGAAATCGTGACCACAGACCCTTCGGGTTTCTAATATGCAACCGAAGGATCAACAACGAACGTGAGAATTGAACGAACGCTGGCAGCGCTATCAATAATAGTACCTCCCCTCAAGACTGTGGTTGCTCATGGCGTCTGTAGGTTTCATTCCGGCGTGTGAAAAAGGGTTCAGTTCGTTAAATTCTGCCGTTCGTTGTTGTTCCTTTTTCATAGCCAGCTTCCAAAAGCGCCAGGCGCCTTATCCCCTGAAACTTGGGACAGACCCGTGAGCAAATTGGGACTTGAAAATTATACAAATATATGATAAAATATAGTCGTGGTATCAGGTTTCTCTGGCGAGTCAATTTAGGGCCTGGCGCTTCGTCAAGACAATCCTAATACCACTAAGGTCAGTGGGCGTTCCGGTCCGCCGTAACAGGCACATTGTAAAGCGATAAGGAGGAAAAAAAAGTGGCTGAAGGACAAGAAAGAGTACCTGGCCGGCTATTGAGGTTTGGCTTGATAGCGGCCACCATCGTCTTTGCCGTGTTGGTTTTCGGCTTAATATACTGGCTTCCTATGGCTGCGACGGGAGTAGGTGATTTTGGCGCGGCCATCACCTGGGGCCTGATCACCCTGGTAGTCATGGCCGTGCTCTCCGTGATCATCTATTTTGTCTACATGCGCCTCATCGTCAAGACGTAGGGAGAGCTTCCTTCGCAGGGATAGAAAAGGCGGGGCAGAGCGCTTTTCAGGTCGGCCCCGCCTCGTCCTTTTTCTACGCTCCTCCACGCCCGGCTAGCTTTTCCTTCAGCAATTGGTCGGCCAGGTTAGGGTTAGCCTGGCCCCTGGTGGCTTTCATCACCTGGCCGATGAGGAAGCGCAAGACGGTCTCCTTGCCGCCCAGGTACTCGCTCACCGGCCCGGGATTGGCGGCGATGACCTCCTCGACGATGCGGGACAATTCGTCCTGATCGCTGATCTGGGCCAGCCCCAACTCCTCAACGATGCGCGCCGCTTCGAGACCCGTATCGAACATCATCTCCAGCACGCTCTTGCCCGTGTTGGCGTTGATCATTCCCTTTTCCACCATCGCCAGCAAGGCCGCAAAATCAGCCGGGCGGATTACGATCTCGTCGCCCTCCACGTCGTTGAGCTTCATGAGCCGGAACAGCTCGCCCGTTACCCAGTTGCTTATGGTTTTGGCCGGAACAACATCCTCGTCGTCTCGCGACTCTCCTTCCCACACACAATCCTCGAAGTAGTCGGCCACGGCCCGATCGTCGGTCAGGGTGGCGGCGTCGTAGCGAGAAAGGCCATATTGCTCCATGAAGCGATCGCGTTTGGCGTCCGGCAGTTCGGGCAGGGTGGCCCGGATGGCCTCCACCCATTCCCGGCTGGCGATCAGGGGCGGCAGGTCCGGCTCCGGGAAGTAGCGATAGTCGTGCGCCGCCTCTTTGCCGCGCTGCACGACCGTCACGTTGCGGGCCTCGTCCCAGCCCATAGTCACCTGCTCGACCTGGCCGCCGCCCTCCAGGATCGCCCTCTGGCGCTCGATCTCGTACTCCAGGGCCAGCTTGACCGCCCGGAAAGAATTCAGGTTTTTGACCTCTACCTTGGTGCCGAATTCCGCAGCGCCGACAGGCCGTAAAGAGACGTTGGCTTCGCAGCGCATGGCCCCTTTTTCCATGTCGCCGGTGCTGACGGCCAGGTATCGCAAGATGGCGCGCAGCTTGATCAGGTATTGGCGGGCCTCCTCCGGGGTGCGGATTTCAGGCTCGCTGACAATCTCCATGAGGGGCACGCCGGAGCGATTGAAATCGACCAGGCTGTGTCCGTCGATGTGGAACAGCTTGGCGGTGTCCTCTTCCAGGTGGACGCGGGTGATGCCGAGGCGTCTGGTCTGGCCCTCGACCTCGATTTCCAGCCATCCGTCCGCAGAGAGAGGCAGATCGTACATGCTGATCTGGTAATTTTTGGGCAGATCCGGGTAGAAATACGACTTGCGACTGTAGACCGAGGATTCAGCTATGCGGCAGTGCAGGGCCAGGGCGGTCATGATCGCATATTCCACCGCCTTGCGGTTGATGACGGGCAGCACGCCAGGCATTCCGGTGCAGACGGGACAGGTGTGAGTGTTAGGCTCGGCGGCGGCGTAGTCGGCGCTGCACCCACAAAACATCTTGGATTTGGTCAGCAATTGGGCGTGGACTTCCATGCCAATGATGGCTTCGTACTCACCCATTTTCTATTTCCTCCATCTCCTCTATCTCCTTGAGCCAGGAATCAACCCAGAGCCATTATACCACACAAACTACGATTTGAAAAAAGGGCCGGGCCTCACTTGCCCTTCCGCCCCAGTTGAAGTACAATTGGAAGAAACCAGGTTTTTGCTAAAAAACCTGGTTTCTAAGAGGTGCTTGGTTTTTGAGTTTCACGGTAGTGCCAGGTCTCTCAGAACAGAGCGAGGGAGCCACAGTTAAATGGACAGAAGGATACCCTCCGCTGGCAATGAGGAAATCGAGCTTTACCTGCGCACCTATTATTCCTTGCTACGCAGCAGTGGGGAAATCCAGGTCGAATCTCTGGAGGAAACTCACGGCGGAATGAACTCCAGCCTGCACCTGAAGGCCGAGGCCCCCACCCCCGACCTCTCAGCCTTCATATATGGCTGTGTGAGGCTGCCGCCCTGTATTGTGCGGGTGCGGCTGGTGATCCTGGGTCAATCAGACGAGGTTTTCAACCGCAAGGGATATCCTGATGTCGAACACTGGCAACCCGTTCAGGCCCAGGCCCGCCGGCGTAAGATGTTCTTCGACGGGCAGGAAACTCTGGCGGTCTTCATCAATAGCGTCTCAGATATAGACGACCTGATCCCTATGCTGGCCGCTTTTCAGATCGAGTGGAACAAGCTCCACCGGCTTCTGGTCGCCTCGTCCATGCTGGCGAAAGTTCAGGCTCACGTGGAGGAGAGCGCGCCTTTGAGCGTGGAAGACGAGGTGGTTCTCACTCAAGCCCTGGCTATCAACTGGGAGGAACTGGGCAAACTCCAGGCCGCCTGGGGAGAGAACTTCTGGAGCAACTTGCTGACCATGGGGCAGCGTCAGAAAAAGATGGCTATCAGGTTGCTGGCCGGGTCCTTTACCGACTATCGGCGGGCGGTGCAGGGCTGGTGGGAAACCATCGTTCGCCAGGCAGCAGAGGTCCAACTCAAAGACAAACCCGTTTACTTTGTGTCCAGCAACCTCCACAGTCTGGTCAACCCGCTATCGGGCCATGCGCTGCGGCATCGGGATGAGTTGGCGGCCTGCGTTCGGGAAGATAACCCCGAAAACCTGTGGGCCGAATACGAGCGCATCACCGCCGAGCCGGATGAGAAGGGACTGGAAAATTTCCTTTACTACGTCCTCAGAAAGTACCGACCTGCCCTGCAAAGCAACTGCCTGGCCTGCGAGCGAGAACATGGTATCCTGCACGTCAAAAATCCCCTTTACCTGGACGTTGATGTCCAGGTGATCGAGATCAACAAACTGATCCCGGAGCGGTTCGACCCCCGCCTGGAGATGGCGGGCCTCTCCCGCCTGCGCCACAGCCAGGCCCTCATCTTCAACGTCGATTATCCATTGGGCATGGCGGCTTATCACCTTCTCTCCCAGGTGACCACCGGGGTATGCAGCCTGAAGGGCGTCTACGTCATGGGCAAGGCCGCCACGCTCAATGGCCGGGTGGGCGACGTGATGATCCCCAACGTGGTCTTCGACGAGCACTCCAAGAACACTTTCCTGTTCAAAAACTGCTTTACTGCTCAGGACGTGGCCCCTCACCTGTCTCACGGAACGGTCTTCGACAACCAAAAAGCGGTTACTGTGCGCGGCACTTTTCTGCAAAATCGACGGTTCATGCAACTTTTCTACCAGGAAGGGTACACCGACATCGAAATGGAAGCCGGCCCCTACCTGAGCGCCGTCTACGAAAACATCTATCCCAAACGTTTCCCCGTCAACGAGATAGTCAACCTGTTCATAAATGCCCCCTACGACCTGGGCCTGATCCATTACGCTTCGGACACTCCCTACAGCCGTCGCCAGGAACTCTTGTCCAAGAGCCTGTCCTACTTCGGGGTGGATTCGACCTACGCCGCCTCGATTGCTATTCTGAGGCGCATCCTGGCCCACGAAATCCAGGAATCTTGAGCGCTTCTCTACGTGTTCGAACGTTTTGCCTCCGAACCTGGCGAGCGGCTGGCGCTTGCCTTTCTTCGACACATGGAGTACAATAACTACCATCCTGACAGTATTGCTGATGACGCTGGACTGGACATCTAATTGAGGAGGCAGTAAACGATGAAAAAAGCAGTTGTGTTCGGCGGATGCGGGGAGAACGGCAAGGTGGTGGTGCGAGACCTGTTGGAGTACAGCGACTTCGACAGCATCGTCGTAGCCGATGTCCGCGAAGAGGTCAGCCGGGCTTTCATTCAAAAATTAAACGCAGGCCAACGAGTCACTTTCCAGAAAGTCAACGCCTACGATCAACCCAGCATGATCGCTGCTCTGGAGGGGGCGACCATCGCCATCAACGTCATTGGCCCCTTCTACGAGTTCGCCCCCCTGGTGGCTAACGCCGTCTACCAGGCCGGGGTCAACTATGTGGACATCTGCGACGACCCCGACGCCACCATCACCCTTCTGGCTATGGACAACATGGTGCGGCGCAAGGGGCTGACCTTCCTGATCAACCAGGGTTGGACGCCAGGGATGACCAACCTGCTGGCTAAAAAAGGGGCCGAGCAGATGGACGAGGTGGACACCATGCGCGTGACCTGGGTGCAGGATATGGCGGAAGAGATTGGCGTCGCTCCCATCATGCACTGGGCGCACGTGGTGGTGGGCAAAATTCCTACCTACCGTGACCGGAAATGGGTGCTCGTGCCCGGCCTTTCTGAACGGGAGGAGGTACGCTTCCCGGACCCGATTGGGGTCGTGCCCGTCTATCATGCCGGCCATCCAGAGCCGGTGACCCTCCCCCGCTACATTGAGACCGAGGTGGTCTCCTGCAAGGGAGGACTCATCCCCCCGGAAATCGTTACCTTAACCCGCATCCTGCGGGCCACCGGGATAGGCAATACCCCGGAGGGCATCAAATTTGTAGCCAAAGTGTTCTATCCCCTGCTGCCCACGCTAGCCAAAATCGGCGGCCAGACCTCGGGCTGGACGGGCTCCCGGGTAGAGGTGACAGGCCGCAAAGGTGGCCGGGCGGCCCGCGTGGTCTACGGTCTGAAGCTGCTGGTGGGCGAGGTCACCGGGCGGTCGGCAGCCATCGGGGCGCAGATGGTAGCCAACGGCGAGATCACGGCCACAGGCGTCGTGCCCCCGGAAGCCTGCGTGGACACCACCCGCTACTTCGAGGAGTTCGAGAAGCGCAGCGTAACCCCGGTCGAGATGGAATGACCAGACCGCGAACGTTCGCCGTGGAGCAAGGTGCGGCTACACGTATCCGTTCTGGCGAAACCAGTCTACTGCCCGGCGGACGGCCTCCTCCACAGAGGTCTGAGGCAGGCCCAGCTCTCGCACGGCCCTGGAACAATCGTAATGCAAAGTCAGGTGGCTGAGGCGAACGCTCTCCACGTCCATGACAGGCGGCTGTTTGGTGATCAAGTTAGCCAGGGCTTCCATGGCGTAGGCCCCGATCAGCACCAGGGCATAAGGGAGAGGCAGCGGAGGAGCAGGAATGCCCGTGACTCTCTCCAGGAGAGCAAATATCTCCTTCATGGTCATGTTGGCGTTGCCCAGGATGTACCGCTGGCCCACCTGCCCTTTCTCAGCGGCCAGGAGATGTCCTTTAGCCACGTCTTCGACGGCCACCAGATTGAAGCCGCCGGGCATGTAGCCAGGCAGACGGCGCTCCAGGAAATTCAGGATCATGCGGCCATTAGGCGTAGGCCGCACGTCGCGCGGGCCGAGGGGCATGGTGGGGTTGACGGCCACCACAGGCAGCCCCTCTTTGCGGCATATCCTGAAGGCTTCCATCTCGGCCAGATGCTTGGTGCGGATGTAAGGGCCAGTCATCTCCCACAGGTTGAAGGGCGTCTCCTCGTTGGGCAGACTGCCGTCGGCGGTTTTGCCTATAATGCTGGCCGTGCTGGTGTAAACCACCCGTTTCACGCCGGCTTCCAGAGCGGCGCGCAGGACATTCCGCGTCCCCTCCACGTTGACCTGGTGAAAAATCTCAGGCTCGGACGGCCAGGTGGCGTACAGAGCAGCCGTGTGGTAGACTCTATGGCAGCCCTTCAGAGCGGCTGGCATTGAATCCACATCCCGGATATCGCCCTGCACTCGCTCCACGTCCAGGCCGTCGATGTTGCGGGTGTCTGAGGTCTCTCGCACCAGCACGCGCACCTCTTGTCCGGCGGCCAGCAGTTCCCGCACCACCGCCGAGCCGATAAAACCGGTGGCGCCGGTGACTAGCGTTTTAGCCATGTCATCCCTCCTCAACAGCGAACGTTCATTGTTAGTTCTACGGATGATTATAGCAGAAAATAAAAGAAACCACAAAGCACACGAAGAGCACAAAGTGCGGTTTCACTTTAGCTTTGTGGTTAATCAATCCTGGAGCGTCCTTCGTGTTCTTCGCGCTCTTTGTGGTGAATTTTTAAGTCGAGAGGTAATACTGTGAAAGTTCTGCTGGTCAGTCCCATCTCCAAAGTGTGGAGTTCGCGCAAACACCTCCCGCTCGGCCTGGGCTATCTGGCCGCCGTGCTGGAGCAGGCCGGGCACGAAGTCGGGATTTACGACGCCGTAGTCGAAGATGAACCCTTGGCCGACCTTCTGGCAGCAGAAAAATTCAAGGTGGTGGGCATCTCCAGCGCCACGCCCCTCATCAACGAAGCCTGGGAAGCAGCCCGCCAGGCCAGAGAGCACGGGGCGCTCACCGTTCTGGGCGGCGCCCACCTGACCATCATGCCTGACGAGTCCCTGCAACGACCCGAAGTCGATCTGGTGGTGCGGGGCGAGGGCGAAGATACTATCGTGGAAATCATGGAGACGCTGGAGCACGATGCACAACGAACGTTCGCTGTTGCAGGCGAGCGGCGGTTCAGGCGGGCGGTGTGGGGCCAGGTGACGGGCCTGTCCTTCAGAGATGAAGAAGGTCAGATCGTTCACAACCCGCCCAGACCTCTGAGAAAAGACCTGGACAGCATCCCTTTCCCTGCCCATCACCTCTTCAAGATCGAACGCTATTCCAACCTGCAACCCCTAACCGATGGCCTGGATCCAAAGGCACGGGCTTATACCATCGTCACCTCACGGGGCTGTCCCTACAACTGCATCTATTGCTCCAAGGCCATCACGGGGCGCACCTGGCGGCCGCGTTCGCCGCAGAACGTGGTGGCCGAATGGCGCTGGCTGGTCAGGGAGCTGGGGGCCACCGAGATCGGGGTCACCGACGACGTGATGACCCTCGACCTGGAACGGGCCAAAACTATCTGTCGAATGCTCATCGACGAGGGGCTGAACACCGTGCCCTGGATCACCATTCACGGCATCAAGGCCGGCGACACCGACCAGGAGCTATTCTATCTGATGAAAAAAGCCGGTTGCAAGCGGGTCGGTTTTGGGGTGGAGAGCGGCAACCAGCGGGTGCTGGATTACATCAAGAAGAAACAGACCATCGAGGAGGTCAGGGAAGCCTTTGCCAGGGCCAAACGGGCCGGGCTGGAGACGATGGGGTTCTTCATCTTTGGGCTGCCTACCGAGACCGAGGACACGATGGACGACACCATCAGGCTGGCTCTGGAACTGGAGCCGGAGCTGGCTAATTTCATGATCGCCGCTCCCTACCCCGGCACCGAGCTTTACGACCTCATCGTAAAAGAAGGGCGCCTCTTCAGCCACGACTGGCGCGATTTCGCCATCCACGACGAAAAGGCCCGCTTTGAAATGGCCGATCTCTCCGCCGACCTAGTGGAGCGCAAATGGCACGAAGCCTATCGGCGCTTCTACCTGCGCCCTGGTCGCATCTGGCGCAAGGCCACCAGCCTGGATACCTGGCGACGTCTGCCCACCTACCTCGGAAATTTCAAGCGTTTCTTCCTGGCGAGGGAGAAGGCTGACACGGATTAGTTTCGCACCGCCGAGGCCGCTGAGGGCGTAGAGAAAGCGAAGAAGTGATATGCCCAAATTGCCAGAGTTTGAAACTGGAGAAGCTGGCCCAGGAAGACAAGGTAGCTTAGCCAGGAACACCTTTTTTCGGAACTGGACGAGAAGGTCAAGGGTCAGCTTTAAGGACGTTCGTTCGTTGTCTCACTCCAGCTTGCCATCCAGATTGTTCCAGATGTTGAGGGGCACCTGTTTTTTCCTGGTGCGGCCAAGATAGGTTTTGTAACGTCTGGCATCTCCCTCCCCCATCTCTCTCAAATAACCTTTTTCGGCCAGGATGCTCAAGGCCCGCGCCACCTCGTCTTTGTCCTGTTTGGCCGCTTTAGCCAACTCTATCAGGCCAATCTCGCCCTGGCGGGTGATGATGTTCAACAGGGTGCGCAAAACCGGTGGCAAATCCAAAATATCGGCCGTACTGATCCCCTCACTCTGCTCCCGAATATTTATTTCCTCTTGTAACATTGTAAAGAGGCTTTTCTTCGCCAAAACAAAACCCCTCCTTGCCAGATATCGGCCCGTAACTAGTAAATCTCCGGCATCTCTATCGGCTCAGGTTGAGGCCGACAGACCCCACAGAACAGAGCATCGGCCACCACAATGGCCTTGGGCACCTGTTTCTCACCGATGTAGACCGTTATGATGAAAGGCAGTTTGGAGACGTGATCTTTGCAGATCGCTCGCCCACAAAATCTACAGACTCCTTGAGCCGGCCTGCCACATTGCCAACATTCCATGCTTCTCTTTGACCTCCTATTAACGTTACCCACGATGTCGGTCTGGGGAAACCGCCCCAGAACACAATCCCTGTTTCAGGCCGGACTGTCAAGCGGTATCCCGATCGTGTGCATGTATTCTCAACTGAGGTAGGTTGGGTCAGGTAGCCATATCAAGCCAGCACCTGAGCTGCAATATCTTCGATGCATTTACTGATGGGGTGATCGGGATATCTGAGACAGAAGATATCCTCGCTGGCTAGGGCAGCCACATCCTCGGACAAGGGCATCACGGTCGCTACGGTAGCGTCAAAAGTGCTCTCTACCCGTTTCCTGGTATCCTCCAGATCGAAACGGGAAGGAACTTTGTTGATCACCAGTAACAGGCGGGGCACGTCCAGCTTACGGGCGATATCGACCGTTACTATCGTGCCCTGGAAATCCTGGGCATCAGGCCGCATGATAATGAGCAGGACATCCGAAATAGCGATGGACAGCAGGGTTTCCTCGTTGAGGCCGGGGTGGGTATCGATAAAGAAATAGTCCAGGTCCAACCTCTCGATGGCTTCGCGGATGCCGTCGTTCAGAAGGCCCACGTCGTAGCCTTCACGCAGCACCTTGGCGATCTCTCCGGCCTTGAGACTGGAAGGTATCAGGTACATTTTACCGCCCCCCGGGCCCAGTCGTTCGCTCACATCGTAAGCCGCTTCTTCGATGGCACATTTACCCCACAGGTAGTCGTTCAAGGCGTTGGTCATCATTCCCTCTTCCATGCCAAACAGGACATGGATGCCTGGCGATTGGATATCGGTATCCATGATTCCCACCCGCATACCCGCCATAGCCACTTTGGCCGACACGTTAGCCGTGGTGTTAGACTTGCCCGTCCCCCCTCGGAAGGAGTGGATGGAAACAATTTTGGACATAGTTTTAGCCTCCTTACAAACAAAGATTGAAAATATTCGCCTTTATTACCTCTGCCTGCCGCTCTACTTCCTGCCTCTAATCCGACGGGCCTTCTCCTGTAAATCCTGGAAGAACTCCGTCTCGGTGATGGCCTGCACCTCTTGAGCCCGTTTGGCCTCATCTATCTCGATCTTCAGTTTTTCTACCTGCCGGCGCAACATCTGTTCTCGAACCTGGGAAAGAGAGTTTTCCAGCACGATGGAAGCTTGCTTGGCAAAGATGCGCAAAGTCCTCAACTCTTTCTCCTCGCTGATGACCTCCCGGTCATTGGCGATGGCTAAAAGGCCCGTCACTTCCTCTCCGATCTTCAAGGGAGTGGAAATAAAAGAGCGGACGGCGGCCACAGCCGTCTCTTCTTCCCCGGCTCTGTTGAGCATGGCCCGATCCGCCTGTTCCAGATCGACCTCGATGTCATATTTTTGACACTCGGCCACCACTTTCTCTTTCGTTATCTTCAGAAAATCGGCGTCCATGGCGCAGACCGTACCTATGGTGCTCAGGGCCAGGGGTTCGTGGCGCAACACCAGAAAAACAACGCAGAACTCACAGAACTCTCCTAGCAAGTCCAGGGTGACGCTGACCGTATCTTTGAAGGCTCTAGCCTTGGTAGCCAGGGCGCCTACTCTATTTATAATAGTAGACTCAAACAGGGCGTCGTCCAGAAGGTCATTGGCCCACCCCAAAACGTCGGTCTCCGTCATCTCCCGGCGCTCGATGGGGATGTGCTGCTCTTCCCGGTCGGCGACCTCGGTCAGCAAATTCTCGATGCGCTGGAAAAGGTAATCGGTTTCCAGGTCCTTGATCACATACTCATCGGCCCCGGTGGTCAGCCCCCAGAAACGGTCACTCTGCTGGTCTAAGGAAGTCAGCATAATGATCGGAATGTGTTTGGTGGCCTCACCGTGCTTGAGCAGGCGGCAGGCCTGATAACCCTTCATGCGGGGCATTTCGATATCCAGCACGATCAGATCAGGATCAAAAGTATATGTTTTCTGAATAGCTTCAACGCCATCGTTGGCGACTGCCACTTCATAGCCCATGCTTCCCAGAGCATATTCCAAAATGCCCACGATGGTAGGGCTATCATCGGCCACCAGTATTTTTTGGGTTCCCATGCCTGTTACCCCCTTTTACCCTAAACCCTACTAGAAACGGCTTCCGTGGTAGGGCGGAAGCTTGCCCGTCATCCACTTCCATAACCCTCTTGCCTCAATCTTACCACAGATAATGCTGGTCGTCAAGACAAGGGCCTGGCCTTTGGAAGCGCCAGGCCCCTCCAGGCCAGACTACTTGCGGGGCGCGGCCTGACCGATCAGGCTTTCGACGGTAGCCAGCAGGTTGTTCTGGTCAAAGGTGCCTTTGACGATATAAGCATCGGCCCCCACCGCCATGCCCCGCTGCATGTCTGCTTCTTTCTCCCGCGAGGTGACGATCACGATAGGCACGCCGGCATAGCGTTCGTCGGCCCGCAGCCGTTCAGTCAGAGTGAAGCCATCCATACGAGGCATCTCAATGTCGGTCACGATCAGATGGTAATCGGTCTCCTCTACACGACGCAAAGCCTCCAGCCCATCCTTGGCCAGATCGACCTCGTAGCCCGAAGCCTCCAGAATGCTCCTCTCGATCTCGCGGGTGTTCAAGGAATCGTCTACCACCAGCAGGCGTGGCGCTTCTACGGTGACCGCCCTGGGCGCCGCTCGGAAGCCAGGCAATGCCCTGATAATCCCCATCAGGCCCGGCACGTGAATAATGGGAATAATGCCCCCCTCCGGGGTGATAGTTGCTCCGGCCATAGTTTTAACGGCGTTCAGAGGTTTAGGGAGAGCCTTGACCAGGACATCCTCCTCCGCTATCACCTCTTCTACCACCAGGCCGACCTGTTCGCCGGACGTGCGGGTGACCACCAGAAACAACAGGTCTCCATCGGGAGAGGAGGGGTGGGCGGGCAGTTTGAGCACGGTGGACAGATCAGCTATGGGGATCAGTTGCTCACGCAGACGAATGGCCTCCCGATCGACCACCGTGATAACCTCCTGGCGAGGGATACGCACGGTCTCGGCCAGAAAATTAAGGGGCAACCCAAAGGTGCGGCCATTAATCCGCACGGTGAGAATGCGCAAAGTGGTCAGAGTCAGGGGCAGAGTGATCGTGAACCTGGTGCCCTTCCCCTCCTCCGAATTGACCTCAACGGTTCCTTTGAGATCTTCCATGATGTTACGTCTCACCACGTCCATACCTACCCCACGCCCAGAGACATCGGTGATCATTTTGCTGGTGCTGAAACCCGGCAGAAAGATGAACTCAATCAACTCCCGCTCACTCACCGTCCTGACATCTTCTTCGCTGACCAGTCCTTTTCGCAGGGCCTTCTCCCGGATAGCCTCCAGGGGCAGCCCGCCGCCGTCGTCCTCCACCTCGATGATCACGCTGCCCCCCAGAGGATAAGCCCGCAGCCAGACCTTTCCCTGGCGCGATTTACCAGCCTGCACCCTGTCTTCGGGCGACTCAATGCCATGATCCACGGCGTTACGCACCATGTGCATTATCGGATCGTTGATCTTCTCCAGAATACTTTTGTCCAGCTCTGTTTCTCCGCCCTCGATCACCAGCTCCACCTTTTTGCCCGCGCTTTTGGACAGATCGCGGACGGCCCTGGGGAAAGTATCGAACACGGTGGAGACGGGCAGCATCCGCAGTTTCATCGCTCCTTGTTGCAACTCGGTGGCAACCCGTTCCAGGGTAAAGGCATCGTCACGGCCCTCTTTGAAAAGCCGGTGGAGACCATCCAGTAATTCCCGGCTCTCGTCTATCAGTTCTACCCACCCTGGATCGGTGGGTTCCATTTTCTGTAGCTTGTGGGCCAATCCTCGATAGTGCTCCTTGGATACTCGCCACATATCCCTCACTCTCTCCAGGCGGACCTCTATCCGTTTCTGGGCCACCACGACCTCGCCGGCCAGACGCGCGTTTCTGTCCAGCCTGGCAGTGCTGACCCTGATGTACTCTTCGCTCACCACCCGGCCCGGCTTGACTGGGGGGCCAGGTGGAGCCGGCGCTTCAGCCGTTTTCGGCGGTGGGGGGGCCGGAGCTTCAGCCGGACGCTCCGCCGTAGGTAGCAACGCGCTCACGTCCTCTCCCCTGGTCGCTCTCTCCAGCAGGTCGATGGTGGGGGCCACATCCATTTCTTCCTCGCGTCTTTCAACGATAGCCTGTCGATGGGCCTCGATCTCGTCCAGGACCAGAAACAGCACGTCACACACCCCTGCTTCGTCTGGGGCGCGCCTTCCCTCTTTAATCTCCAGCAACAGGTCTTCCATCTTGTGGGCCATCTGATTGATGCCCACAAAACCCAACATGCGCGCCGAACCCTTCAGGGTGTGAGCCGAACGCATGATCTGGTTCATATCCTCATCAGTGATCTGGCCTTGCTCCAGAGCCAGAATGCCTTCGTTGAGCTTTTGCAGGTGCTCTTGCACCTCAGCGCTGAACTTATCGATAAAAAGCGACTTGTCTAATTTCATGGCAGTCTCACCTCCCGCATGGCGAGGGCTTTGAGATGAGCCTGGCAGGCATCACGCAGGTAGCCCTCGGACAGTCCACTCAGGTTACAAACCGAATCTCCGCCGTACTCTTTGTCCAAGATGTTCAGGGTATTCTCATATTCACGGCGGGCTTCCATCCACCGGCCCAGAGCGCGGTAGACCTCAGCCAACTGGAAATGGGCCACTCCGTAGCTGGGTTTCAGGTAGATGGCTCGCTTAAACTTCTCGATAGCCTCTTGCTCCTGGCCCCGATAACGCAAGATTAAGCCCCACAGAAAATGCGCCTCCGGCCTCCAGGGATCGATTTCCAAAGCCCGTTGGCAGGCCCGTTCCGCTTCAGCGAATTTTTCCTGGTCGATGTAGATACTGGCTAACAGACAGTGGACCTCGAAGCGGCTAGGCTGTATCTGGAGGGCGTCGCACAAGTGTTGCATGGCTAGCTCGTATTCCTCTTGCTGGAAGGCCTCCACCGCCAGACGGTAAGAGGACCCAGGCCCATCCGTCCGAGAGGGGACAGGCAAGAGGGGAGAGACGAGACGCTCCTCTCTTTTCCCTTCCCTCTCTTTTCTCTCTTCTCTCTTCTCTTTCTTCTTCCTGGTTTTGAGAGGCAGACGAGGTCGGGTTTCAGGCGGGACCTCCACCGCCTTCTCCGCCCTGTTGAACAGAAAAACGCCGTCCATTTCGATCAGGCTCAGATAGCCCAGGTTGTGACGAACGGTTTCCGTGGTGCCCACGAAAAGGTATCCTCCTGGCCGCAGACAACTGGCCAGGGCGGCGTTCACTTTTTCCAGGGTCTCGGTCCCAAAGTATATGGAAACGTTGCGACAGAAAATAACGTCCATATCAGCCAGGAAGGGCTGATCGTAGCTATCACTCACCAGATTGTGGCGGCGGAAGTCCACCATCTCTCGAACTCGGTCGCTGAGGAGCCACCCCTCCCCTTGCTTTCGGAAATATTTCTCCAGGTAGAGAGTGGGCACAACTCGCAGCGACCTCCGGTCGAAGACACCCTGTTGCGCTCTATCCAGGGCCATAGTATCAAGGTCGGTAGCCAGGATACGCACCGCGCAGGGGCCGTGAGTCTCCTGATACTCCATAATGGAAATAGCCAGGGAGAAAGGCTCCTCGCCGGTGGCGCATCCTGCGCTCCAGAAAGCCAGGGGCGCCTCCTCGCTGGTCTGTTTTTCGAGGAGCCTGGGCAACACGTGATCGCCCAACACCTGGAAATGGCGTAACTCCCGGAAGAAATAGGTCTCTTTGTTGGACAGGGTCTCGGCCAGGCGCGCCAACTCCTTCTGGCCGGCCGCCTCTTCTTTGAGGAAACGATAATAGTCCACAAAATCCGCAAGAGCCAGTCGACGTATCCTCCGGGCCAGACTTTGGCTCAGAGAGGGCCTGATAACCGGGTCCAGGCGGATTCCGCTGTAATCGGCCACTAACTTACTGAAAAGGGTGAACTCCTCGTCTGTCAGGGACTCCATTACTCTTTATCCTCCCCCTAAGCACGATCCGAAAGCAAACGCACGATCTCCCCGGCGATGGCCGGCAGAGGCAACACCATATCGACCCCACCCAACTCGATGGCTACCTTGGGCATGCCAAAGACGGCTGAGGTCTCTTCGTCCTGGGCAATGGTCTTGCCCCCGGCCTCTCTGATCTTTTTCAAACCCTGCGCTCCATCACGGCCCATGCCTGTCAGCAAGACGCTGATGCTGCGAGAACCGTAACACCTGCATACGGACTCGAACAAAACGTCAACCGAAGGACGCTGACCCTGAACGGGGGGATCATCGTTGAGATCGAGCTTTCCGCCCGTAGTCACGACCAGGTGGCGGCCGGTAGGGGCGACGTAGACCTCTCCGGGCACGATGATCTGACCCACCGTTGCTTCCTTGACCTTTAACTCGGTAATGGTGTCCAGCCACCCCACCAGGCCCTCCACGAAGCCCTCGGCGATGTGCTGGACAATGACCATCCCGGCTGACAGGTTCTTGGGCAGAGGGCTTAGTACACGGGACAGAGCGCCAGGGCCACCAGTCGATGAGCCGATAGCCACCAACCAACTCTGACGCGACGCCGACCTGATCTCAGGCGCAGGGGGGGCAAGCTCTATTTTGGGGCCTTTCTTAAAGGCCTTGCGGCCCCGCAGATGGGTGATCACTTTAACCCTGGAGAGAAGTTTGACCCTTTCCACAAAGCCATCCCATTGTGCCGGCCCAAGACTCAGATCGGGTTTTTGCATCACTTCCAGGGCTCCGTTAGAGATGGCCTGGAAAGCGACGCCGGCCTCCCGGTTGGAGGTGACAACCAGAATGGGAGTAGGGTTGGAGGCCATGATATACTGGATGGCTTCCAGGCCGTCCATAATGGGCATGATGATATCCATGGTAATGATATCGGGCCTCAGGCGAGGCACTAATTCAACGGCTTCCTGGCCGTTCTCCGCCTCGCCGACAACCTCCATCCCTTCAGCAGAGTTTAAGATGGCAGCGATGATACTTCTGGCTAAAGGGGAGTCATCGACTACCAACACCCTTGTCTTATCTATCACTCTCAACCTCCACCCTTTTCCGGTGTCATGCCACCCCCCTGACGCCGTAAGTATTGTCCCTCAGGTGTCTGGCACAACAACGAACGTTCGCCAGGCGCCTCTACCGATCCAATTGCCAGGCTTCTACCTCCTCGGGCCTGACCAGAGCGGGCAAATCCAGCAGGGCGATGAGGTGTTCCTCAACCCGGCCTATAGCCCATAAGCCAGCGCCAGTCTTCTGTGTTCTGGCGATCAAGGGTGGCAGAGGGAAAATATCCTCCACGGGCACAGTTACGATATCCTCAAGGCTATCGACCCGAAAACCGAGCGGAGGCTCGATGCCCTTGACCAACAGTATACTGGCCTCGGCGGAAAGAGGAGCAGGAGCAGACAGCCTGGCCGCCAGATCCACCACCACCACTCCTCCCTGGTTAAAGAGGTAGCCATCCGGCTGAGGCTTCAACAACGAACGTTCGCGGTGGAAGCTCTCTCTCTCGTTCGCTGTTTTGGCCGCTCTGATGACTTTGAGCACCTGCTCGACATCAGCTCCAAACCTGCCTCCAGCAGCGATGAAAACCAGGATTTCGATCGCTTCAAGAGTAGTTCGCCCCTTGTCAGAGCTCATCTGCGGCCCCTTGTTCTTCCTCCTGACTCTCCAGCGGCTCGGAGGTTTGTTCGTTGTTGCTGTCCAGGCTGAAGTGCTCTACAGTCTGCTGCAACTCCTCGGCCAGGGCCACCAGGTCGTTCACCACCTGGCTCGTGTCCTGACTCCCATCGGCCACCTGTTTGGCTCCTAACGACACCTCTCTGGTCGCTTCCACCACCTGCTCGGCCGCTGTCCGCTGTTGCTGCGTCGAAAGAGCGATCTGGCGCGCCGAAAGAGTGACCACCTCAGCGCTGTTCAGAATCTCCTGTAGCGCCTCGGCCATCACCTCCGCCTGGGCCACTCCTTCTTCCACCCGCTTCCCCCGTTGCTCGGAGGCGATAGCCAGCTCATTGGTCGCCACCCGGATGTCGTCTATTCGCTCCCGAATCTCTTCGGTGGCTTCCAGAACCGTATCGGCCAGCCGTCGCACCTCGGTAGCCACCACCCCGAATCGTTGTCCTGCTTCGCCGGCGGCGGCCGCCTCCAAAGCAGCATTGAAGGCGATCAACTTGGTCTGGTCAGCGATATCGTTGATGATGTTCATCACTTCCCCGATCTGCTGCGAACGCTGTCCCAGGGCCATGATCTCATTGGTGCTCGCTTCGCTGCCTTTTTTGATCTCCTCCATCTTCTGCACGATCTCGTTCACGACTTCCACGCCGCGCCGGGCGTCCTCCTGGGTGCCAGCCGCCGCCCCTACCACCTCGCCGGCGCTCTCGGCGATCTGGCCGGAGGTGGCGGCCATCTCTTCCATGGTGGTTTTAGTCTGCTCAGCGGCGCTGGCTTGTTGGGCCGAAGCCCCGGCTTGCTGCATGACGGTGGCCGCTATCTGCTCCGAAGATGAACCGATGCGCAACGCAGCCTGACGAATGTGTTCAATGGTCGAGCTTAGATTCTCGGTCATACGACTGAAGGACTGGGCCAGTTGACCGATCTCGTTGGCGGTCCCCACTTCGATGCGGTGATCCAGTTTCCCGCTATCGATGATCTCCACCCCCCTGGCTAGCCGCTGGATAGGGCCGGTGATGCTGCGCGAGGCCAAAATAGCTTCTACGATGACCAAAGCAATAACGACCAGGGTGACGCCCACCACCACGTTACGCATCCAGGTGGCGCGATACATCATCTCTTGTTCTGGCACGGCCACCCCCAGAATCCAACCGGTCCCGGCCACGCGGGCGAAAGCCACTCTATATTTCTCCCCTCCCCCCTGATAGCTATCCAGGTGTGGTCCTTCTTTGGTGGCGATCATGCGTTGGGCCACATTCTGCCAGGACTCGTCCTCCACTTTCAACTCTACCTCTCCCTCCTCGGTGGTAATCTCTGTGGCCCGAGGATGGGAGATGACCTTGCCCTCCGCATCCAGCAGGAAACCGTAGCCCCTGCTCTCCTCTCCCATGGGGAGGCCCAAAGCTATCCTGTTGACCTCCTCCAGGCCCACGATGAGATCGTGACCCATCACCCCCAGAAAGTACCCCTCGTCGTCGTAGAGGGGCGCAGAGTTGGTGACTATCCAGGCCATCTTTCCCTGCCCGATGTAGCTATAGTAAAGTTCAGTCCAGATCGGCTCTTTTCCAAGATTGTGTTCCTCGTCGGCCAGAAGGTAATAGTCCTCGGTGCGATCATCGAAGGTAGGCTCGCCCTCGGCGCTCAACCAGGGGTAGAGGCGCGTCATCCCCTCGGCGGTGATGAGATAAAGCAAGCGGGTATTGGGATTACTGCTTAATATCCCTTCCCACACTCCGTCAAGGGCTTCGGTGGTGGCGATCTGATGCTTGATCTTGGGACTCAAAGAAACGGTGACAGGGATCCATATGTTGGAAAGCTTGTCGTTTTTGTATTCTTCTTTATGTTTTTGATAATATGCATCACGAGAATATATGCCTTGTTTATTTTTCGCGTAATGACTCAATGCTTCTTCCAGAAATTCATCTGAGACATCCTGTTGCAACAGATAGACGGCCTGCCGGGCAGCTACTTGAGTGCAGAGCTGGGTACGTCGCAGATCGAGGTTAAGAGCCTCAAGTTCGGCCTCGACCAGACGGAGAAGGTCGCTCCGGGCCTGATCTTGAAAAGCCCCACTGCTTTGCTGGATGGTAAATATGGCAACCGCCACCAGAGGCACGATAGCCAAAAGCAGAAAGGCCACAAGTAAGGATGTGGTTATGGATCTGAACTTGAACATTTCTCCTCCCTCAATCTCTTAGTTCTGATCTTCCGGTTCAAGCGCGGTCTCGCCGGCAGGCAACTGGAAGCGCTGGACCGCCTGCCTCAACTCTTCAGCCAGGGTCACCAGATCAGCCACCACCTGCGCGGCCTGCTGGCTCCCCTCCTCCACCTGTTTGGCTCCTGCGGCGACTTCCCGCAAGGCATCGACGGCCTGCTCCGCAGCCGTTTGTTGCTGTCTCGTTCCCAACGAAATCTGATGTACTACTTCCGCCACCCCTTTGGCCTGCTCCAGTATCTCTCCCAATACTCTGGCCGTCACTTCCGTCTGCTCTGCTCCTTCCGCCACGCGCTTCCCTCTCTGTTCGGAGGCAATAGTCAACTCGTTGGTCGCTATCCGAATCTCCCCGATCCGTTCTCCTATTTCTTCCGTGGCCCGGCTCACGTCTCCGGCCAGCCCTCTTACCTGGGTAGCCACCACGCTAAACCGTCGTCCCATCTCCCCGGCGGCCGCAGCCTCGATGGCCGCATTGAAAGCGATGATCCTGGTCTGCTCGGCGATGTTGTTAATGACCCCCATCACCTCTCCAATGCGCCGCGCCCGGTCGCTAAGAGCCACGATCTCTGCCAGGCTGGCCTGGTTGCCTCTCTCGATATCGTCCATCTTCTCCACCGTCGCGGATATAGCCTGAACGCCACGTTGGGCTTCCTCCTGGTTTCTGGCCGCCAGGTCCACCACCTGCTCAGCGCCCTCGGCGATCTGTCCGGCGGTGGCGGCTAACTCCTCGGTGGCGGCGGTGGTCTGGCTGGTGGCGGCGGCCTGCTGAGAGGAGATAGCCGCCTGCTGACGCAGGGTGGCGGCGATCTGCTCCGAGGAGGTGCTGATGCGCAGAGCAGCCTGCTGGATGTGGCTAATGGTGGTCTGTAGATTGGCGCTCATCTGGGCCAGAGCTTCTTCCAGTTGTCCCAATTCGTCCTGGCGTCTCACTTCAATACGATGGCTCAGATCGCCTCTGGCTACCTGCTGAGCCAGGCCGATCATGGCTTCGATGGGATGCAGCAACACCCTGGTGATAAAGAAGCCATAGAAGGCCGTGCCTACCAAAACGACCAGGACGCATAGGATGATACTGAAGAGCACTGCCTGCCCGATAGCCTGTTGCAACTCGACAAGCGACAGATAGATGAGAACGCCCCCGGTAGGTTGCGACTCACTACCTGCCGCCGCCCTTTCCACGACAGGAACCGCCACCACCAAAAGATCGCCTTGCCACGAGGAGACAGGGCTGTTGTCCTGAATCGCCTGCTCCATCATTTCTTTATCTTCTTCCAGAGAGGGCTTCTCTCCGCTGGACATCACTGTCTCGTAATTCATGTCCACCAGCTCGATGGCCTGGAGGTCGCTTCGGCTGCCGACCAGCCGGTTCAGCAACACCTGAAAATCGAGCATCTGCTCTAACGTTCGCATCGCGGTGGCGGCGTATCCCACCTGCACAATGCGCGGTTTGTCCACCCCGGAAACTCCCACGTATTTGTATAGACCGCCTATTTCCCGCTCCTGGGTCCCCTGGATCACACTGCCATTCTTCTGGCTGAGCAATTTGTAAAACTCAGAAGCCTGGGGCTGCTCCTCCGGATCGGGACTGAAAGTGAAATCTATGTCCGTATTGGTCAGGTAAGCGTGCCCCCTGGCATCGGTGATCCAGAACTCGTCCAGAACGCTGTTTTTGGTGATATCGACCAGAATGGCTTTGATCTCTTCCGCTGACATATGTGCGGAGTCCTCGGCTACGGCTATCAGATGGGCCGCAATGCGAGCCTGTACCACCATTTGATCTCCCAAAGCATCGTCAACCACGTCGGGAATGCGCCCGACAAAGTTGACGTTGAGGGCCACTACCTGGGCCAGGGCGATGGCGTCATTCTCCTTCTGAGCCACGAGTCCCTGGCTGAATAGATAAATGACGATCCCCGCCGTACAGATGAGAGTCCCTATCGAAAACAGATTGACCGTGATGGCGAGTTTGGTACGTAGTTTCATTTGCATCTCCTCGGCAAGATAACCGCAAAGAACAAGCATGAGACGGGAGGTGGGAGAGCAGAAGAGCGAGAGAACCATGAACGTTCGCTGTTTGAGTCTCCCATCTCCAATCTCGAACCTCGTATCTAGGTACGTCTTTGGGGCGGCAAGATAAAGGTGGTCTCGTCGTCTTCCCCGCCCGTAGGACTGACCGCCACCTCGAAGGTTCGTTGTTCGACCTCACCCACCTGGAAGTGTTCCACCGCTTCCCGCAGTTTTTCGGCCAGACGCAGCAGATCGGTGACCACCTGGGCTGTCTGGCGGCTGCCATTCTCCACCTGTTTGGCTCCCCGGGCCACCTCACGCAAAGCCTCGACTGTCTGCTCCGCCGCCGTCCGTTGTTGTTGGGTGGAGAAAGCGATCTGTTCGGCCGAGGTGGCCGTAGAGCCGGCGCTGTCCAGGATTTTTTCCAACACAGTGGCCGTCATCTGCGTATGATTCACCCCTTCATCTACCCGATTATCCTGCTCCTCCGAGGCTTCGAGCAGGGCGTTGACGGCCACCTGGATTTCGGCGATTCTTTCTTTAATTTTTTTGGTCGCCCCCGTCACGTCCCCGGCCAGACGTCTCACCTCGGTAGCCACCACTCCGAAACGTCGTCCCGTCTCCCCGGCGGTAGCGGCCTCCAGAGCAGCATTGAAAGCAATCAACTTGGTCTGGTCGGCGATGGTATTGATAATTTCCATAACCTGGCCGATCTGTTGCGAACGCTGTCCCAAAGCCTTGATCTCCTCGATGCTGATCTCGGTGCCCTGGCGGATGTCCTCCATTTTTCGCACCGTGTCGGTCACGGCCGACACCCCATCCTGAGTGTTCTTCTGGGTGTAAGCGGCGTCTCTGGCTACCCGTTCGGCGCTCTCGGCGATCTGGGCCGCCGTGGTTGCCAACTCATCCATGGTGGCGGTGGTCTGGTTGACCGCCGCCGCTTGTTGGGCCGAAGCGCCGGCCTGGTCGCGGGTGGTGGCCGCAATCTGTTCCGAGGAAGAACTGATGAGCAGCGAGGCCTGGCGGATGCGCTGGATAGTGCTTTGCAGATTTTCGGCCATGCGGTTGAAGGAAGCGGCCAAAGCCCCTATCTCGTTTGTGGACTGTATATCCAGGCGGTGGCTCAGATCGCCCCGCTCGATAACCTCTACTCCCTGCCGCAGCCTGTGGATGGGCCGGGTGATGCTGCGCGACAGGATAACGGCTATGGCGACGCTCAGCACGGCCAGAGCAAGAAGCAGCCCCAGGCCAATGTTCCTCAATCTAATCACCGCTTCTAAAACTTCGTTTTGCGGCACCACGACCCCCAGATTCCAGCCAGGCCCCTCGATGGGGGCGAAGGCGATAAGCTGTTGCTCTCCCTCCTCCCAATACCTGTCTAGACCTTGTTCGCCGCCGATCATGCGTTCCAATATGGGGCGCAAACCGCGAACGCTCGTTGTCTCGTCGGCCTCTTGCAGCAGGTTGACCTTTTCCTGTTTTTCGTCGATCTCGGCGTAGCGACGATGGACGACCACGTCGCCGTCAGAGTCGATCAGGAAGCCATAGCCCGTCTCTCCCACTTTAATGTCCAACGCGATGTTCACCAGCTCTTTTTTGGGCAAGTCCTGGGCAATCACTCCCAGGAAACGGCCCTGAGAATCATAGATGGGGGCCGCGTTGGTCACGATCCAGCCCGTCCCGGCCGGATCAGGGTACGGTTTTGTCCAGATGGGATGCTTCTGGGGATTACTTGTTTCGCCCGCCAGTTGGTAGAAACTTTCCTGGCGAGGCTCCCAACTCGGGTCCAAGACCTCGTTCGGGACCCAGGGGTAGATACGCCCCACGCCGCTCTCGGTGACGACATAGACGAACAGGGCGTGGGGATTGTGTCTCTTCAAACCTTGAAGCAGAGGCTCCAGGGCCTCACTCCTTACCACATCGTGCTTTACCTGGGAGCTTAGGGGGACGTTAGGGTTGACGAAAACGTTGGACAGGTCTTGATCAGGATGCGCTGCCTGGTAAGCGTCACGACCGTATATTCCCTTATCATTGCGGCTGTACTGGGCCAGCCTTTCGGCCATGGTAGCCTTGTCCACCTGCTCTTCCAGCAGGTAAGCCGCCTGGTCGGCGATCAGGGCCGTACCCATCTCCATTCTCTTCAATTGGAGGGCGATCTCCTCTGCTTTGGTATCGGCCAGATTGCTCAAATTTTTTCTCGCCAGTTCGGCCATGGCCTCTTCGCTATCAGCACCTGTGAGCAAGGCGAAGACAATCAAAGGCACGACGGCTAAAGCTATAGTAGAAATCAACAAGGAAGCCATGATAGACAATTTGAGCCGGGGCAGTGTCCACCGCCCGGTCGGTTGTTCTGTTCCTGTGGTAGATTGCTGCATCTTCTCAGACTCCCTCCAATAGCATCTCGCGGAGCAGTCTGGGCTTAAGCTCATCCAGAACACGTTTTAGCTCGGCAAAGAAGCCATCAATATAGTAATCCGTCCCCTCAGGGGCAAAGCTCAACCAGGGACTCATCAACGTCAGACGCAAAACGACAATCTGGTCTGAGCGACGGTGTTTTAGTTTACCTTCTTCCTCTCTCTTTTCCTGGTGGGGATAAACCTGCTCGCGGGCGGCGAAGTAAGAGGGATCGACCCCCATCTTCATCAACACGTCCTCCACCACGCCCGCGTACTCTTCATAACTAAAAGCCGTGTGGGAAATCATAAAATTGTAAAGAGCCAGTGGACCGGCGCCTGCTCCGTAGGCCAAAGCCTGATAGACGAGTTGATTAAGCTCATTCATGGTGTTGAGCGATTTGTTACCTCTCAGGTTCACCAGAAAACAGAGCAGGTTGGTGTCAGGGTCGGTCAGCGGGTGGATCACAAAATCCTTCATCTCCTGGTTAAAAGCCAACATCTTGTGGTACATAGCCTTAGTGTTTTTTATGGTCTCGCTCAAGATGGCCCCATAACCGCTCTCATTAAGGGGAATGATCTTATGGGTCAGCCAGACAGCAGCGGCGGCGGCGCCTGGCTTCGACCCTTCCAGGATGTACTGGCCGATGAAGGGCGTACCTTCCACCAGTTCACCCAGGTAAGGGGCGTAACAGGAGATGATATCTCGCATTCGTTTGTCCCGGAAAACGACGGCCCCGGCCGGATAGGGCGCGAACCCCAGTTTGTGCGGATCGACGGTCACCGAATCGGACTGCGAGATAGCTCTAAAATTATGGTAAAGCTCCTGGGAAGGCCATCCCCCCGTAGGAGGATAATCGGGGTCGCAGTCTTTGAACCGCCCTTCGGCGTCGCGCAGCATACAGGGATAGTAACCGCCATAAGCGGCATCCACGTGAAAATAAAAGGAAAGCCCTTCGGAGGCCAACTCCTCCCGCATAGCCACGATCTCGTGTATGGGGTCGATAGAACCCTCTTCAGTAGTGCCACACACCGCCACCACCGCCATAACAGGCTCTTTTTTTCTCAGACATTCCCGCAATAGTTTCCGCAAAGCCTTCACGTCCATGCGAAAACGGCTGTCCAGGGCCACAGTCCTGATCTGGCCCCGCCCAAAGCCCAACATACCGGCCAGCTTCTTGAAGGAGTAGTGCGCCGTTTTGGGCAATACGATCACCCCCGGCTTCAGGCGGAAGCCACGCCCCCGAATGAAATCGCGAAAGAAGCCGATGTAGCCTCTGGTAGAGAGGAGAGAACGATCCAGCTCGGCATCCACCGCCTGGGCCGCCAGCAAAGCCGCTTCGGGGTACCAGTCCTTAATCTGGGCGACGGAGACCTCTTCTGCCTCCGTCACTTCTACGTCGTCCGATACTGCCTCCTCGACCTCATCCAGCGCGGCGAACAGGCTATCCAGGGAACGGCCTTTCCGTTCGCCGGGTTGGTCGGTCGGGGTGGGCGGTGCGCCCCAATACGTCTTCAGATAAGCTTCGATGAGCCGCCCCCGCAAATTAAGTACTTCGGTGGGCGGCAGGTTCACCAGTTCCCATTCGCTCAGATCATCGAGTGGGGAGTCTGAGCCACCTCTGGCCGGATGGTTAACCAGCAGCGGGGCCTTCAATTTGAGGGCCTGGGCCGAGAGACGCACGGCGAAGGGCAGGTACTTGAGATTACGGGCCGTCCATAGCGCTTCGAAGTTAGCCACTGTCCCGCCGGAGGTGATGTGCCCCCAGATGCCTGCTCCGCCGCCTCCTTCTTCTGGATAACCCATCATCTGGGCCAATTGGCGGCCCACCTCGATCTCCAGTCTGGTAGTGACCGGGGCCCCTTCCAGGGCCACGTTGTTGGGATTGTAGAGCATGGCCGCGAAGTAGCTTACAATAGCCGGAAAGGCGGGGTCGCTGGTCATGTGGGCCAGGTAACGGGGACTGAAAAAGGGCACCGAACGTTTCAACTCGGCCAGAAGTTGAAAAAGCTCCTGCTTGAAATAGGCAACGGAATCCTCAAACTCCGGATCGCGTTTATCCCGTTCGGTGATGAGCGACCTGTCTTCCGGGTGAAAGTTGCGTCGCCAGAAAACGTGATCTCGGAAAGCATCAACAATGAGCTTTTCTACCAGGTCAGCATTTTCCCCTTTGGGGCCCAAAAACCAGGCCTTAAAACTCTGGCTTGCCATGGTTATCCTCCTTACCCCTTAAGCCGAAATAAGTCTTGCTCGCTTTTTCGCCCCCCGACAGGCCCCAAAGCGCGCCTTACTTCTTTCGAGTTAATCAGGCACCTAGTTTTGCCTCACCACCAAGCACCACCTCGAATATAACAGGCAGGTTCAGGATAACAACGTTCGCTTCCTCGTAGGTAGTTTCCCCCAGAACGTATTCACCCTTGGGCCTCTCCAGAGTGCTGAGAGGAGGCTTGATGGCGCTTTTGGGGATCTCGACTATATCCTGCACGTTGTCCACCAGTAACCCGGAACGGATATCCCCCACCTGGGCAATGATAAGACGACTGCCAGCGATTATCCGGGTCTGGCCCAGGCCGAGCACTTTCTTTACATCCAACACCGATTCGATCTCTCCCCGCACGTTGACAACGCCCAGGATACTATCCGGCGTACCAGGAATGTAGGTGATCTCGCCGATGACCACGATAGCCTGGGCCTGCGCTCCGTCGAGACCATAGAGTTCATCGGCCAGAGAGAAAATGACAATCTGATCTCTGGCCTCCTCTACGTCCACGACCTCTCCGGCTTTCTTTCTTTCCTCGACGATATCCAGAACTTTTCGCACTTTCTCGCTCCGTTGATCTTCCAAGATAACCTCCCTCCCCCACCAGCAGCTAGCGGCCAGCGTCTCTCGGCGTCCCGTTCAGGAGGACGTGTCCACGATGTAGATGAGCGACAGACCAGGCTGAGCAGGTTCCTGCCCCTCTGAGCGCACCATCGACGAGATACTGATCTTGGCCGCCATCTCCAGGCTGAGCCTGTCCGTTATCGGCTCTTTTTCTCCATCTTTAAGAAGATAAACCTCCCCTGGAAAAGCAGAGAAATCCTCCTCCTCATAAGAAACAGGCACTACCCACAGCGAGATGTCGCCCTCCACTCCTTCGGTCAGCCATGCTAAGCCATACTCGTCCAAAACGGATAAGAGCGCTGCCGCCGAGGGCCCCTCCCGCTCAGATTGCGGTGATACCGGCATCTGTTCGATTCTGAGCCGCCGATCGTTGCTCCATTCTCCTGTCCAGGCGTTGTAGCGCATCCACCTCTCGCCAGCCGTCGGCAAGAAGAACTCCAGATTGAAGTGGGTCAGAGTCCCTTCGGCGCTCCATTCGATGATCAGGCGCGAAAGCGTGGCTTCTTCTCCGCTGAGCTGTTCATGGTCAAGGAGCTCCTGCCATTCGTCCAGCAGCTTGAAGCGCTCCATATCTTTTTCCACCCGAGGCCACCTGTCCAGACCACACCCCGTACAAGTCGAAATTAGCAGAAGTATAATGATAGTTACACTCATCACCACGCTTCTTTTCACCGGCATTATCTTTCTCCCTACGCAGTCCTAGACCTTTATTTTAACGTATCTGACTTAATTGGTCAAATCTGTCGCGAAGGACGGGTGCATCCCAGATTTTTTGGTAGGTGCCTGGCACTAGTGAAAGCAGTTGGTTTCATCGGGGCGTGTGACCGCAGACCCTTTGGGTTTTAGAAACCCGAAGGGTCTGCGGTCATATCTGCTTCCAAAAGTGCCAGGCGCCTTATCCCCTAAAACTTGGGACAGACCCGCGAAGGACACGGAGATCCCAAAGCGACAAGGGACGACGTTGCCGCTCGTCCCTCGCCATTCCACCTCAACCAGCCGCCAGCTACATCTCTTATGGCTTTTCGGATATCTCGTCCTCCTGGCGACCAGCTTTTATCTCTTCTAGCGTTTTTTTTCGTCTACTTCTACCTTTCCGGTATCGTCTCTTCCTCTTCCAGCTCTTCCTCTGCTTCTTTTCTTCTCACCATCCACCAGCCTCCTCCGGCCAGAGCCAGGACAACGAGCATCATACCAATCAGGAGAGCGGGATTGGCCTGTCCCACGGCCAAACCGGCCATACCTGGCGGCACAATCTTATACGATAGCTTCACCTTACCCCCGCCATCGATGGCCCTTACCACCACGAAGTAGGTCTTCTCTTTATACACCGGATCTCTTTCAATGGTGATATCCCGGCCCCACCCTGAGGAGGTCAACGACTGGGCGACCACAGCACCTTCGTAAAAGGTCAACTCGTAAGTGGTCAGCGCATTCTGAGCCGAGGCCGACGAATCGAAGACCGCTGCCAGGGGCAGATCGGCCAGGCCCAGGGAGCTTTTCAACAAAAAATCAGCCAGGGCCACAGGTAAAGCACTTTCGGGCAGGGGACAGCCATTGTTCTCCGGCGGGCCAGGTTCAAGCGGACATGGATCCACGTTATCGGACACTCCATCCCCATCGGCATCGATAGGTGACGAGTCAGGGAGTGGACAGCCATTGTTTTCCGGCGGGCCAGGTTCGAGCGGGCACGAATCCACGTTATCAGATATCCCATCGCCATCGGCATCGACAGGCGGGGGCGTATCGGTGGGCGGCGGCGGGCAGCCATTGCTTCCCGGCGGGCCAGGTTCGAGCGGGCACGGATCCACGTTATCGGGCACCCCATCTCCATCCGAATCGACAGGCGGGGGCGTATTGGTGGGCGGCGGCGGACAGCCATTGTTTTCCGGCGGGCCAGGTTCGAGCGGGCACGAATCCACGTTATCAGATATCCCATCGCCATCGGCATCGACAGGCGGGGGCGTATTGGTGGGCGACGGACAGCCGTTGTTTTCCGCTGGACCCGCTTCGAGAGGACACAGATCTTTATCGTCGGGCAGCCCGTCGCCGTCTGCGTCAGGCCAGGGACAACCGTTGTTTTCCGCCGGGCCGGGCTGGTCCTTGCACTGGTCCAGGTCGTCAGTTACCCCGTCGCCGTCCGCATCGCCGGGCGCAGGGCAGCCATTGTTCTGCGCCGAACCGGGCTGGTTCGGACACAGATCGACCTCGTCGTTCACTCCATCGCCGTCCGAATCTACGGGCTTGTGCGGGGATTCAGTTGGCGTGCTGGTAGGCTGCGTATCCTCCAAAGCGAGCAGTTGCAAGGTGAACCGTCCGCTCTGGTCAGGGTGAATCTCGTAGACACGAACGTCATCCCGGTTCAAGGTGTCTGTCCACTCCACCTTGGTGATCTGGCCGGGCTTCGGGGTGGGGGTGGGCGTGGGGCCCTGCACAACCTCAATGGTCAGCTTGTTCGAGTCCTTGACCTGTCCCTGACGGTCGAAGGCCCTGACGAAGATAGTATGTTTGCCGAAACTTTCTCCTCGCCACTTGCGCTTGACCTCGCCTGTCGGGTTCTCGTCTTTCTTCCACAGGGTGTTATCAACCCACCACTCCAACTTGGCAATACCGCTGCTGTCGGAAGCCGTGGCCGTGATGGTAGCCTTATCGTTAAGCGCCAATTGCGTCTTGTTGGTCTCGATGTGCACTTGAGGCGCTCCGGTATCCACCACCTTGATCGTCAGAGGAGCAGACAGGCTGGAGTTAAGGAGGGCATTGTAAGCTTTGGCTACCAGAGTGTGGTCTTTGACCACCGACGATTTCCACCTTCTGGGGACGACGATGGCGTGTTGTCCCTGAAGTAAATCGGTGCTGTACAGGACGTTGTCAACCCATAGCTCCACCCTGTCCATGCCCACCTCGTCGGTCATGTGCATCTCCACCTCGATCTCCTGTCCGGCCTCGATGGTCACGCCGGAGGCGGGAGCGCCGAACCAGATCTTGGGAGTGACCGAGTTATGTACGGCCCGAATCCTGATCGACTGGGAGCGACCCTGCACCTGATCGAGGTTGAAGGCCATAGCCATCAGCACGTGCTCACCACCAACCAGGGGCTTCCACTGCAAAACGGTCGTCCACGAGGTTTGCCGTTCGGGATAAGAGGCCACGCTATATTGCACCCCATCAACCCACAACTCTATGCGGTCGATGCCGCGCTGGTCGGAGGCCTGAATTTGCACGTTCACCGCCTGGTGGACGCCCAGACTGCTCCCATCGCCCGGCGAAGTGATCTGCACCTGGGGGACAGAACCCACCACCCTGGTAGGGGTTGGAGTAGGAGCGGTGGGGGTGGGGGTCAGACGCGCCAAACCGGCTTTAGCCTCCGGGCCATCAGGGATAACGCCCAGGGCCGCCTGAAATTGGGCCGCGGCTCCGGCCAGGTCGCCTTTTTCCAGAAGGGCATAGCCATAGTTTACGTAAGCCACGTACAGCTTGTGGGCCACGTCATCGTAGGTGGGATCGATATTTCTGATCTCGTTCAGCAACTCGATGGCTCGCGGCCAGTCTGCTTCCAGCCAGGCTTTGGTCATCTCTTCCCACAAAGGGGCGATCTGTTGCTCCCGGCCCGGCGTGGCGGTGGGAGTGGGAGGTTCGTATTCAACCTCGGCGGCAGCCGGGTTGACCACGATGGCGATAGGAGCCGATTCGTTCATCACTCCGGAGGCGCTCCAGGCCCGAAAAGTAGCCGTATGGGTGCGCACTCCGACCGTGTTCCACCTCTGAGAGGATATCATGGGCGATTGTCCTTCAGAGTTAGAGCTGCTCTCAGAACTAATCAGCGCCCCGTCGATCCACAGCTCCATCCTGACGATCTTATCCCCACTCTGGGCCTGAGCGGTGATAGTGACCTCCTCGCCCTCCTCGCGCTCGATTCTGCCCTGGGGATCGGTGATGATCACGGCCGGCGGTTGAGCGGCTTTGGGCCCAAACTCCATAAATAGCCCGCCGATGAGAAGGGCCCCCAGCAAACAGAAAACGACCACCACCATCACAGCCAAAAAAGCAAGAATGACTTTTTGTTGGTTACTCACTTCTAGACCTCCTTCAATTCAAGAGCCTCATCCAAACTTGAGCCTTGCGTCCGGCATCGACGCCTCCCTCAAACACGCCTTTGACCGGGGTTAGGGTGGGGATGTCTACGCCCCGCAACGTTCCAGAACGCGCCCCCGACCTGTACTTGCTTCCAGTATACCATGTGTTCGTCTTTCTGGCTGTGAATCAATTCACTTAAGACGCTTGATCATAGTCAATTCGTTTCCTCTTTCGTCGTCGAAATCGAACTGCACCTCGTCCATGACCTGGCGCATCAGATAAAGTCCCAGCCCACCCAGCGGTCGGTCTTCCAGACGAGCATCCAGGGGGGGGAGAGGCACAGCCTCAGGGTCGAAGGGCGGCGCTCGATCCTTGATGACGATCACGATCTCATCTTTCTGATGCCCGAGGCTGAGTTCGATATCTCCCTCCTGCCCCTCGTAGCCGTGAATTATAACGTTGGTACAGGCTTCATCAATAGCCAATTGAAGGTCGAAAGTGGTCTTCTCGTCCAGGCCAAAATGACCGGCTGCTCGATTCACGAAATCCCTGATGACGATCAGGCTATCCAGTTGGCTCTTCACTTTAAGGGTGAATCTTTCTCCTCTATGGCTCGCACTGGACATCGGGCCCTACCATCCTTTCTCCCTCAACAAGGCTCGATTCGCTTCCGCAACCCCTCAGCATCCAGAATGGTTATTCTCTGTCTTCCCAACTCGACCAGTCCTTGTTCTCGATAGGCGCTCAGCACCTTATTGACCCACTCACGGCTGGAGCCTACCAGGCTGGCTAACTCGGCCTGAGTCAGACGCACATCGATCCTGGCTCCCTCGCCTCCCTCCTCACGTTGTTCGGCCATTTCCAACAGCTTCTTAGCCACCCGTCCATACACATCCAGAAAAGCCAGGCTCTCGGCGTACTCGGTAGTGTAGCGCAATTTGGCGCTGAGCACGGCCATGATGTTGAGCGCCATTTCAGGATAGTCCCGCGCATGACGGAGGAAGTCATCGCGGTGAAGGATCAGGGTTCTGGTCGGCTCCATAGCCACCGCCCCGGCCGAGCGAGGCAGGTCATCCAGGATAGCCAGCTCACCGATGACGTCGCCGCAGGAATAGATGGTGACGGAGATTTCCTGTCCGGCCACGCTCAGGGTATAGATACGCACCCGGCCAGATTCGATGATATAGAGAGTCTGGCCGGGGCTGCCCTGATGAAAAATGATCTCGCCTTTGCCGAAGGCTTTTCGCCGCAGACTGCCGGCCAGCACCTTCAGCTCGGCCTTCGACAACTCAGCGAATATGGGCACCTGTTTCAAAAAAGCGCTCTCAGACATGGCTAAATCTCCTTAAGCTCACAAGCTTCCCCCGAATAAAATCGAGCGTCTTAAATCCTGCGAGCGGCCCATACCGATTTCGGTATTCCCGCTCCATTTGTCCGCGCCGTCCGCCAGCATCATTCACATGTCATTATACTACGAACTCTGAAAAAAGAGAAGGGCAGGGCGTTACTTTACAGTAACCGGCTCCGAAGCTGATTCAGCTTATTTCTCAGCAACAAGCCCCTCGAAGGGCAAGAACCTTCGGGGGGCCGCTGGCTCAGGGTAAGCTGACTATTCAAAGGGCGCTGACCAGCTTGTATCCACGTCCCCGCACAGTCTGGATATAACGCGGCTCGGCAGGGTCAGGCTCGATCTTCTGTCGCAGACGGCTGATCAACTTCTCGATGCGGGAATCCTCTACCTCGTCAATGTAGTTCTCGGCCCAGACCGCCTCCACAATCTTGTATTTATCGCATATCTTGTCGAGGTTGCCATATAGAAGCAGCAGCAACCTGTACTCCAGATTGGTCAGAGTGGAAATCGAGCGGCCATCCACCCACACCTCCCCAGCCTCCACGTCGATCCACACCCCCTGACGCCCCCCTTCCCTCACCAGGCGTTGACGCCAGGCAAAGCCCTCGAATAGTCGTCCAAAGACAGACCTCTTCCCCCCCTGCTCCTCGATCAAGATCGCTTTCTGCTGTAAGGAGCGATTACGCAATTCGTCCTGGGAAGCGTCTGGCCGGGAGAGGTAGGCAATGAGACCAGCCTGCTCCTCGGCGGTGAGGTTATTCCACAGTTTGGCGCATTCAGTCCTGACGTTTAGCTCGTCATCGAGTTGCTCTCGAATATGTTCGTAGCGTCTATCTCCGTAAAATTGATATTCCCCGCTCTTGATAGCTGCTCCCACCACCCGGCACACCACGGCCAGCAAACCGGGGTGACCGCCAGCCTGAGCAATGATAAAATCCACGTCCTGGGGACTGAAATCCAGCCCCTCCTGGCGCGCAAACTGGTTTACGATGTGCCGAATATCGTCTTGAGGCAGGGGCCCCAGGAAACGAACGTGGTGGGCAAAAAGCTCACAAAATTCGTCGATCTCCGGGCTACGACGGATCTGGCGCAGACGCTGGCCGGTGGCTACCACGTAGCAGAGACGACGGTGATATTTATCTTTCAAAGCTCGCAGATTTAAGAAGACGCGTCCCTCGATGGCGCTAAAGGGTTCGTCAAATTCATCAAAGAGGAAGATAACCCGCTGGTCAAGCCCTTCACTGATGGCAATGATCCCTTCGTTAAAGCTGAGAGGCACGGCAAAGGGATTGGCAGGATTAACTATATTTTGGTAAGAACGATTGACCTGGCTCAGCAGCGTTTCACTGACCTTCAACAACGAACGTTCGCTGTTCAACTCCGCCAGAGTGGTACGCAGAATGAGTTCATAGAAAGCCTGCTCCGTCATCTCCACCATGAGGTTGAAGTCAACGTAGATGAAGAGGTATTCGTCGCTTTTGGGAGCCAGGTATTGCTCTCTGACCAGGGGCAGATAAAGGGAACGGAGCAGAGTCGATTTCCCTATATTGCTTACCCCCACAATGGAGCAACACTCGAGGGCGGCGATACATTCCATGATGTAGCTTACATCATCGCCTCTGGTAATATATAGAGTTTGAGTCTCCATGAGGTCCCCATCCCTGGGTTCAGGATTAAGAATGCCAACCACAGAGGCGCAACATCCCATCCTGATCAACGGCCACGAGCCGGCTACCGATATGCTGGCCCCCCTGGCCTCGCAGGTTTACGTAAACTAACATTCAGCCCACGGACCGCAAACGGCGAGCCGCCACGGCCAGAGTAGCCAGTACCAGGCCGATGCCCACCACTCCCCCCAGGCTCAGGCCGGTCTGGGGAGTGGCGTCCCCTTTGGCTACCACTACAGGAGTGAAAGTAGGCGTAACGGTAGGGGTAGTAGCCATCGCCACCGTGGTAGCTCCTGGAGCCTCGGCGCCGACAACCCGCGTGGCGGTGGGGGTTTCTTCCCCGGCCACTATGGGCGTGACCACAGCCGGGATCACCACTGGCGTAAAAGTGGGCGCCCGGGTCGGAGTATCCGTCGGCCGAGGCGTAGGGGTCATGGTCGGAATCGGGCTGGGAGTAGGGGTATCAGTCACCCCCACTTCCCCTTCGGTGGGCGTCTCGGTAGGCAGCAGCGCCACCTGCTCGGTGCGAGCCCGCATGGTGCGGCTAAAGAGCACGTAACCACCAATGCCCACCAGGCCCAAAACCAACATGCCCACCAGACCGATAGCGATGATGAGGAAAAGACGACTCGGCGCTCCGCCTCCGGCATCGCCCCTCCCGCTACCAAAAGATAACCTGTCTTTTAAACTCATATCATTGTCCTCCCTATTGTCCGTGATATCGAGCCTCGTCTCCAGGGGAATGTTCGTTCGCTCTGCTCTCTTCTTAACGGATTAATTCAAGGTTCGCCCAGGGGACAAATAGCTTCTCGCCTCCGGCCAGCTCCACCTCGGCCCCTCTCAGTCGGGCTCCAGAATCAAGGCTCCGGGCCTGGGCAGGCACCGCCGTCACCACTCCCACCGCTCCCAGGTGCGGCTGCCGGGCGATCCGTACCCGAACGCCTTCTTTTAGAGCCGCATCGCTGGTCGGTTCAGGCACGGGAGCCTTATCCGCTGAGACAGGAATGACGATCTCGGGACGCATCACGTTCCAGCGCCGCCGGGTTTTAGCGCTGATAGAAACTTCCTGTCCTTCGTGGGCCTGAAGCATCTCAAAGACGGGAGAGCTGATAGGAATCTGCCCCACCCCCTCGGTAGCAATGACGGGGAAGAGAAAAGAGGCTTCCTGTAAGCTGGCTTCGAGGCCGCCCACGATCATCCCCCGCGCCTGCACCTGCTCAGCCTGGAGCAAGACCTCGCGGGAAGCAGACGCTCCCCCGACGATAATGGCTCCATGACAGCCGGCATCGACCATTTCCGGCTCAACGGCCTGGGCCGGATCGTCCACCAGCATTTTGAGCACCCCGAAGGCTTCTTCCCCGACTCCCCATAGGCCCTGGATAAGCGCCCCGCTGGTCTCAATCACCACCCCATAATTGGGTCTGAGGGCCGTCACCTGCCCGTATATGTAAGCTCTAAGCTCGAAAAGGTCCGGCGCAGGCTCCACGATGAGCAGTTGTCCTTTCGTGATGGCGGCCAATCGGCCACTGACGGGCGAGCGACAGGTCGAGCGGAACAGTCCTTTTTTGGCGGCGATGGGTTCTCCCGCTTCCAGGAAATCTCCTGTCTCTTTGAGCATGTATTCGGTCAGCTCGTCCTCTTTAATGGATAAAATCCTGGCCGCTTTCATGACGTGCAGCTTGCCTAACAAAACCGCACGCGCCACGACGGTGGCCGGTTCCACCCTGTCGCCAGCTCTGACCAGCACCTCGCCCGGAGCCGGTAGCAGACGTTCTCGCTTGATGGCCGTCAGGGGCGTCACCCGTGTTTCAGGGAGATAATACATGTCTTTCCTTCTCACTCTCCTGTATAGGTGCCCGGCACTTTAACCCACAAACCAGGTTTTGTTTCTTCCAGTGAGCAGTTCACCCGCCCGGGTGAAACCAGCCGCTTTCACGATGGGCCAGGCTCCTGGTATCTAGGCCGAGCCTACATCCCAGAGCCATTTTTGGATCTTGGTGCGTCGTTCCTGGCTGTCAGTGGGGAGCGGCAGGGGTCTGCCCCGGGCATCGATGATGATGCCCAGCGTTCCACCGTTCACCTGAAGAGGGACCCCTTTGCTCTTGGCCCCCCAGCCAACGTCGAACCCCCGTAAGGGTTCCAGGTTCAGAACGGCGGTCTGACCCAGAGGCAGGGGTATCACCTCCAGCGATCCGTAAGCTACTTCAACGTCCAGGACCATCCCCTCGCCGTAATCTACCTTTAGCTTGAGCACGATATCGCCTTCCCGCGCCGTGCCCACAGGGGCCACCACAGTGCCCAGGTTCAGGAAAGCATCGCGCTCCAAAACCTGAGCGGCGGCCAGAGGTTGAAAAGCAGCCAACGCTCCCAAAGGCGCGGCCAACGAGGTGGCATCCAGCACAATGGTACTGACCCCGATGGGTTGTAAAGCGTCGAGCAAAATCAAAGCCGCCTGTCCATAATAAGGAGTGTGGGCCAGCACCCCTCCTCCGCCAATGATAGGCTCGAAGAAAGGAGAAAGGTTCGAGTACGGAGTAGAAGGGCCTGACGGCCAGGTGGCACGGGCTTCGGCCAGGGCCAGACGCAATATTTCGCGGGCCACCGCCTGCTCCAAAAGCAACTCCTCACGGGTCTGGGGCACGGTTGTGGGCCGCAGATGCTTGTGCCAGATGAGGTTGTGCGCTTCGGTCGGCTCGATCTCGAAGGGCAGCCAGCGCAGGATATCGTCGATCTCCACCTCGGTCAAAATGCGGTCGATGGTAGGCCCCATACCCAGGTCACTGCGGGTGTGCAGGCTGAAACGATCCTCCAGCGTAGTAGCTATGGTCGTGGTCGCGCCCCCGATATCGATCCCGATCACCCCTTTGCCCGAATCCCACTGGCGGGCCAGGTATTGTACCACGTAGCCCAAAGCTCTGGCTGTAGGCAAAACAGGCACCGGACTCCAGGAGCTTAAAGTGTCGAACCCCGGAATCGTCTCCATCCTGCGTTCCCGGTAACAGTTCTCAATCTCCTCGCTGGCCTGCGCCAGATTCTCCAGGTTTAGAGTGGGCCGCACGTTGTCCACCACCCGCAGCTCTGCTTCCAAGCCGATGATTTCGGCCACGTCGGTGCGAACCTCGGCGTTGCCGGCGAAGATGACCCGTGGTTTATCTTCTTTCGGTCTGTCCTCTTTAAGGATAGAGCAGGCCATAGCCACCATGCGGGCTGTTTCGATGATGGGGGCGGTGGTGCCCCCATCGGTGCCCCCGGCCATGAGGATCAGGTCCGGTCGGCGACGCTGGATCAGCCCAATTTTATCCTCCACCTCGCGCCTCCCCTCGACGCCGTCGTCCAGGGAAATGACATCTTCGACCACCACGTAAGTAAAAGAGGCCGCTCGCCGGGCGCTGGTCAGGCTCAAATCTCGCGATAAACCGACCAGCACCAGACCCAGGGGAGCACCGGCGCTGCTGGTAGCCACGAAAGCATCCACCCCATGACCGCTAGGCTGTTCGGGGATGAGCAATTGACCCTGCTCGTCCAGAAGCAGGCGCTCGGTCGTCTCTTCGATCTGTTCGATGGCGTGCCGGACGGCCAGAGTGATATCAGAATGGGGAGGCTCAACGGTGCTGGGCGCTTCCCCTTTGGCTACAAAGCGGTACTGACCCTCGATCACGTCGAGCAAGACCACACGGGTCTGCACGCTGCCACAATCGGCGGCCAGTATAGATTCGACAGGGTAGTCACTGGTCATAACGAACACTCCAGAAAAGAGGCCCGAGAGAGCCTGCTCAACCGCCTAAAAATATCCTCGCCACCCCAAATAAGAACTGTACCCGCCCAATTAAAAGCGACACCCGGGCCATGACCACGTGGGCGAAGATGGCCCCAAAAGCAATCATGATCACCCAGCGACCAATGCCCGCTAAAAAGCGGACAGGCGCCACCTTCATACAGCCCTCTCTGGCGCTGAACTGGAAATAGAGCAAAGCGCCCACTGTGCCGATGACGATGATCAAACCATCTACCACCCGCTCCCAGCCGTGCTCAGGATATGCAGCCGGGTTAAGCGAAAGCATGGTATGCTCTATCTGGGGCCAAAGAGTGCCGACCAAAGCCCCGCTGACGATCAGAGCGGCCCCCACCCCGAAAATGAAAGCCATAGGTATGTTCCCCAACCAGGCCAGGGATACCCTGCCCTTGGTCAGCAGCAAAAGCCCCAACAGCAGCGGCAAGAAGTAGACCGGATCGCTTTTTTCCCCCACCAGATGAGCGAATAATTTGGGATGGAGAACATGGCGATAGACCACCACCACCGCATACCCGGCAGCCGAGCCGACGAAAAGGTGTTCAGCCAGGCGGTAGAGAGGATTATCGCCCAGAAGATAGCTATAAACAATGATGGTCAGCAAGGCTGCTATCCACACTCCGAATATCCCTGTCAGGTCCATCCCCTCCGCTCTCCTCTCGCTCTGCGAGACAGGCTCGCAGACACCTTTTACGTCTGCCCTCTCAGCCGAGATACCAGATACTCCACGTTGCCCACTAACATCAGGATGACGATAACAAGATGGACCGCCGATAGAGAATCCAGACTGTCTATCGCTGAAGAAGGTCGCCCGGCTATGGTTTCGTATTCGGCCGCCCCCGGCAGCCCACTGATCAGCCCGGCAAGCTGGTTCGAGTCTCGATAGGGTACGGCATATGGCTTGACAGCAGCCGTTACCCCGGCGACCATTTTTAGACCGTGAAAACTAACCACCTGTTCCACCCAGCTTCGTAACCCGCTCTGGGAGTCAGTCAATAAGACGATCAAAGCCACGTTTTGGATACCCCGCCCCGGATCGAAACCCTGCATAACAGGCCAATCTGTCAGAGATTTTTGATCACGGTAATCCCCAGGTATAGCCTCAAGCGGGTTAAGCCCCAAAACTTGTAAGGCCATCTCCTGGCCGGGAAGATAACCCAGATTCACGTAATTTTCACCGTATTGGTACTTATCGGGCGCTATCCGTTCCATAGTCTCCTGAGCGATTTCCGGGCCAGAAGGATAGAGGCTGATAATCAGCACTCTTGAGTTACGCTCTATCAGATGGCGCAAAACAGCTTCGGCCTGAAGATTCATCTCTGCCGCCGCGGACGGATCGTAGTCGTAAGCGACGAGGACAAATGAGTTCCCATCCAGAGCTTCGATAGCCTGGTGAGCGTCTCTGGTATCAGTTGTTTCTATCACGTCCGCCTGGTCAAACCAGCGGCCAGGCAGGAGAAAAGGCACGATCGCCGCCAGGGCCACGAAAAGGTAGATGAGCCACCGCGCCGCAGCGCCCAATATTCTTTTCCGCGCTCGAACCTCAACTTCGGTCAGAGCCGGTGGACGCCGGGCGACAATCTCCTCGAACACACTGGCCTGCTCGATACCGGCACCGGGCTTCTCCGGCACCTCACGGGCTTCAATAATGCGAGGGGCGCTGATGATTGGCTCGATGGGAAGAACACCTCTGATACCGGCCAGAAGTCCTCTGGTTTCCACAGCTTCAAGGGGCGCTTCCTCCGCTTCAGGAGCGGCCTCCTCCACTTCAGCGGGACGCATAGCTTGCAGCCAGGCCGGTATCTCCGCCGGGGCCAGCCCTGCCTCCACCCCTTCCGGCGGCCTAAGCCAATCGGGCAGCTCGGCTGGAGCCAGCCCCTCTTCTCCCTCCACGACAGGGAGAGGCGGCGCTCCTTCCTCTACCTCTGCCTCCACTTCCGACGGCTGGAGTTCTGCCAGCCAGGTAGGAGCCTCAACTTCTGGCCGTTCCTCCTCTTCAAGCGGGGAAGGAGCCTCCAATTCCTCTTTCATTTCCACGACCGGGGGTGGCTGCTCACCTTCCTCCTCGGCGGTCACAGTTGGAAAACCCACTTCCTCCAGCCAGGCTGGCATTTCTGACGTTACTTCTGCTTCCTCTACGTCAGAAGGCATCTCTTCGATTTCCAGACCCCGCAACCAGTCGGGCACCTCAACTTCTTCCAGCGGCGGAGCTTCAGCGGCTTCCGCTTCTACTTCCTCTAGCGCCACGGGCGCTTCTTCGGCCTCCAGACCCCGCAACCAGCCGGGCACCTCGACCTCTTCCACCGGCGGAGCTTCAGCGGCTTCCGCTTCTACTTCCTCTAGCGCGGCGGGCGCTTCTTCGGCCTCCAGACCCCGCAACCAGCCGGGCACCTCGACTTCTTCCAGCGGCGGAGCTTCAGCGGCCTCCACTTCTACCTCCTCTAGCGCGGCGGGCGCTTCTTCGGCCTCCAGACCCCGCAACCAGCCGGGCACCTCAACTTCTTCCAGCGGCGGAGCTTCAGCGGCTTCCGCTTCTACTTCTTCGGCTTCCAGACCCTGCAACCAGTCGGGCACCCCAACTTCTTCCGCCGGCGCTTCAGCGGCTTCCACTTCTTCTTCGGCTTCCAGACCCTGCAACCAGCCGGGCACCTCGACCTCTTCCACCGGCGGAGCTTCAGCGGCCTTCGCTTCTTCTACCCCAGAGGGCACCTCCGCCGCCTCTGCCCGCAAAGCCTGCAACCAGTCGAGCGCCTCAGCTTCTTCCGCCGGAGCTTCAGCGGCCTCTGCTTCTTCTACCCCAGGGGGCGCCTCCTCTGCCCCTGCCCGCAAAGCCTGCAACCAGTCGGGCGCCTCGACTTCTGCCGGGGGCAAAGGGGCCTCGGCAGCTTCAACCTCTTCTTCAAAAGGGGCCTCCCGAAATTCCTGGAGCCAATCGGCAGCGGCCTCTGGTTCTTCTGGAGGTGGTGGAGCGACTTCAACTTGCTCCAGGGGTCTTTCTGGCGCTACAAACTCGACTTCTTCAGGTTCACGAAGTTCCTCCGGGAGTTTTGCCTGTAATCTTTGCAGCCATTCAGGGGCCACCTCTCCCCCAATGCGCATCACCGGCGAGGCGTCACTGAGAACATGCCCACAACTGTTACAAACCTCACTCCCTATTTCGCTAGCTGCCCCACAGTTTGGACAGTGGATCATTTGAACTCGCTCCCAGGTTCTATCGCTCCCTGCATTCATGCCTGGTACGGAGTCAGCGACAGACCCTCGATTATTCACTATAGGGTCGGTCTACGCCTAGCAAAATACGCAACCCTGTAGCCACAGTTCCCAGGCTCACCCCCAGAATAATGCCCCTGGCCCCGGCCAGGCCGGGCACTTCCAGGATCCAATCCTTGATGGCGGGCAATTGATCCCACATGGATGCACCGAGAGGGGTTTGCCCCAATAAGACGATTATGCCCACCACGAGCATCAGGATCGATTCAAAACTGCGCGCCCGAAAAGCACGGTACGCCGCCGAGACCACGAAGAAGGCCAATAAAGAAGCAATAGTAGCCTGAATAGGAAACTGGATGTACTGGAATATCCAACGCACGGTTGGAGCGGCTGCCCCCCGGCCATCCAATAGTCCTGGAATCAGGACAATCCACATCGCTACGATCAGGATGATGCTATAAGGCCAATCCTGTTGACGGCTCCTGATTTTCTTCAAATGGACGATCATAACGTTGAAGAAGCCCAGAATGATGGCGAAAGCAGCCACTATGATGGCTGAGTCGATAAAGAAATAGCCCAGAGCACTAAGGGTGGCGTCAGGGAAAAAGCGACTCAGAAGAACTATCAGGCCGATGGCGATGGCGATGGCGGTAGGAAGACGTCGTTTCAACTTTTCTCCTCGCTTTCGTCATAGCACCGTATTGTAGATGACGCCTATAACGATGACCAGCACAAGCAAAACCCGTATCACGTCCTGAGCAATCAAACTACCAACGTGGGTTGGCAGAGAAGACAGGTATGCTCCGGCGGCGTACATCTCCTCGCCGATCAAAGGTTGCTCGGTGGAGGCCAAGACGAAAGGCAACGTCTGGGGATCGGACGCGCCCACAATCTGGGTAAGCTCTTTTCTGGCACCCGTTTCACCCATCAACAGGTATTCATCGCCAAAGAAACCGACCATGATGTTGGCGGTCAGTTCTTCTCGTCCCAGAACGCCCATGACCCCGGCGGCGTAGGCGATGGGTTCGGGAGCGATGAAACGCACCTGGCTGGAGTCGTAACGATCGACGTCGCCGTATCTCAGGTACGCGTGCCGGAGCACGTCCTGGGCCGCGAGCAGAAGAGAAGGGTCAGCTACAGTCACCACAGGAGGGGCGTCGGAAGCGGCTGCCTGGCGGGCCAGATATTCCAGCACAGTCAAACCGGCCAGCGTGTCGGCTGCCGCGCTGCTGGCTATCCCCCCGACACCCAGGGAAACGTGCAGCGGTTGGCCGGTTTCGGCTGACTGCCCGACCAGCCCTTTCAGCGCCTCAAACCCGGCAATAGGACGCAGCGACGGTCGATGACCGGCCTTCACCCGGATGGCGAAGAAAACCATCGGAGGCAAGAAGAAGACGAGAAACACAACCAGCATCAGGCTTTGATTGCCCATTATACTATCCATGATCACGCTCCTGTGGCCTGATCAGTCGGGCAGAGGTGTGTTCTCCAAATATTGGAGCAACCGCTCGACATTGGTACGATCCTCGAATAACAAGGCGTATTCCCCGATAATCTCACCACTCACCAAAAAGCTTAAAAATGGCTGAAAGAAGAGAAGAGCCTGACTGCCAATGAAACTGAGAGGTTTATGGGTCTCCAGAAAGATAATGGCTGGTCCGGTCAGTCCTCGCCGCTTTATCCAATCTGCCAGGCCCTCAATTAGTTGCTGGCGACGCTCAAGACTCAAATCCATTTCGTCTGGCCTCTCAGTACCAGTACCACCGCGGGCAAGACAGGGTGGCAAAAAGCGCAAGGGTGGGCGTCGGCTCCACACAATGTTATGCGGGCAACCAGCGCCGGACCACCCCGGACCTGCCATGAACCCAAGGCTCAACCGTGCATGGCTTCCGCCTGGTACTTGCTTGGTATCTGCGCAATCTGTATCACGAGCCGCAAGGCTTCGTTTACGGCTTCATCGGTCGGGAATGCCTGTATAACATCTGGCGCCAGTAAAACCACGTTCTTCCCCACCCGCCGATGGGGTGCATATCTGCCCTTTGCTACGACGGTCATCTTGGACAGATCGTATTCATCACGTAGTTCGTAATCGTCAGGATCACCCGGCTTCTGCATAAAACTGTTCCTCCCTCTTAGTCGCTTTGCGTGCACTGATGATGCGAATCCTTCCTTCACGGTCTGTATGAGCTACCATTAACAACCGGCCCTGTTTCGACAAGCCGATGGTGATATATCGTTCCTCGTCAACTGAATGCTCCTCATCAACAACGGTGATGAACATCGGGTCATCGAACACCGTTGCTGCTTCATCAAACGAGACCTGGTGTTTCTCAATGTTCCTGGCAGCTTTGTTTGGATCCCACTCAAACTGAAGTTCCAAAGTGCACAACCCCTCTGTGAAGTGTGAATCCTACATAACGGCAGAGTTCAGTTGCGGCGCGGCGGGTGAAGGCGCGAAACGTCACTCTCCAATACTATCAGCGATGAAAGCGCCGCCGATTTCCCGCAGTGTTAGCCCCGTCCGCTGCACGCCATGTTAGGCGGCACTAGGATTTTTTCATAATTCAAGCTTTAATATCGGACTTAATTTGGTCTAGACGGCTGTAACAATTGAAGATATTAATGCAATACCTGCTCCGATAAGTAAGTTGATTGTCTCAAGTTGCATAGTATCTCTCTTTGATAGTGTATTAAGAAACATTGATGGTTGCACTCATAGTTCAGTGTGATTTCGCCTGATTTTTAAAATGCTGCCTAACTATGAATTAGGCGGAAAGATTTCGTCTAATCCCAACCGGTATGTTATGCGGAAATTTTTCCATCTAACTCTCCTTCTTAGTATTCTTTACCAAAAACCGAAAACCAGCCATCTGCGCCGGTTTATACGGCGGATGGCACGGCGGGCCGCTTCACAAAGGCGCACCCCCGGCCCTTGACTTTCATCGGTTAAAAGTTGGCGCAGAGAAGGTAAAACCTCCTTATTTCCAACCCGGCCCAAAGCCCGCACCGCATACCAGCGGACCAAAGCATCCTGGTCACTCAGGGCCTGGATGAGGGGAGAGACCACCGCCTGGCCGCCGATCAGACCCAGGGCTTTAACGGCGCTGTGCCTTACCCCTACACTCTCGTCGCTTAGATGCTGTACCAGAGAAGGAACAACTCGTGAATCCTTGAGACGACCCAGGGCTTCGGCAGCGTTACGTCTGACCCAGGGAGATTCATCGTCCAGAGCCTTGATGAGCGCCGGCACAGCTTCAGCAGCGCCGGCCTCGATCAAAGCCTGGGCCGCGCTCTGACGCACCTCTGCGTTTTCGCTCTCTAGAGCCTGACAAAGAGGAGCCACCACTCGTTTACTCCCCATCTGCCCCAAAACTTCGGCGGCGCTGGCCTGCTGTAAGACACGGCCATTTTCCAGAGCTTCCAGAAGGAGATTCAAGGTCGCCTCGTCCTTCAGACGGGCCAAAGTCTCTCCCGCCTTCCAGCGCACAAAAGGATGTTCGTCGCCGAGAGCTTTTGTAAGGGCCTCTCTGACCTCCCGGCCATGTCTCTCAGGCGTCCGGGCCAGGGCTTCGGCTGCTTCCCAGCGTGTCGCCGGCTCAGCCGCCTGCAATAGCTCGATCAGTACCAGATCGTCTTTTTTCTTTTCCTTGCTCTTTCCAACGAACAGAGGACCTATCTTCATCCGTGATCTTCTATGCCCTTTTCAAGTCTCTCATTGGCAGACCATCCCAGGTGGCTGACATTTCCAAAACGCCAGACGCCTGAAGCCCCATGATACAATGTTATCCTCGACATCTCAAACCTCGGCCAGTAAAAGGAGTTTGGTTACGCTCTTTTTACATAGCAGGCTTATAAATAGTATACCACGTCTTAAGCAGTAAAGCAAGGACGCACGGATTACGGTCATGGATTTCACGGATAGACGCAATGTGATGATACAAAATTTGCACCTCTATGCACATTATACCGCAAACACAGTTTCATGTCAAGTCCGGCCTTCAGCATTTCAACACAGAAAGCGTGTGGGGGATTGTCGGGGTATGCTCATCGGCTCAACAGGGTCTTCAGAATGAACACCGCCGCTTCTTTGTCCAGCGGCTCGTTGTTGTTGCCGCACTTGGGGCTTTGAATGCAGGAGGGGCACCCTCCCTGGCAGGGACATTCCTGGATGGCCGCTAGCGTGGCTTTCCACAGTTCGGGCAGCAGCTCGAAACCCTTTTCGGCAATCCCGATCCCGCCGGGAAAAGCATCGTAGATGAAGATTTGGGGCTGGCCTGTGTCGGGATGGTTCGGGGTGGACAGCCCGCCGATGTCCATTCGGTCGCACATGGCGAAGAGAGGCAAAAGACCGATGGCGGCGTGCTCTATGGCGTGCAGGCCGCCGTGGAAATCCAGCCCCCTGTGGGCCACCTCGCCGGCGATTTCCAGGGGGACGTCGAACCACAGGGCCACAGTCTCGAAAGATTGGGGCGGCAGGTCCAGGTATTCCACGCCCAGAATGTTCTCGGTGAACTGCTGGCGACGTTTGTAGCCGATGACCTGCTGAGTGAGCCGCACCTGGCCCAGATAGGCGGTGGCAGGGGGCAACTGTCGGTGCCGCACCGAGCGGATGATGCTCACGTCGTTAAGCTCAGCAGGCTGAGTGTAGTAGTTGACATCGACGGGGCGCAGGTAGGCCACCCCTGCAAACAAATCCAGGCGCGAAACCAGATAAGACTCTCCCTGGTGCAAATAGATGGCCCCAGGATGCACCCGATAGAGGGCCGTCGCAGCCTCAATTTCTTCCAGGGTGCGGTAATTCTGGGACTCGTCCAGCAAGGCCACCCTGCTGCCGGAAACCGAGCGCAGGCTGACCTCCTGGGCCGGGTAGCCAAACCCCATGTAAAACCAGCGTTCGCTGCGGTAATCCAGGATGCCCTGTCTTTCCAGGTCGATCATGGCCTGGACGAAAGGCTCACCGCCGAAGAGTTCTTCGTCGTCGTTGGTCAGAGGCACCTCGTGGGCAGCGCAGGGCAGGTGCTTCTCCAGGATGTGGACGTTGCCGGGATCGATCAGGGCGTGTTCGTGGCTGCGCCCGAATAATTCTGCCGGGTGGTGCATGAGGTACTGATCGAGGGGGTTGTCCAGGCCGATGAGGATCGATAGGGCCTGGCGCGTGCCTCGCCCGGCCCGTCCGGCCTGCTGCCAGGTGCTGGCGATGGTGCCCGGATAGCCCACCAGCACGGTGGCATCCAGCGTCCCCACGTCCACCCCCAGCTCCAGGGCCGTGGTGGATACCACGCCGAGCAGATGGCCGCTGAAAAGCCCCTGCTCGATCTCGCGCCGCTCTTCGGCCAGGTATCCGGCCCGATAGGACCTTATCAGCGGGATGAGCCGGGGGGCCTGCTTTTCCAGAACCTCGCGGGCGTAGAGCAGGATCAACTCGGCCACCTTGCGGGCTTTGGTAAAGGTGATGTTACGCAGTCCGGCCTGCACCAGTTCCACGAACAGGGTGGTGGCCTCCGAGTTAGCGCTGCGCCGAGCGGTTTTGGCCCGATCCACAAAAGGCGGATTCCAGAGCACGAAATCCCTGGCTCCGCTGGGCGCCCCGTCGTCATCGACCACCGTGAAGGGGAGGGCGGTCAACTGTTGGGCGTGCTGGCCGGGGTTGGCGATGGTGGCCGAGCAGCAGATGAAACGGGGGCTGGCCCCGTAGAAGCGGCACACCCGGTGCAGACGACGGATGACGCAGGCCACCTGGGAGCCAAAAACCCCCCGGTAGACGTGGGCCTCGTCTATGACCACGTATTTGAGGTTCTTGAAAAAATGCGACCACAGGCTGTGGTTGGGAAGGATCCCGATGTGCAGCATGTCGGGATTGGTCAGGATTATGGAGGCTTCTTTGCGCAGGCGGGTGCGAGCCTTGCGGGGCGTATCGCCGTCGTAGAGGCCGAACCGCAGACGGTGGCCTGTGGTCAATTCTCGCAGGGCGCGCATCTGATCCTGGGCCAGGGCCTTGGTGGGAAAGAGATAGAGCGCTCTGGCCTGCCGCTCTTCCAGGATGGCCGCTAACACGGGCACGTTGTAGCACAGCGTTTTGCCGCTGGCGCTGGGAGTAGAGAGCATGACGTTTTGCCCGGCCCGGGCCGCATTTATGGCCTGGGCCTGGTGGGTGTAGAGCCGTGCGGCTCCAACATCCTGGAGGGCTTTTTGCAGAGGACGGGGCAGTGGCCTTTTCAGCCGCCCATAGCGGGCCTTACGGGCCGGAAGGCGCTCGACGTGCACGATCTGCCCTTTGTAGTAAGGTTGTTGCTTGAGATACCTGATAAATTCGGAGCTGTCCATAAAAAATTTTCAACCACAAAGCACACAAAGAACACCAGGTCTTTGTGCTCTTCGTGTCCTTTGTGGTTATAGGAGCCGGATGGCGAGATTAGGAAAAGTCACAACGAGTACACAGGCACAAGGATTTCTCGCTCTGCCTTTCGGTGCCCACGAACGGTCTCTTCGATCGTCTTGAGCACATTCGCTGAATAATAGCGCGTGCCGCACTCCGTACAGACACCAGCGGGCACGTTCTCAATGAGCATGTACTTTCCTTCGACCTTCCGAGTCAGGTCGACTCTCTTCTCGACGATGAGTCCATTACAATATTCGCAGCGTTCGCCTTCCCAAAATTCCATTTTACTTTCTCTTTCCCTCATTCCCTGGGTCGATCCTCGTAAACAGTTATAACACGGACCTTTCCCGTTTTGGTTATACGGCATACAATACCGATAGGTCGTCCATCCAGTGCCAAACCAACTACCTCGTACTTGCCTTCTCGCGGCCAGGTTCGACGAATCTTGCCCGTTAAGAGGCCATATTCCACATCGTAGATGTCGAGATCGTCAGCCATTGCTTCGTCGTGGGCATGTTCGGTCAAGTAATAAAGACCGTTGCGAACAAGCGCCTGAATTTGTCTGATCTTGCTCAATATAAGTCTGCTACTTCCGTGGGCATATTCTCATCGATTACAAACTTCACTTACACGCCCTCCACTCTGTGCGCCTTCAACTGGACAGGCAGGGGTACGGTTGGCCCTCGCCGAGCACCTCCTGGACGCCAGGCATCCACTCGCTGATCGGGATGCTCTGCGGGCACAATTCCTCACACTCACGGCATTGGATGCAGGCGCTGGCTCGCTCGTCTTCTGTCAGCCGCAACGTGTACAAGCGGCGCGCCCCATCGGGATCGTCGTACATCACTCCTTCGTTATAGACCAGGAAGTTGCGTGGAATGTGGACACCGTTCGGACAGGGCATACAGTATCCGCACTGTGTGCAGGGAATGGGGCAAAGCTCCAGATACTTATCGCGCACCCGCTCGATGAGAGCCAGGTCTTCTGCGGTCAAGGTGCTGACCCCCGAGGCACCGGCGCTGGTCACGTTTTCTTCGACGTGCTCCATGGCGCTCATGCCGCTGAGCACGACTGACACCTCAGGCTGGTTCCAGAGCCATTGCAACGCCCAATCGGCAGGGAGGCGCGTTTTGGCTGCCGTATTCCAGAGGTTCTGAATCGGCTGAGGCGGGTTCACGAGCCTGCCGCCCTGCAAGGGCTCCATGACCACCACGGCCAGCCCCCTGGAGGCCGCATACCGCAAGCCTTTGCTCCCGGCCTGTTTTTCTACATCCATGTAGTTGTATTGAATCTGGCAGAAGGTCCACCTGTCATACGCGTCTACGATCTCTTTGAAAACCTCATACTCGTCGTGGAACGAGAAGCCCAGATGTCCGATACGCCCATCCGCTACGGCCTTCTCAGCCCATTCCAGTACGCCCAGATCGCGCATCCGGGGCCAAACCCTTCCATGCAAATTATGCAGGAGGTAAAAGTCAACGTGATCGGTTTGCAGCTTATCGAGTTGCTCGTTGAGGAACCTGTCGAAGTCCCCGGCGGCCTGAACCAGCCAACAGGGCAACTTGGTCGCCAGCCTGACTTTTTCGCGGTACCCTCCTTTAAGCGCCCGGCCAACGAACCGCTCACTATTCCCGCCATGGTACGGGTACGCGGTGTCAATGTAGTTCAGGCCGTGCTCGATGGCGTAGTGGAGCATTTTCGTCGCCTCTGGCTCGTCGATGTTGGATCTATCCTCACCCCTGGTGGGAAGCCGCATACACCCGAATCCCAGGGCCGAAACTTTCCAATCCAACGGTCCAAATGTGCGATACAGCATATTTGCTCTCCAATCCTGAAAATATTCGCAGCGTTCGCCTTCCCAAAATCCCATATTTGCGAGCCGCTTGGTCATTACCAGTTAATAATTCTAATATAATTGAAATTAAGCGCATCAACGCCTTCTTTTTGCAAGTATTGCGCAAGCTTGAAATTCGCCGTAATTATTAAATAGTTGTCCTTCACTAGGTGGATGATCCCGGCATCCGTGAGACCGAACCGCTTGAATGCCCGCATTTCTGAGATCTCATCACTGCGCAAGTAATGTTCATCGAGCAGAGTAATTCCACTCGCAAATTTTTCGAAGTAATCATGTTTTAAGTGCTCCGGCAGTTGGCCTGAGAAGTTACTGACTTCTGTCAGAATGTTCGGCGTAGTAACGATCCTCTTGAAGTGATTGAGAATAGCAACCAATGTGGAGTAGTCTTCTACAGTGAACATCTTAGTTCGCTTAAACACGGGAATTAGCTCTGGATCAAATAATCCTACAAAGTATAAGAGAAGGACGTTAGTGTCAAGCAAAGCTCCAGCTCTTCCGTAGCGCCGCAGTAGCTCTGTAATGTATTCGTTCATGCTTTTCGGATTTTCATCGATAACGCCTGCCCAGTATTCGCATCGATCTCGATAACCTTATATACACGCGTGGAGTACCGAGGAATTGTCAAGACATCTACGTGTCTATAGGGACCCGGTGGTACCGATAAGTTTTGGGTAAATCCCAAAGTCACAAACCAATACAGTTCGTCATCTGAAAGCTCTACCTCTTCAAGCAAAAGATCATGTAGTTCGTCCTGCTCATATAGACTGCTGAGGTATTCAAACGCGATTTTAACAGCCTGTTTTACGTCTATCATAGCACCAGTCTCCTGATGTTCAGGCCGGGGCCTCGCTGGCCCCGGCCTGATCTGTGAGCTTAATCTGTGTCAGCTTCGTTGACGGTGAACACGCCGCCGTCGCTGCGGCCAAACACCTCCGGGAAGTAGAACTCGTAAGCCAGGGTGGGGATGGCTTGGAACTGGCCGGCCAGGCTGGCCCTGATAAGATAGGTGTACTCGTAGGTGCCGCGTGGCAGGTAGGTGGCGAACAGGGCCACCTTCTCGTCCCGCACCTCGGTGTGGCTGAACCACCACCAGCCCCAACCCCAGCGGTGCCAGTCTTCGGCCTCCTTGATCTTCATCTCCGGCTGTGTGCCCACCTGGGCGGTGGTCTTCAGGCTGCGGTCCAGGGCTTCGCACCCGGCCGGCAGCGGATCCTCCACCACCAGGTAGTGCAGGTCGTGGGGAGCCACGATAGTCAGTCTGACCTGGATCACGTCGCCCACTTTGGCCTCCTCGATCCACTCGTCTGGCTCGTCCGGGAAGGAGTACTGGCGGGAGACGATGATACCCCGATCCAGGGCCTTGATGTCCTGCACGGGCAGGAAGTAGCGCAGGTACATGGAGTAGTAGAGCCGTCCCTTACCCGTCTGCTCTTCCTCGCTGAAGCGGTTGATCTGTACGTGGCTGGACTCTTTAGCCAGCAGGTCAGCGATGGCGATCCGGAGCTTGTACGGCTCGTCCAGGTTTTCGGCGTTAGCCACGCCCTCGCCCCGCACCTCACGATTCAGGAGAACCTGGTAGCTGTAATCAGCTTCCAGCTCGCCGGTCATTTCCATGAAATCCGTCAGGGCGATGAGCGACCAGGCCGTCTCCTGGGTGGTCTCCCAGTGACCCTCTTTGCGGGCCACCATCAGCCAGCGCACGGCGTTAGTTACCAGGGCGCTGTCCGGGTTCAGGCGGGTCAGGGCGTCCAGGACGATGGCCGTAGAGCGAGTGTTGGTGTTCATCGTCCAGTAGTCGATCCTGCCTTCCTCCCAGTGGGCGCCGGTGGCGCTCACGATGGCGGCGTTGGTCAGATCGCTGAGCAGGCTATTCACCCGCGTCCGATCTTCGGCATCCAGGATGTCCAGGGCCATAGCCAGGAGCGCTTTGCCATAGTTACCCAGGTGCTCCCGCTGTCTTTCGTAGAGGGCCACGGTACGTCCCAGATCGCCCTCTCCATATTCGGCCAGCACGTAGAGGATAAAGGCCTGAGTGTTGGGGTAATGGGGTCTCATCACGTCGGGCGGCTGGCCCAGACTCTCCCGCAGGTAGGCGGCGGCGTTCTCCATGACCTCTTCTTCCACGGCGAAGTCGGCTCGTTTGGCTTCCACCAGACCGAACAGGACGTAAGCGGTCAGCCAGGCGTTAGAGTCGTCGTGCAGCCACCAGCCCCAACCACCGTCGTAGTGTTGTTGGGCGTAAATCCGTTGCAGTCCGACGCTCACGTACTGAGGCAGTTTGGTCTCCAGTTCGGGCTTGCTGATGCCCAGCTTCTTGAGGGCCCGATAGGTCATCACGTTGGGCAGGAACCGGCTGACGGTCTGCTCGATGCAGTAGTAGGGGAAGATCTCCAGGTACTTGAGTCCGTCGCGCATCCCGGCGGCCAGGGAAGGATCGACCTCTACCGTGAGTTCTCCCTGGGTCGGGTCGAGCCGTTTGGGCAACTGCACGACCTCCACCCGGCTGCCCTCCGCTTCTTTGATCTGCCCGGCGGTAGCCACCACTTCGGGCGTGCTATAGCGATGGACGGGCAGGCTGATCTCGATAGCGTCTTCCAGGGGGCCGCTCCTGGCCCAGTAAAGCAGCTTAGCCGTCTCGGCCTGCTCTACGCTTGTCTGCCAGGTGATTTTCACCTGGCCCTCGGCTGGCACCCTGACCGTTTTCTCTTCCTCATCGTCTATCGTCAGGCCCTCCACCGCAAGCGAGATGGTGGTTTTCAGCGGTTTGGCGGTGTTATTGTGGATGACTGCTCCCAGGGTGGCCTTGTCGCCGATGATGAAAAAGCGCGGGGCTATGGGCCGCACCAGCAGGTCCTTGGTAGAGCGCACATCCACTGTGACCTCGCCTACCTCGGTGTCGGCGGTAATGGCTTTGGCTCCCAGACGCCAGGTGGTCAGGGTGTCGGGCAGTTCCACCTTGACCTGGGCCTGGCCCTTCTCATCGGTACGTACCACCGGGTTCCAGTACACCGTGTCCGGGAACTGACGACGCACAGAGGCTCCCGGCGCTTCTCCACCGCCCCCGCCCTTGGCCTCGGGCGCCACCTCCAGGTTTTGGCGGTCGATGGACACCACCAGAGAGGCAGCGGTCTGGATGCCCACTCCCCGCTCTCGCCAGAAGTGGCTCAGCAGGTCAGGCCCGGTATCGGCGGCCAGAGCCAGCACCGCCTTGTCCACCAGGCTCAGGGAGAATTCGGCTTCCATGCCTTCGCCCTCGTAGTTCAGGGCCTCGATGTCGTAAGTGACTGTATCCCGTGGATGGTAATATTCCCCTTTCTCCATGTCCTTGTCCGGCGTGATGTTCACCTGAAGCTCTTTCTCCACGGTGGAGACCACCAGGGTAGCGTAGCCCACTTTGAAGGAAGCCACTGAACTGGCCCTGTCTAACCCCTTGACCAGCACCACCGAGACGTAGACGTTGGGCGCGTACTCGGATTTGATGGGTATCTCCACCCGCTCGCTGTTGGTCTTCAGGGTCAGTACCCTGTGTTCCAGGACGCGCCCCCGCTCGATGGTCAGGAGGGCTTTGACCTCACCCTGGTAGGGCGAAGGAATGAGTATCCTGGCTGTTTCGCCCGGCGTGTAGCTCTTTTTATCCAGCACCAGGTCGATGCGGTTGTTATTTTCCTGCCGCCAGTTGATGAACTGGCGACCGCTGATCCACATGTAAGTAGAACTGCGTACCTCGTTCTCCAACTCGTCCTGAGCGGAGGCCGCGATCTTGTAGGTGCCGCCCTTTTCAGGAGTAAAGGTGGCTACCGCTTTCCCTTTTCTGTCGGTAATCACCGTCTGGGTGAAGACCGGGGTGTCCAGGTAATCGCTCTCCCAGTAGAAGCTGCCGTCTTCGGCCTCCTTCTGGACGCTGTACCACTTGTGTTCGTAGAAAACGACCTCTACCTCGACGCCGGGCACAGGTTCGCTTTCCCAGTCCACGGTGATGACGTTCACTGCCTGTTCTTTCTCCACCTGGCCCACGTAAGCCTCAGGCCCCAGACCGACGTAGAACAGGCCCTTGTGGACGATGGCCTCCGTGCGGTTGGAAACTACCTGGTCGTTGATGTCGGTCACCGTGGCCTCGATGGTGAACACCTGGCTGGAAATCTTGTCGGCGATGTCGGCCGGCACCTTGAAGGTGAAACGGCCATTTTTATCGGTCTGGCCCTCGCCCTCGCTGACGAATTCGCCGTACTCGCTATAGCGCCAGTAGCGCGTCCAGTCGTAGTCGGTGAAATCGTACCAGCCCTTACCTTGCCAGTGGAAGAAGTAGTCGCGGGTCATCAGGCTCCAGTGCACTTCGGCATTGGTCACCGGGCCGCCAAAGTAATAGGTGCCTTGCACGGTGACGTTCACTTTCTCGCCCTGGGCGTACTCGTCTCTATCGGTCTCTACCGTGACCTCGAACTCCGGTTTGCGGTACTCGGCCACCTGGAAGCTCTTGCCGAAGCCCTCGTCTTTGTAGGTGGCGTAGATGTAGTAGTAGCCCAGGTCGGCTTCCTCGTCCAGAGTCAGCTCGCCGTGCATCGTGCCCATGTCGCTCAGGGCAAACTCTTCGCTGTAAATTTCCTCTCCCTGGGGGTTCTGGATGGTCACCAGCATCTCATCTTCGCTTTCGGGCAGGCTATAGCGGGCGTAATCGTCGGCGCGGACGATGCCCTTGAAGTAGACCTTCTGGCCGGGGCGGTAGATGGGCCGGTCGGTGTAGAAGTAACCGCTATAGTCTCTACTGTAAAGCTCGGAGTCTATGTTGAAATCCCAGGTGTTGATGCCATCATTCCAGCGATTGAGGCTCACCCCTAAGAGCGATTGAGGCCCTCCCCGGCCTGCGCCAGCGATAGCGAAGAAAGCATCGTAAGGCTCTATCCGGCTAAACTCGACTTTCAGGACGCCGTCTCTGCCGGTCCTGCCTCTGGCTACCTCGTCGCCGCTCTCGTCGTAAAAGACAACGGGCACGTTGGGGACGACCTGGCCGTCTTTCAGGTCGGTGGCCCACACCAAAGCCTGGCGGCTGGACTGTTTGAGGGTCAGGTTGAGGCGCGAGACCACCAACACCTGGCGAGACCTCTCATGGCCGTTGTAATCCGTGGAGACCTCCAGGTAGTAGAGACCAGGCTCCAAACGGCCATCCTCACTCTCGGATAGCGGAATGCGCCTGATAACGCTTTTGTTCGGAGGAGGGTCTACCCTCCTGGACCAGGAACGGACCAGGGCCTGCGAATCAGGCTCAAATCTGTCCCAGGCGTCCCACCAATCATCTCTCACGAAGCTGATTAAATCCCTGCGGCTCAGGCGGTAGAGACGGAAATCGAGACGGGAGATATTACGGTAACTCACGTAGGCCACCGTCCTGGTATAAGCGTTGTAGGTGCCTACGTAGCCGCCGGTAGAGAAGTAGACGTAGGGATTAAGCTCCCGCGTGGTGTAATTTATGGTATAGTCCCTGTCCAGCCTGTGCCCATAGCGCCCCTTCACGCCGGATCCGACGGTGACGGTGTACCTGGTCGAAGGTTGCGTGTCGAAAGAGATGTACGCCCTCGTATCGTATCTGCTCCAGTAGCTATAGACGTAGGTAGGCGCAGGCAGGATGGTCATATTGGGCAGCAGGGTGTTAATGCTGATCGGGCTGGAGAAAGTGATATCTATGCCCCCGTAGGGGTCGGCACCCTCCTGCCCATCGTAAGGGTCGGTGCTGATGATAACGGGCAGGCTTACAGTGGTGAACGACCAGTTGTATTTCTTTTGGGTGCCTTTGTTGCCTGTCTGGCCCATCGCCCCGGCGCTGACCTCACCCACGTAGACGGTTTCCAACTCGAAAGGCCGCGCCGGGATGAAGGTCATCGTCGTGTCGTCTGCCCAGTTGAACCTGCCCCGCACGGTCTTGCCGCTCTCTCCCTCTCTCAGAGAGAAGTGCTTCTCAGCCGATTGGCGATCCATAGGCTGGTTGAAGGTCACGCGGACGTGGGCGTCGGGGCCGACGTAGAGGGTTTTGTCGCCCGGCCAGGTGCCAGACACGGCCGGCAGCTTGGTGGTGAAGGTCCAGGTGTAGTCCTCGGCCAGCAGGCCGCCAGTGGTGTCTTTCAGCCCGGCGGCTATGCGGGCCGTGTACTTCGTGGCCGGCGCGAAGCCCTTCCTGGGACGATAAATGTACACGGAAGTGTTGAGCCATTCGCCTTCACCCTCTACAACCGGGCGGAAGGTCAAAGGCTGCGGTAAGTCCGCCATCTGCTTGATGGAGGTCAAAGGGACCACCGGGCGGTTGAACATGACGGTTACTACGGCGTCCGCCGCCACCTCTACGCTGCGGGAAGCAGGTTGAACGTCTGTCACTTCCAGGAAGCCCACTGTACTAAACTTAAAGGAAATGGCTTCTTCCAGAGGAATCCCGGCGGCGCTCACGGCGCTCTCGGCTATGGTTACTTCGTAGGTTTCCCCTCGCTCGAAGGGCTTTGAGGGAGTAAAAGTCAACTCCCTGCCCCGGCCACTGAGCCTGCCCGCCACCTTAGGCTTGATAGTGAAAGCCTTCTTCACCGATTCCCAGTCCATAGGCTGGTCGAAGGTGATGACTATCGGCTCTTCCAGAGGGTGCTCCTCTCCTCTGGCTGGCGAACGCTCGACCATAGTTGGTGGCACGGGGGGCAAAGGCGTGGGGGATGGGGTTGGCGACGGCGTGGCTGTGGCCGTATCCGTCGGCTCAGGGGTGGGCGTGGGGTTGGGGGTGGCGGTATCCGTCGGCTCTGGGGTGGGCGTTGGTTTGGGTGTGGCCGTATCCGTCGGCCTGGGAGTGGGCGTTGGTTTAGGCGTGGACG
>DAOULT010000017.1:0-9063 GCA_034417895.1 Anaerolineae bacterium | reverse complement strand
GTCAACACTGCGGTCGAAGCCCTGGCTCCGCTCGTCGAAGAATTGACCGGCGGACGGGTGCGGCTGCGCATCCTGTCCAACCTGGCCGACCGCCGCCTGGCGCGGGCTAAGTGTCTCGTTCCGGCCTCAGCCCTGGCCTTCAAAGACTTCAGCGGCCAGGAGGTGACGCAGGGCATCGTCGAAGCCTGCGCCTTGGCCGCCCACGATCCTTACCGGGCCGCCACCCACAACAAAGGGATCATGAACGGCATCGACGCCGTGGTCATCGCCACCGGCAACGACTGGCGGGCCATCGAGGCCGGGGCGCACGCCTACGCCGCTCGCTGCGGGCGCTACACTTCCCTGACCACCTGGGCCACAAACCAGGACGGCGACCTGGTAGGCACCATCGAGTTGCCCCTGGCGGTGGGCATCGTGGGTGGAGCGACGCGGGTGCACCCTACCGCTCAGGTAGCGCTCAAGATATTGGGAGTCGAAAGCGCCCGTGAACTTTCCGAGGTCATGGCCGCGGTGGGGCTGGCCCAAAACCTGGCCGCCCTACGCGCCCTGGCTACGGAGGGCATCCAGCGCGGCCACATGGAGCTTCACGCCCGACAGGTCGCCATCGCCGCCGGAGCCAGCGGCCAATTGATCCAACAGGTGGCCGACCGTCTGGTGGCGGAAGGTAAGATAAGGCTCGACCGGGCAGCGGAAATTTTAAGGGAATTTGGGAAAGAATAAGCCAAAACCGCCATCAGGCGATCACGGCCAGCGAGGGGTCAACGCAGGTGATAGGGATCGCTAAAGTCGGCGAGGGATAAAACGAAGAAACTTTCAGAAACCTGTTGACTGGCGGCGTGGTGATGATCTTCACTACCGTCCGGCGCAACTCTTCCGGCAAATCGTCCAGGCCAGTAAGAGGGAAGTTCTTAGGCCCTATCTCGGTGGTCTGCGCCAGAGTCGAAAAGCCGATCAGAATCAGGCTCAAAGCTTTGCCTTTCGAGCGGTCCAGACGTAAGATGATACTGTCAGACACTTCTACAACGCAATCTGCCTTAGCTTTCTCAAAAACGATCTCCAGATCATCGCTATCTCTGTCGTACATAAAATGGACGGTCTGGCCGTCATCCAGCGTTATGTCGGTTTTATAGATATTCATCTCTTGTATCATACACTCAGGCGAAGCTTTTGTCAAATTAAGGAGGGCTGAAGCGTAATAATGATGAAACCGATCAAAGAGGTGGGCATCGTCGGGTATGGGGCCTACGTGCCCCGCTATCGCCTGCCTGCCAGCGAAATATCCAGAGTATGGAAGGGAGGACAGGCGGCGCTGCCCATCAAAGAGAAGGCTGTGCCTGGCCTGGACGAAGATACGATCACCATGTCCATCGAGGCGGCCCGCAACGCGCTGCGGCGGGCGGACGGCCTCGATCCAGCCCAGATCGGGGCCGTGTGGGTGGGCAGCGAGTCGCATCCCTACGCCGTGAAACCGACCTCGACCGTGGTGGCCGAAGCCATCGGTGCCGTGCCGGAGACCCAGGCCGCCGATTGGCAGTTTGCCTGTAAGGCCGGCACCGAAGCTTTGCAGGCCAGCGTGGGATTCGTCGGTTCGGGCATGACCCACTACGCCCTGAGCATCGGGGCGGACACCGCCCAGGGACGGCCAGGCGACGATCTGGAGTATACCGCCGGAGCCGGGGGAGCGGCCTACATCATCGGCCCTGAAGAGGAGAGCCTGGCCCGCCTGGAGGGGTCCTATTCCTACGTCAGCGACACGCCAGACTTCTTCCGGCGGCCTTACCAGCGCTATCCTCAGCACGGCCACCGTTTCACCGGGGAACCGGCTTATTTCCAGCACGTCCTGTCCGCAGGCCGACACCTGATGGGCGAGCTGGGTTATACGGCCAAAGACTACACCCATGCCGTCCTCCACCAGCCCAACACCAAGTTTCCCCTCAAGGTCGGGAAGGCGCTGGGCTTTAGCCAGGAGCAGCTGGAGGTCGGTCTGCTGGTGGCCGAGATCGGCAACACCTACGCCGGTTCTTCGCTGCTCGGTCTGACGGCCATATTGGACGTGGCTCGACCGGGCGACAGGATTCTGCTGGTTTCCTTTGGCTCCGGGGCGGGCAGCGACGCTCTCTCCCTGGTGGTCACCGCTCTCATCACCGAGCGGCAGAGGCGCGCCCCTTCCACCAGGGATTACATCGCCCGTCGCCAGGAGATCGACTATGGCGCTTACGTGCGTTTCAGAAGAAAATTACATGTTCATTAAAGAAACCAGGTTTTTGGCAAAAACCTGGTTTCTGTGAGGAGGAATGTATTGTGAGGAAAGTAAGTATTATCGGCATCGGGCAGACCAAAGTGGGCGAACACTGGGATAGATCACTGCGCGACCTGGCCGTGGAGTCCACGCGGGCGGCCATGCAGGACGCCTGTATTGAGGAGGCCGATGCCCTTTACGTGGGCAACATGCTGGGCGGCGAGTTCGTGGGTCAGGAACACCTGGGCAGTCTCGTCGCCGACTTCGCGGGCCTGCGGGGCATCGAGGCCGTCAAGGTCGAAGCGGCCTGTGGCAGCGGAGCGGCGGCGCTACGCCAGGGCTATCTGGCCGTAGCCAGCGGTGTCCACGAGGTGGTGATCGTCACCGGCGTGGAGAAAATGACCGATTCCATTGGGTGCGCCACCACCGCCGGCCTGGCTATGGCCGCCGACGGCGACTACGAAGCCATGCAGGGGCTATCCTTTGTCGCCATCAACGCCCTGCTCATGCGGCGCTACATGCACGAGACAGGCGCCACCAGCCAGGATTTTGCCCGGTTCGCCGTCAATGCCCACCGCAACGCGGCCACCAACCCCCACGCCATGTTCAACCGGCCCATCTCCGAAGAAGCTTTCAAAAAGGCTCGCATGATCGCTGACCCTATCAACCTGATGGACTCTTCGCCCATCGCTGACGGGGCAGCGTCGGTGGTGCTTTGCCCCGGCTCGCGGACCAACGGTAAGGGAGTGGAGATCATCGGCTCGGCGGTGGCTACCGATGCCCTTGCTTTACACGACCGGCGCGATCCCCTTTTCCTGCAAGCCGCTTACCTCTCTTCGCAGAAGGCTTATAAGCAGGCGGGCGTGGAGCCAGAGGACATCGACCTCTTTGAGCTACACGATGCTTTTACCATCATGTCCGCTCTGTCCCTGGAAGCCTGCGGCTTTGCTGAGCGAGGGAGGGGCTACCTCATGGCCCAGAATGGGGAAATCACCCTGGAAGGGCCTCTGCCCCTGTGCACCATGGGCGGACTCAAGGCCCGTGGCCATCCGGTAGGAGCCACCGGCATGTACCAGGTGGTGGAAGTGACGCAGCAGCTTAGAGGACAGGCCGGCCCCAACCAGGTGCAGGACCCCGAGATAGGCATGGCCCAGAACATCGGGGGCAGCGGGGCCACGGCCATCACCCATATCCTGGCGGTCAAATAACGATTCGTAGTGGCGACTTCAGTCGCTTCTTCCGTTTCAACAACGACTACAGTCGTTACTACAAGCTATCAAAAGAAGAGAGAAATATATGGATTTACCGAGACAATGGAGATTACAGGCCCAACGCTATAACCTGGTCGGGGCGGAGTGTACTTCCTGCGGGGCCAAACTCTTTCCGCCGCGCCAGGTCTGCCCTGAGTGCGGAGGGACGGAGTTGCAAGCTTATAAATTCAATGGCCGGGGAGAGGTCTATTCCCACTCGACTCTGTATCACGCTCCTCTGGGTTACGAGGAATTCGTGCCCTACACCGTGGCCCTGGTGCAACTGGAGGAGGGGCCGCTGGTCACGGCCCAACTGACCGATGTGGACAACGACGCGGTGCACATCGGCCTGAAAGTGGAAATGGTCACCCGCAAGCTCAGAGAAGAGGGCGAGGATGGGGTGATTATCTACGGCTACAAGTTCAGGCCGGTTCTGGGAAGCTAGATCATGCGCTTCGACATTCTGACCCTGTTCCCCTCTATCTTTGAGAGTCCTTTCCAGGAGAGCATCGTCAAGCGGGCTTTGGAAGCGGGGTTGATTTCCATCGACATTCATAATATCCGCCACTTTGCCACAGACAAACATAGGTTGACCGACGACACCCCTTATGGCGGCGGAGGGGGCATGGTGATGAAACCAGAACCCATCTTTGCCGCCGTGGAATCGCTCCTGGAGGCGGATGATGAGGCCCCCCCCATCGTCCTGCTCAGCCCCCAGGGCCGTCTTTTCACTCAGCAGATAGCGCGGGAGCTGTCGCGTCAGGCCCGCCTTATTCTCATCTGCGGTCGCTACGAAGGGGTGGACGAGCGGGTGCGCCAATACCTGGTCACCGACGAGATATCCATCGGCGACTACGTGCTGAGCGGGGGCGAAATTCCGGCCATGGTCCTGGTCGAGACCGTGACCCGTCTCCTCCCCGGCGTGTTGGGAGACCCCGGCGCTACCTTCGAGGACTCGCACACCGCCGGCCTGCTGGAATATCCCCACTACACCCGACCGGCCCTGTTTCGCGCTTACCAGGTGCCGGAAGTTCTCCTCAGCGGCGACCACGTCCGCATAGTGCGCTGGCGTCGTCAGGAGGCCCTGCGCCGCACCTGGCAGCGCCGCCCGGACCTTTTGGCTAAAGCAGACCTCTCGGAGGCCGACCGCGAGTTTCTAAGAGAGTTAAGCGAACGGTCAACGGATTAGGGAACGGATTTATCGGATTTAGCGTCTTGCAATTCGTTAAATCCGCTCCAGAATCCGCTGACCGCACTTGATAAGGGGGGAGTAGGTGATTTTTGAACTTTTCGGAGGAGGCCAGGCCCGGATAAGCCTGGCAATCGACCGACCTTATGAATACTACAGGCCATACGGCTACTACTTTCCCGGTGATCGCCTTGAGGCTAAAGTGACCGTCGAGGGAGAGGAAGACCTGGATATCCAGGAAGGGCGGGCCGAGCTGATCTGCGAGGAAACCTATATCTATCGCGCCAAAAATTCTGAGGTCGAAGCCAAAGATCAGTTATTGAAGCTGGAACAACCCTTTCTGGGCCATACAAAAGTAGTCGGCGGTTCGACACAAACTTTCGACCTGGCCTTTAAAGTTCCTTCCTGGGGGCCGCCTACTTACAAGGGAAGGCTCATACACATCAGATGGCTGATCAAAGCTGTGCTCGACCTCAAGTTGCGCCAGGACGTCCGGGAGGAGGTAGAATTTGCGGTGGCTGCGCCTTTTACCGGGCAGACGAGAGAAGCTGGTCGGTATGGCTTCTCGAACTCTCCACAGTATTGCGAGCTGGCCTTCTGGCTGCCAGGCAAGAATTTTGAGGAAAGGGACGAGGTCGAGGCCGAAGCACTGATCCAGATTCAAAAAGGCTTTAAGGGCAGGGGCGTCAGAGTAGAATTGCAATACATCGAACACGTGCTTCGTGGGGGAGGTAACACCCACAAAGTTGTAGAACAAGAAATCGAGCTGATGGGCCCCAAAGAATTTGCCTCCGGCGAATACCTGGAGCTACCCTTCACCTTCCGGCTCCCTGCCTATGGACGCCCCACGCTTCGCACCAAAAACAGCTCGGTACGTTGGGCGCTGGCCCTGATCATGGACCGACAACTGCGAAAGGACTTTCGGGCCGAAGAGGACATTTACGTTTTCACCGTCCCGTCAGAACAAGCACAGGTGGCCCCGGCTCCGCCACCTCCGATCCAGTCCCGCACCTGTCCCCATTGCGGCCACGAAAACAGCCCAGATGTTGATCTCTGCATTGCGTGCGGTGCTCCCTTGTAACTGTAGTAACGACTTTAATCAAACTCCTTGAGACTCTGTGTTTGTTCGCCGGTCAACGTTTGCGCTTCCAATCTAGCAAGCGTTTGAGTTGCGCCCGGTTGTCAGTCAGCAAATCCTCTACCACTTTCAGCCGCTCTTGGAGCGGAGCATTCTCCTGCTCGCGTTCGGCCTGGTACGCGTTCAACCCATCCTGCAAGGCTACGGGGTCAGACAAAAACGACTTCACCCAACTCCAAACGGCCGCGTCCACGTGGTTGGCCTTGAAATTTGGAATGTCGCACTCTTGCCCTATTATTTTCCCCTCCTTCGCCGTGCAGCGGTAGTATGAATGTATATGTTTGCCATACCGACGCGAATTGCCATGCATCTTGTGGCTGCACCACCCGCAGGTTACGCGCCGCCCCATCAGGTAGTTGTGTTTAGTATTGCGCCTTGACATTTCTTTATTGCGCTCTTTCTGCGCTTGTGCCTTCTCCCATAGTTCGCGGCTGATAATTGCAGGCACCTCAACTGTTAGCCATTGCGAACGTGGGTTTAGTTTATTCCTCTTTCCGCATCGCCCATAGTGCCAGAGTCCGATATACGTCTCGTTGTTCAGGATGATCTTAATTGTCCCCCTCGTCCACTGCCCAAACCCACGCTTCTTGAACCCCCACTTATGAGTGTCCCTCCAGGTTAGTATATCCATTTCAGTCAACCTGCGAACTATAGCCCCCACGCTTAACTTCTTGCCGTTCTCATCACCCTCGACGTACCAGGTGAAGATCAGGCGAACAATGCGGGCCTCCGGCTCATAAACCACCAACGTCTTGCCATCGTCTGACAGACGATAGCCATACGGAGGCGGGTTACCGTGCAGCAGCACGACCCCAGATTTCACAGCCTGTCGTCGCCCTCTGACCATACGCTCCCTGATTTTTCCCGTTCGTATTCGGCAATCGTGGCCCTGATGTTTTTCATCAGGCTGCCCTCTGGCGTATCGGGATATTCTGACAAGGCGTACTTAATTTGAACGCCATGGCGTTTCAGTTCTTCTTCGACGATCAACTGTTTAGCCAGGCTCCGACTGAGCCGGTCTATCTCCCGTACCACCAGGATGTCAAACTCACTGTCTTGGGCCATTTCGCGCACTCGGTTCAGTTGCGGCAGTTCAAACGAGGCGCCGCTTGCGCCCCGGTCATCCTCGGCCAGTTCTGCCACAACGTGCCAGCCGTGGGCCTGGGCATACTCCCGGCACATTTCCAACTGGCCGTCCAGGTTGCGGCCGTCGTTTCGCGTGTCGTCCTTGCTCACCCTGGCATACAACACCGCTCGCTTACTCATCGCTTCCCCCTTTCCTGGGTTTCGTCTCCAGTTTTGTCCTTCTACCAAACGGTGGTATAATCAGGGCTGGGAGAGAGTCCCTGGCTACCAGACTGCGAGACTCTCCCCCACCCTGGGGCTTCAGGCTTGGCCTGAAGCCTCTTCATTCTGGCGTTTGTGTATTGCCTCCTCCAGGTGTTTCCGGCTGGGCATGAAGATGCCATCCGTTATGCCCGCCTCCTCAGTAGCCAGCCGGGTAGCTTCCACGTACACCCACTCAAAGCTTGGATCGTCGAAGGCGCAAGGCTTAGGTGGGAACAACATACACGTGCCAGTAGGATAGTCGCGTGGCCCGTACTTCGTTTGGCCGTCCATCACCAGGCTGCTACAGCCATCTGGTGGCCTCTGGCCTTTAAAGACATGCCTGCACCCCTTACGCTCGTCGAACCACTTTACTTTGATGAAAGGGATGATGAGGGTGGAGGCATCTGGGGATGCTACCACGCCCATGATGTCCACCTCAGATAGAGAATAAGTTTGCTCTTCGTGATTTGGGTTGTCGGGCCTCAAGGTGACGTGGCCGTCGCCGTCGGAAAAGTAACGCTTGATTATGGGCTGTGACCAGCCCTCTTCCAGCAGCACTTTGACGGCCACTACATCACCTTCTTTGGGTTTCGCTTCCCTATCCACGACGACGAGATCACCCTGGCGATAGGTTGGCTCCATGCTATCGCCTGTCACTATAAAACTTACCTGTTGAAACATTGTGTACGTACCTTCCTTTCGTTTTATTTGCTGATAATGGTTGACTCTCTGTTTGTTATTTCTTCTCGATAGTTTTCTCCTTTCTCTTTGTCTGCCAGGCCAGCCACCATCGTCTCAGCCTGGCAAAGATGCTCTCGGTCCTGACCAGTTGAACTTCGAGGCGCTTGAGAATTTGGGTCATCTGTCCATCACCTCCCGTCCAAAACTTCAACTCCTTTCAATCGATCCTTCAGCTATCTTCCTTAAAAAACGAAAATGGCCTTTCCGCTGACTTAGCAGAAAGGCCACAAAGTTGCGCTACTACTGGAGTGATGATATAATGTGAATAGCCTGATCCGCTGCTGATCTTTGAGCTGTCAGCGGGTTGGGTTAGGCCCATTGTCCTGTGTTCGCAGGACTTTGGGCTGCTTGCTTTATCTAGGCTTGTTGCAAGCCTTGAAGAAATTCTTTAATTGTGATGATCCTACCAAACTCCTCGTGAGGATAGACGTCTACTGGAGGTCGTCCCTCTTCCTCATAGACAAGAAGAGCGGGCATCCCCTTGCCAAAGAAAGTCCCACTGTGTCTTCTACTCCCGAATATCTGCCGGATTCTATACCCTTTATATCCCTTCCTGACTGAAGGGACCCAGGCTTCAGAATAAGCTTTTCCAAGCTCCTCCTTGGACATCGTTTCTGTGTTTATCCTCTCACATTCAATGCCCTTTTCTATTAAGACTGTTAAGAGCGTCAAGGCCTCGTCAAAACCTTGATTGACTGGGTCATCGAATACTTGCTGACCAGGGTTGTAATACAACTTGAGCAACATACTTCTGCTTTTCTCCCTCTACTACCGCCTCTACCTCTTCCTCTCCACTATGATAGCACATTTTCAGTTTTTTCTCGAGTTTTGCGATGACTTGTTCCCAGTAGACTTTCGGCTGTACCTCCAATTTCGTCAGAAAAAGTTGTTGGCCAGTCTGGCTGAGATGGCCACCCATTTGCGAACTGACCCTACCCTGGAGGGTTACCACAATTACTTGGTTAACCTCCTATCCTATGGGCGGCGCCAGCGACTGTTCCGTACCAAGACCGAGTTGGGGGCCGAGTTAGTGCGCCAAGCTGTAGCTTTGAGACTACCCTTCGAGGTGGTGCTCTTCGACGGCTGGTTCTGTCGCTGGCCGCTGATCAAAGTGGTGCAAGAAGTGTCTAAAGACTGGGTCAGCGGCTGTCCCAAAGACCGCAAGGTTCTGTTCAAT
>DAOULT010000016.1:0-45088 GCA_034417895.1 Anaerolineae bacterium | reverse complement strand
CTCCATTTTGCCGGCCTCGATTTTGGTGAGGTCCAGGATATCGTTGACCAGGTTGAGAAGATGCTGCCCACTGGTGTAAATGGCCGCCAGGTCGGTGCGCTGCATCTCGGTCAGGGGGCCATCGATGCCCTTCAGGATCACCCGGGCAAAGCCAATAATGGAATTGAGCGGGGTACGCAGTTCGTGGCTCATATTAGCCAGGAACTCGCTCTTGAGGCGGGTAGCCTCCACAATCCGGCGGTTGGACTGTTGCAACCTCTGGTTAGCCAGGGCCAATTCTTCATTTAACTCTCGCAACGGATCGAGCAGTTGGACCTTCATGATCAGATAGGCGAAGATCAGAGAAGCGCTCAGCATAAAGAGCGCATCGAAGGGATATTGACCGATGATCGGGAAAACGTTGAGCACGCCGCCGGTCAGAGTCAGAGCGCCCCCCAGAGCGAGCAAAGGGTTCGATTCGACCTGCACACGGCTGGCTCGCCTGGACTGATAAAGGGGCCACAGTAACACCCCTTCCGCCAGCAAGAAATAGGCGAAAAGATAAAATAACCCCAGCACAAAAGGCGGCGAAAAATAATCGAAGGAGTATAAGATTTCGCCGTTGGGTAGAGCCTCGACCTCGATCTGGAAAAGCCCCCCGAACAGCGCTCCCCAGCAGATGAGGAGAAGAAGAAAACCGCCTGCGGTGGTGATACATTTGAAAATGAAAAGCGAGGGGGGGATGTCGCCCATTTCGAGGGACAACAGGTAAAGGGCCATCGGGATCCCCAAAAAGCCGAACAGTCCCGCCCGCAGCCAGAAGGTTATGTCCTTCACGCCCGGCAACAAGGCCATGTGCAACATGAACGTCCCGCCGCTCCACAAGGCTATGGCCAACATGAAGGCGCAAAAAATCCAGTTGAGACGCTGACGCCCCTGTAGCAGTACCACGAAGGCCAGCCCCAGGGGGATCGCCACCCCCAACACCTTCAGTACAAGCGACACGGACAAAACTATAGCCATCAGATTTCCCTTACCTCCTCTAGCCCCCAATGGATCAGTCACCGGAAGAAAAGCGCTATCCTTATCATAACATACATCAGTCCTGCCCCGGGTGGAGATTAGGTAGAGGTTAGGTGAAGGGCTGGTAAAGAAAAAGTCTAAGCCAGCATAGCTCGTCCCTGATTAAAGGCCCGACGGTTAAGCTCTCTGTATCTTTCCGGCACCAACTCCATAATGGCTTCCACCCAGATATCAGGTGAGACCGCGAGAAAGGTGGACAGTGCTCCCAACAGCACGACGTTGCTGGCCCTGGCATTGCCCAACTCCTCGGCCACAGCCACGCCGGGTACAAAGTGCACGTCTTCCGTCACTTCTTTTAACCCCCGTTCTACCCGCTCGTGGTCCGGGTACTCGTCGCCGCCGGAGCTGACAGATATAGGAGTGATGCGGTGGTCGTTGATGATGGCCGTCCCGCCCGGCTTCAGGAAGTCGATGTGGCGCACAGCCTCCAGCTTCTCGAAGGCCACGAAATAGTCCACCTCGCCCTGGCCGATGAGAGGAGAATGCACCGCCGGGCCCCAGCGCACGTGACTGACCACGCTCCCGCCCCGCTGAGCCATGCCGTGCACTTCTGACTTCTTCACTTCGTAACCAGCTCTCATGCCCACTTCGGCCAGCACGTTGCTAGCCAGCAGGGTGCCCTGACCACCCACTCCGGTCAACAGAAAATCGATTTTGTTCACAGTTATTTGTCTTCTTAACCCCCTTAACTCAGAATAAATTTTTCAATGGCCTGGGCCGCCCCATCCTCCCAGACGGGCGGAGCAACGTAGTTGGCCACCGCCAAAACAGCCGGGGTGGCGTTGCCAATCGCCACCCCCACGCCGGCCCAGGCCACCATCTCAGCGTCGTTGTCGTTGTCGCCGATAGCCAGGGTCTCCTGCTGACCGAGGCCCAGGTAGGCCGCCAGTTCGGCCAGGGCTGCGCCTTTGGAAACGCCGGCCGGCATCCCCTCCAGGAAGGCGCGGTAGGATTTGACGATGTTCAGCTTGCCGGCGTAACGGGCTTGCAGCTCCGAGGCCAGACGGTCGGTGGTCTCCTGGTCGCTGATGATCATGAACTTGGTAGGGCCACGGTCGAGGAAGTCCAGCAAGTTCCCTACCTGGTGCAAAGGCACTCCCGAAAGTTTGACGTAAAGCTCCGCTTCGGGCCTCATCCTCTCGGCGTAAGTCTCGTCGTCCAGGAAAACGTTGAGGTGCAGGTCTCTTTCCTGGGCAAAACGCACCATCTCCTGGGCCAGAGGCAAAGGGATAGCTCGCTCGTGAAGGGTCTGGCCGCTGGCCGGGTCCCTGATCAGTCCTCCCTGGTAGCAGATCAGAGGGGCGTTGGTCCCTAGCTCCTGGGCAAAGGGCCGCGTGGCCTGAAAAGTTCGCCCCGTAGCCAGGGTAAACCGCACGCCTTTCTCCATGGCCGCTCGCACGGCAGCTTTGAGGCGGGGCGAGAGAATAGCGTCACGGTCCATCAACGTGCCGTCCAGGTCGGCGGCCAACAGGCGTATGGCGGTCATCTTGTGCGGCGGGCGCCGTTTGTTCTGACCACCACCACCCGGTCCAGATCGGCGTAATCTCTGCTTATTTCCAGGCTGGCCTCTGGAAAATAGCGTCTGGCCCAGGCGGTCACGGGCGGCCCCTGCCCGGCCCCGATCTCCAGCAGGATAGCGCCCTGGGGTCGGAGGTATGGCGCCGCCTGGGTCAGCAAGCGGCGGATGTATGCCAGGCCGTCCGGGCCGCCGTCCAGGGCCAGGCGAGGCTCGTAGTCCACGATATCACGGGCCAGCCCCTCGAATTCCGGGCGGCGGACGTAAGGCAGGTTAGCCACCATAAGATCGACTGGTTCGGGCAAGGGAGTCAACAGCTCGCCGGACAGCAACCGCACCCGCTCCTGCACATCGTGGCCTTCACAGTTCAAAGCGGCCACGGCCAGCGCTTCCTCGGAGATGTCGGCGGCGTAGATCAAAGCCTGGGGCAGGTGCAGGGCCAGACTGATGCCTATGGCCCCGCTGCCGGTGCCGATATCGGCCAGGATCGGCGTTCCTGGAATTTCGTGGGCCAGCTCTATAGCTTTCTCCACCAGCAACTCCGTCTCCGGGCGGGGAACGAGCACCCGTCGATCCACGTAAAAATCAAGCCCGTAGAACTCTTTGTGACCCACGATGTAAGCTACAGGCTCGCGCTCGGCGCGGCGCTTCACCCAGGCCCGATAGACAAGCTGCTGCATGGGATTCAGCCGACGCTCAGGGTGGGCGTAAAGCCTGGCCCTGCTGAGGTTCAGAACGTGGGCTAACAGCACCTCGGCCTCCAGGCCAGGCGATTCCACGCCCCGTCCGGCCAGAAGCTTAGAGGCCCAACCCAGGGCCTCTTTCACGCTTTGGCAGGAGCCGCCAGAAACCAGGTTGTTACTAAAAAACCTGGTTTCTTCCAATTGGACTCTCCTAGCCATTCTGGTCAATCCCTACCCTTTGCAGTTTCTCGGCCTGTTCGGTGGTGCTCAGCTCATCGATGAAGCCATCGATATCGCCCTCCAAAACTTCAGCCAGACGATGGATGGTGAGGCCAATACGATGGTCGGTCACTCTATTCTGGGGAAAGTTGTAGGTGCGTATCTTCTCGCTACGTTCGCCGCTGCCCACCTGGGAGCGGCGGGCCTGGCTTATTTCCTCTAACTGCCTGCGCTCTTCCATATCATATAGACGGGCGCGTAGAACCGAAAGCGCTCTGGCCCGGTTCTGAAGCTGGGAGCGCTCGTCCTGACAGACGACCACCATCCCGGTGGGCAAATGGGTGAGGCGCACGGCGGAGTCGGTGGTATTGACGCTCTGGCCGCCGTGTCCCTGCGAGCGGAAAACGTCGATGCGCAGGTCATGGGAGTCGATCTCGACCTCCACCTCGTCCACTTCGGGCAGGACGGCTACGGTAGCCGTCGAGGTGTGGATGCGCCCGCTGGTTTCGGTGATGGGCACCCGCTGCACGCGGTGGACGCCGCTCTCGTATTTCAGCCGCGAGTATGCGCCCCGGCCCTGAACCTGGAAGATGACCTCTTTGAAACCGCCGATGCCCGTCTCGTTGAAACTGACGAGGTGGATGGGCCAGCCATGCTTTTCAGCGTAACGAGTATACATGCGGTACAGATCGGCGGCGAAGAGGCCGGCCTCATCGCCGCCCGCCCCGGCCCGGATCTCGACGATGACGTTTTTCTCATCTTTAGGGTCTTTGGGCACAAGCAGCATTTTCAAGTCATTTAGAAGCTTCTCCTGCCTGTTTTCCAGGCTGGCGATTTCCTCCTGCACCAGCGCCAGCATCTCCTCGTCCAGGCCGTCGTCCAACATGGCGCTCGTCTGGGCCAATTCTTCCTCGTTGGCCTTGTAATGGCGGTAGGTCTGTACTAATTCTTCGATTTCGGCCTGTTCGCGGGCATACTCCCGCACCCGAAGGGGGTCGGTAGCCACCTCCGGATCGGCCATCAACTGATTCAGTTCGTCGTAACGCTCTTCAATGCGAGCCAGTTTATCCAGCATCATAATTCTCAGGTCAGACTCTCGTCTCCTCTCAGGTCTCTTCTCCTATCATCAGCGTCTCTTCGGATTGCTCTGTGGTGGCGATCCTTTGAGTGTCATCGTAGTCCTGTTCCGGCTCGTAGTCGTGAGGAGCATAGTCCATGTCTACCACTTCCGGGGCCTGCCGCTGCGAAGGAGTGAAGACGGGAACGCCAGGACTGGCTCCACAATAAGGGCACACATTCCATTTCAGGTGCAACAGGCGCTCACAGGCCGGACAGGACTTTTGAAGCCGGGTGTAGCAATCGGGACAGAACATGAAATCTGCTTCTACTTTGCGCTTGCAGCCGGGACAGGTCAACCGTTCCTCGATATCCTTCAGCAGAGCTTCCTCCTCCAGGGCCCGGTCGTAAACCTCGGCCAGGGTCTGCGGGGGACGCAGAATAAAGTAGATGAGCAGACCAGGTACGTTGAAAACGATGACCATCAGCGTGGCTAACAGTTGAGCAAAAATGTCCCTGGAGCGCGACCGAATGTCGCGGAAAGTCCAGACGATCATGCTGATCCAAAAAGCCAATAAAAAAGCTCCAAAGAGGGCGATGATGACTTGCAGAATAACGCCCAGGTTGATTTGAGGCATGTTTGTCCTCGCTCCTTATCTGCGGTTATCAGGACGAGCTTGAGATAGAAGAAATACAAAAGGTATTATACCATTTTACCAGTTCTGGCGCAAACTCAGACCGGGCAGCCATTCGTGGAGTAAACGTATTTGACACCAGCCCCGATCTGGTATATAATCATGCCAGTGGTAGTAGTACTATACGAAGGACAGAAGGGTCCGGCGCTAACGTGAAAGCGGTGGTTTCATCCGGGCGTGTGAGCTATTCGCTGGAAGAAACCAGGTTTTTGTCAAAAACCTGGTTTCTGGGCAGTTCATAGAAACTTCCAAAGCACCGGGCCCCTGGAAGGCGGGAGGTAAGCAGATGACTGAACAACTGCCCCTTTTCCCTCAACGGGGGGTCAAGGGAGAGTATGGCCCCCCCCTGGTCAGCACGGAATCGCTGACCGCCGAATCTTCGCTAAGCGCGGCCATCGGCGATTTTTACGGGTACATGATCAGGCGCGGCTTCACCGAGAATACCATCCAGGCTTTCCTGGGCGACCTGCGTATTTTCAGCAAATATATGGGGGCCGCAAAGGCCATCGGCCACATCGCCACCAAAGACCTCAACGATTTCCTGACCTACCTGCTCCACTACCGGGGTAAGCCCTGTAATCCGAAGTCCTACAGCCGCCGGGTAACCACGCTCAAGGTCTTCTTCGGCTGGCTGGCTGAGGAGGAGATTATCCCCACCAACCCGGCTGCGCCGGTGGTGCACCGCAAGGTGACTACTCCCCTGCCCCAAATCCTTTACGATGATCAGGTAGACAAACTACTGGAAGCCACCCAAAGTCTGCGCCAGGGAAAGAAGCCGGATGCTCGTCCTCACCTGTTGGTCTGTCTCCTCTTGCAGACGGGCATCAAAAAGGGCGAATGTATGGCTATCCAGTTGAATCACATTGATCTCTCCGACCCGGCTGCGCCCGTGCTGTACATCCGGTATGCCAGTCCCAAGATGCGACACAAGGAGCGCAAGCTGCAACTTGGGGCCGATTTCATTCCCGTCCTGAACGAATATTTAGAGCAATATCAGCCCAGAGAAAGGCTCCTGGAGTGCACCGCTCGCAATTTAGAGTACGTGCTGCGTCACGCGGGCGAGTTGGCCGGTTTGCCCGAAAGTGTTTCCTTTGAAATTTTGCGCATGACCTGCGCCGTGCGGGATCACAAGGCGGGCATGGCTTCGGAGAGGTTACGCAAGAAACTGGGGCTTTCTTCCATCAGTTGGCGGGATACCGCGGAGAAGATCCAAAAGCTGGCCTCAGCGCCCCTCTAAACCGAGAGGCAGGCGGTCAATCGCTTTCGCTGGGGACGTTGGGCAGGAAAACGCGGAAGATGGCCTGATATTCCTCGTTGACGCTCAGATATTGGCCGTTCCAGCCCCCTACGGCGTAAATTGTGGTCTCGGTGGCCGCCACCCCCAGATTGCGCCATTGGATGAGGACCGGGCTTTCGAAGCTGGACCAGGTATCAGTGGCAGGATCGTATCTTTCGCTGGAAGTCAGGTACCCCTTCCAGCCTCCTCCCAGGGCATAAAGACTGTCGCCCACGGCCACCACTCCCAGGCCGCCGCGCTCCACAGTCAGGGGCGCTTTGACCGTCCAGGGATCGTCCAGGCCGTTGTCCTGGGCCGGATCGTACTCTTCGCAGGCAGCGAATTCTTGCGCCTCGTCGTATCCGCCCACGACGTAAATTTTGCCCTTGATCACGCCGCCCCCGGCAAAGCCCCTGGCGGTGGGCATGGCTGTTTTGGTCTGCCACCTGTCTTCTGCCGGGTCATATATGTAGACAGAGGATACATACTCCTCACCATTCCAGCCTCCGAAGAGGTAGAGCCTGTCGTCCACGGTGGCGATGGCGTAGGCGCACAGCGGAGTGGGCAAGGGAGCCTTCTCTTCCCAGGTATTGTGGTCTATGTCGTAGACTTCCAACCTGGCCGTGACTTTGCCATCGGCCTCAGCCCCGCCTGGCACGTAAATCTTACCAGCGATGGCCGCCGCGCCGATGTTGCCGACCGGGGTTGGTTTTGCTTTGTGGGTCAGCCACAGATTGCGTTCCGGGTCGTAGACTTCCACCACGCCGGTCACCCCTTCAGCCGTGTCCCCCCCGATAGCGTAAACGGCGTTGCGGTGAGCAACCACCGCTAACCGTCCCCGTGGGGTAGGCATCCGAGCCTGGCTCTCCCAACGGTAGACCTGGAATCTGGAGGCCGGGGAGAGAGCTTCCACGTGGCGGTCGGTAAAGGCGCTGGAGACCTGCGGGCTGGTCTGCCCCAGGCTGCCCTGGGGCAGAAACACCAGTAACAGGGCAGCCAAAACAGCAAATACAAAGAAAACCTGTTTGACCAGCGAGAGCCTGCCCGCTGGCCTCTCAACCGTTTCAACCGTTTCGAGGGCGGCGGATTCCACCCCGCCCACATCGGGCGCAGGAAGGCCCTCGACCGTTACCCACCCTTCGCGCACCGCGTAGAGGGCCGCTTCGGTGCGAGAGGTCACGTTTAATTTGTTGAAAATCCTGTTCAGGTGAACCTTGACGGTATTAACGCTGATGACAAGTTTCCGCGCTATCTCCCGATTGGTAGCTCCCGTAGCCACCAGGCGGATAATCTCCATCTCTCTTTCGCTCAGCCTCTCTTGATCTTCGGCCATGAATTTTTACTTCCCGGTTAATGATCAGGTAGCTATTTTAATTATCCCACAAAACTGGATTAAAATCAAGTGTCGCCGGGGCGGTTTTCAGAGCGTGGAGGGCATCGGGGGTAGATGTTTGCGCAAAAAAAGAGGGCAGGAATACCATCATTCCCGCCCTCTTTTTTTTAAGGAGGAGAAAAGGTTCTTCATCCTTATTCTAACACTGTTTGCGCTTCCCTGCTAGACGAAAACCCTACGCTTACCCTACGGAAAGACAACTCTCAGTTTTTTGGATCTATTGCCAGGAGAACGAACAATGCTGGCTATAATCTAGGTGCTCAGCGAAGCCAATTTTGACAAATAATTGACGCCATGATAGAATGATATAAAAGTAAGATCAGGTGGTGAGAGATGATCTCCTCGCCGATGACACCGGCCAGAAAAAGGTTCAGATTGATGGTTATAGGAGCAGCCATATACCTGGCCATTGGGGTGTATTTTTACTTTGTCCACCCTCTGGGCGGAGACTATATGGTGCTTTTCAGTGACATCTATCGTGTTCTCGCTTCCTGGCTGGCCTCGGTTACCGCCTTTGTGGTTTACTATCTGGTTTATAAATACAGCAAGGAAAGGGGATTGGCCGTCAGGGGGGCCACCTGGGCCTGGATCGGGCTGGCCTGTCTGTCCTGGTGTATGGGAGAGGTATTGTATTTGTATTTCGAGGTGATGATCCACGAAGTGCCCTTTCCTTCCTCGGCCGACCTTTTCTTCTCCCTCTTCTATCTCTTTTTCACTTTAGCTTTGTTCACGGAGTATCGCTGGCGAGAAGTCGTTCTTACCCCCAGACAATCCTACGAGATCGCCTTTCTGACCGTGATCATGACAGCCGCCTCCGGCTATTTTATCATCTATCCCAGTATTACTGATACCAGCGTAAGCCTGTTAGAGTCTTTGCTAGGGGTGCTCTACCCCCTGGGGAGCATAGTGCTGGTCTACAGCGTGTTGAACATGCTGGTCACCATCGAGCGGCCCACCGCTCAACGACCCTGGTTGCTGGTCTTGTTAGGGCTGTTGTCCTATGCGGTGGCTGACAGCAGTTATACCTACATGGCCCTCAATGACCGTTACACCTCCGGCAATCCCCTGGATATCGGTTGGGCGTTGGGTTTCGTGCTGGTTACTCTGGGAGCTTACGAGCACTACCTGTGGCACACCGCAGAGGGTTACAAGGAAAAGGAAAGAACGTCTCATCAAGAACGTCCCTGGTTCAGTCTGCGCATCAAGTTCACTCTTTTCAGCGCCGTCCTGGTTCTTATCGTGGTCCTCATCGTGGGGGGGATCACTATCCGTCAGCAAAAAGAAGCCATCGCCAACAACTATCGCCAGTTGATCTGGTTCTCCCTGAATACGATAAGGGCCGAAAGCCGTCAGGCCTTGAAGGTGCACGATATGGACCGCCTCGGAGCGGTGGTAGAAAGCCATCAAATCTATGGCAAGGATCTGCTGGCCTACGTGGTCGTTTTGAGTGAGGAGGGCGAAGTTTTGGCTTATGCGCCGCCTCGCCTGGCCCGCAGCGAACTGCCTGAGTTGCGTCCTGTGCTCATCAGACAGAAGGATGAGCTGGTCTGGCCAAAGGCCGCCGACGAAAGAGAAATCATGGAGGTGGCCGTCCCGCTGCTCGATCCAACGGAGAAGGTAGAAAACTATCCGCGCTTGCTTTACGGCCAGGTAGTGTTAGGTATTAAGTTACAGGAATGGAAAGAGAATTTGCTGCGTCTGAACAACACTCTCATCGCCGTCACCTTCGTGGCTCTGGTGCTGGGCTTGATCAGCGCCAGCCTGCTGGCTAATACTCTGACCAACCCGCTGAAGACCCTGGTGGAGGCCACCAGACGAGCCGGACAGGGTGAACTGGAGGAAGAAGTACGGGTGGAGAGCCGGGATGAAATCGGGTTTCTGGCCCACTCCTTCAACCAGATGATAGACGGTCTGCGCAATGCCCGGCAAATGCGTGAAGATTTGACCAGGATGATCATTCACGACATGCGCAGTCCTCTGGTCACTATCAGGAGCGCCTTGAACGCCATGGGCACTGGCTCCAAGACCGAGGAGCAAAATGATTTCCTGCGTATTGCCCGGGAGAGCAGCGAGGGACTCCTGGACATGGTCGGCACCCTTCTCGACGTCAGTCGTCTGGAAGAGGGCCGCCTGACTCTGAAATACGAAGCGGTCTCCCTGCCTGACCTGGTGGAGGTGGCGGTCGAGCAGGTAGCTCCGCTGGCCGAAGACCGGCGCGTCGTCATCGAAAGGGACGTGCCTGCCTCCGTGCCGGAAGTGCAGGCCGACAGGGAGCAGCTTAGACGGGTGTTGGTCAATCTGCTGGACAATGCCATCAAATTCAGTCCTCTGGATGGCCGGGTGGTGATCAGAGCTGATCGGCGAGCGAAAAGTGGGGATGAAATCAGCTATAAAAAGGTGCACATCTCTGTGACCGATTATGGTAAGGGGATTTCGGCCAACCACCAGCCGAGGATTTTTGACAAGTTCTATCAGGCAGAAAGCGAAAATGGAGGCACGGGCCTGGGCCTGGCCTTTTGCAAGTTGGTGGTGGAGGCCCACAAAGGGCGCATCTGGGTCGAAAGTGAAGAGGGAAAAGGCAGCACTTTCTACGTAAGCCTGCCGCTCACGCGTGGCGATCAAGCAGCGTAGCGCGTGATTTATGAAGTTGTCTGTGATCCAGCCTGAAGCTGTTATACACAAAGAAAGGAGGGAAGGAGTAAAGACAAAACGGGACCATCCGAAGATCGTTTCATGGAGAAAGAACCTTTCGTATACTTAATATAAGGAGGTAGAATTGAGATGAAGCTGAAACAATCGCTCATCCTGTTACTGGTAGTGACCCTGCTCATCGTTGGCCCGGGGTCTGTTCTGGCCCAGGAAGAAGGAGCCAGCCTTGAGTTGGACAAAACGACCTTTGCGCCGGGCGAGCAGATAGAGGTGTATTTCACAGCCCCTTCGTCCTTCCCCAGCAACGCCTGGGTGGGCATCATTCCCTCGGACGTGTCACATGGCAGTGAGGCGGAAAACGACAAATACGATGTGGCCTATCGATACCTGGACGGGCTTACGTCGGGCGTCCTGACTTTCAAAGCGCCCGATGAGCCAGGCTCATACGATTTTCGGATGCACGATACGGATTCCGATGGCAAAGAAGTGGCCTCCGTTACGTTCACCGTAGCAGTAGGAGGAGCTGAGGCTGAAGTCGTCGGCGCTGAGGGAGCGGCCTGGACGAGCTACACCAACGGCAATTACGTCAACGATTTGCTCGTGTTCGAAGGCTACCTGGTGGCGGCAACCAGCGGCGGAATCGTGGGCTGGAACATCGAGGACGGCACCTACGAGAAGATCACCAGTGAGCAGGTGGGCTTAGCCAGCAATACCGTTACGTCTATCGCCTCTGATGAAAAAGAGAGGGCCTGGATCGGCACGTACAATTCCGGCCTCAGCGTCTGCGAGGGCGAGGTATGCCAGACCTTTAACGAGGACAACTCAGGTCTGCCCGACAACACCGTCAAAGAAATCCTGTTCGACGCCGATGGCTCGGTCTGGCTGGCTACCGATGGGGGGCTTAGCCACGCCGATGCAGAGCTACAAACCTTCACCACCTACAAGTGGGCCGACGACCAGTTGCCCTCGTCCTTCGTCAACGACGTGGCCTTCGATTCCAAAGGTGGGCTGTGGGCGGGCTCCAACGGCGGGGTCAGCTACTTCGACGGCGCAACCTGGACGAGCTACACCCGTGAAAATACGGACTCGGACGGCGAAGAACCCTGGGAGGGCCTGCCCTCCAGCGGGGTGTACGCCGTGGCCGTGGACGCTCAAGACACCGTGTGGTGCGGCACGAGCAGCGGCCTGAGCCACTTCGACGGCCAGACCTGGGAGACTCTCATCAGCGAGGACACCGGGCTGCTCAGCGATTGGATTCAGGACCTGGCCTTTGACCCCGACGGCAATCTGTGGATCGCTACTTCGTGGGGGGTGAGCGTCTTCGACGGGAGCGCCGGGTGGACCAATTACAAGGAGGAAGACGGCCTGGTCGATGACGACGTCACCACTATCTTCATCGATGAGAAAGGCGGGGTCTGGCTGGGTACAGAGACCAAAGGGGTGAGTTATTTCGACGGCGCAGCCTGGAAGAGCTTCGTCACCGACGACCCCCTGCTCTCCAACAACGTGGTGGCCGTGGCCGTCGATCAGAACGACGCCGTCTGGTTGGGCACCTCCACAGACGGGGTGAATTACTTCGATGGAGAAAAATGGCTATCCTACACCGGCGACAACTCTGGCCTGCCCAGCGATTGGATTTCCGACATCCTCATCAACGAACAGGGCAACCCCTGGTTCGCCACCGGTTGGGGGGTGAGCTATTTCGACGGCCAGACCTGGATAACCTTCAAAGAAGACGATGGCCTGGTCGGGAACTCGGTGCGTGTCCTGGCCTTCCAGGGAGATGAAGGTCTGTGGGTGGGCACCAGCGGCGGAGTCAGCTTCTTCGACGGCGAAACCTGGACCAACTACACCCAGGAAAGTACAGATGCAGACGGGGCCGAACCCTGGGATGGCCTGCCTAAAGATTACATCCAGGCCATCGCCGTAGACGGGAAAGGCACGGTCTGGATCGGCACCGGCGGAGGCCTGACCCAGTTTGATGGTAAGACCTGGACCACTTACACCTCGGAAGACACCGGCTTAGCCAGCGATAACGTCCAGGATATCTTCATCCACCCGGACGGCACGCTGTGGATCGGCACTTCCTGGGGGCTGAGTTACTTCGACGGCCAGACCTGGACCAACTACAAGGAGAAAGATGGTCTGGTCGATGACGACGTGGAGGCTATCGTCATGGACGGCGAAGGCAACCTGTGGTTCGCCACCTATGGAGGGGTGAGCAAGTTCGACGGTGAGGTCTGGACGAGCTACACCACAGCCGATGGTCTGACCGCTCCACGGGTCAACGACCTGGCCTTCGAGAGCACAGGTACAATGTGGATCGGCACCTACGACAGTGGAGTAAGCCGCTTTGTGCCGGGCGTGGCGGCCCCTCCTAAAGAGGAACCGGTAGAGGTGGGCGAGGCGCCCAAACCGCAGCCGGCCGGCGAGGGCCTGGTGAGCTACACGGCGGCCAGCGGCCTCTACAGCGTCACCTACCCCGACGACTGGGAGATTGATACCGCCGGCGCCGCCGACGAGGAACAGGGCTTTGAGCTGTCATCTCCTGATTACATGGCCTTTGTGGGGCTGACCATCTCCAACAAAGGGGAAGACTTTGACACTTTCGTGGACAATCTGCTCCAGGAGCTGCCGGAGGAAATGCAGCAAATCAGCCGCTCCACGGGGCCCGATGGCAAGGTGCGCCTCGAAGCAGAAATACCTATGGGCGACGACGAGACGATGCACATCATCGGCATTTTCTGGCAGGCCGGCCCTTACAACAACGTTCTTGCTCTGGGGACTCCTTCCGGGGCCTGGGATGACTACGTAGATGCCCTGAACGCCGTCGCCGATTCGGTGGTGGTCGATCCCGAAGCCAAATTTGCGCCGTAAATCTATAACCCGAAACCCCGGTCGCCTTCGCGGTGGCCGGGGTTTTTTCTGCCGTCGGTAGGGTGCCCCCCCCATCCGTTAAACCCGTTCTGGAATCCGTTGACCGTCATCGCCCCGTCTGTGGATAAACCTCAAGTGTAGAATCCGCTGCGTTTCCTCGCTCACCTTGAACCGTTCATCAATGCGCCAACCGGCCACCCAGGCAATTTCTTCCTCTAACCCTTCCCCTGAGATCAGAAGGGGAACGATCTCCCGCCAGCAGGCCGGAATCTTGACGTTGATCATGAACTCCCTCATCAGCTTCCAGCGTCCGCCCATGCCCATCGGCTGAAAGCGGTCGCCGGGCCGACGACGGCGCAAGGAGAGCTTACCGCCCAGACGCTCGTAATCGAGGAAGCCCTGCCAGGGATCGTCCGGCACCTCCAGCGGAGCATCCAGGAGCCGGGCCTCCAGAGTCCAATCGGAACCCGGCAGAGCCGTGCGGCCAGGCACCGTCAGGCTCAGGTGGTCAACGGTCAGGAAAGGCCAGGCGGGGAGGGGAGGCTGATAATCCTCTTCGGCTACGGTGAAATCGTGGTAGCCGATGGTCAGCATAAGCCCCTGGGGTAAAGTGACCTGGGCGCTGGCCTGCCTGCTCTCCAGGGCCAGCAGAGCGTCCTCGACGTGCACCCAGTTGATGTTGCGCAGAGAACGGCGCAGGAGGTGGATGGCCTGGCGCAGAGTGGCGCGTTTGAGGCTGGTCGGCAGCGCCCGCCAGCCAGCCAGGTCGAAGACGATGGCCTCTTTCGACTCGGCGGTCACCACCTGGGGCCAGAGGCGCTTTAGCTCGGAGCGCAGGTACGCGTAATCGTCGGCGATGACCCTGGCCGAACGGCGCACCACCTCACGGACGTTGGGATTGAGCTTCTCCAGGTAGGGGATCAATTCGTGGCGGAGGCGGTTGCGGTAATAGGTGGTATCCAGGTTGGAGCGATCAAAGCGAGGCTTGAGGCCATGTTCCTGGCAGTAGGCTTCGATCTCCTGCCTGGTCACTTCCAGCAAGGGGCGGACGAGGCGTAGCTCTGTGGCCTGGGAATAAGATGCCAGACGTAGAGCACCCACCCTGGAAAGAGGTAACATGCCCCGCAGGCCAGCCAGTCCGGCCCCGCGCAGCCAATGCATGATGATGGTCTCTGTCTGGTCGTCGGCGTTGTGGCCTACGGCTATACTCTGCGCCCCGACCCGGCCGGCCACTTCGGCCAGGAAGGCGTAACGGGCCTGGCGGGCGGCCTCCTCGATAGCCAGCTTTTTTGCGCGGGCCAGGGCGGGCACGTCTCGCCCTTCGACGGTGGCGGGCAGCCCCCACTCCGCAGCCAGGGCGGCCACAAATGTGGCTTCTTCTTCGGCCTCTTTCCCCCGGATACGATGATCCAGGTGAGCCACGTGCAGGGAAAGGTCGTACTCGTCCCTCAAGCGGCGCAGGACGTGCAGCAGGCACAAAGAGTCCGGCCCGCCGGAAACGCCCACCACCACCCTCTCCCCAGGCGATAACAGGCCGTAGCGCTCTATAGTTTGCCGGGTTTTACGTAATATACTCATCTACAATATATTATACGACCAAAGCGCACCCCTGTCAAAAAGGCTGAGCGGCTATTGCCAACTTCTATAAAATCTGATATACTATTCTTAACTGTTAAGTGATGTCAGGAGGTCGCTAAGATGAAGATTGCGCGCGCAGTTATAGAAAATTTCAGGCACATTGAGCGGCTGGAGTTGGATTTTAGAGACTCGCTGGGGCGGGTGCGTGATGTCGTCGTCCTCGTTGGCCCAAACATGAGTGGAAAGACGACCATTCTAGACGCACTGGCAGCTACCATTGGTCCCTGTATTGGCCTTGACTGGAAGCCGGGCTTCGTTCTGAATCCGAGGACAACGGTACGTAAAGGAGCCTTACAAGCCAGGGTGTCGTGCTGGGTGCGGTTTTCACCTGATGAGATTGCGGCGGTAAGCGAGCTATCCGAACTGGTTGGGGAGTCTTGGTATATTCCCGACGAGGAAGAAGAGGAAGAAGTGGAGATCACCTGGATGTATCCTGATCCTGGTGACGAGCCCATAATATACTATCCATCATCGGGTTGGAGCCTCTTCAAAGGGCGAGCGAAAGTTGTCAGCCTGTTGCCGACCGGGCAAGTGGATTGGAGTTGGTTCGAGCGGGTAGGCGGTGTCTTCACCTTCGACCAGCAGAGAACGGGAATGGGCAAGACGATACGCCGCGTGATTTGGGAAACAGTTCATAGGGACCAGGGGGTGGTTGAATGGACATCTGACCCCAGAGAGCTTTTGCTCTCTCTGGCAATCGAATCCCTCTTGCCCTCGCTTGAAGAGCATCGGCCCGACGAAGCTGACCAATTCACTCGCATACAGGAGCGGTATGCACAAATCTGCGCCCCCCATCGAATCATTGGCGCGGTCAGAGATGAGTTGGGTGTTCCTGACATCTTGTTCAGTGATGGTATCCATGAATATCGCTATGACGGGTTGAGCAGCGGCGAGCAGATGATCCTGCTGTTCCTGATCAAAATGGTGACAGAGCATATCCACCGCTCGATAGTCCTGGTGGACGAACTCGAATTGCACCTGCATCCTGTGTGGCAGCGTAAGCTACTTCATCTCCTGCCCCAAATGGGAGAAGATAACCAGATCATCGCCACCACCCATTCTGACTATATAAGAGATGTATTGCCACGAGACGCCCTGATCGAGCTAGGCGAACTCGGCGACGTATCCCGGATGAAGGAGAGACAGCCTGCATGGCAGACATCTACCTGATCTGCGAAGGGCCAGTCGATAGCCTGGACGTAAGAGTGCTTGATGTTATCATCGCTCAAGCGCTTGGAAAGAACGTAATAATCCAGCCCGCTGGCGGAGAAGGCAGTCTGGGAAGCGTGGCTACATATTTCGAGGAGCGTTCACGCAGGACACGTCAAGATGCGCCCACTGACCGCGCCTATTGCATCGAGGATCGCGACTACCGTTCCCGGAGTGAGGTCGAAGCCACGTGGCAGGTGGATAAGGGGAAACGGTTTATCTGGCGGCGCCATGAGATAGAAAATTACCTTCTCGATCCCCGGGTTGTGGGAGGCGCGTTTCAATCTCTATGGGAAGATAAAGTACGCGGAGCGGACAGGTTGCCCCAAACAGCATCAGAAGTAGACGATTTAATGCAGCAACTTGCCAGACCAATGGTCGAGCATCACGTTGGCTGGCTCACCTATCGGCGGTTGCGTGAGAAAAAGAACGAGGCCGTTGATACACGCTTTATGTGGCCTGATCCCCCGCTAAAACCTTCTGAGGACGCTCTCTACCCTGGCCGTAAGGAGTGGCTGGATTACCTCCGCTCGGAATGTTCGAGAGCAAAGGGAGATTGCGAGACTTTTGCGGGAATGGCTGAGTTCAAAGCGCCCAACGTCACTACATTGTACGATCAGATTCTTGCAGAGATAAACCAGCCAGACTTCTTCCCTAGTGGACAGTACTTGATAGACATTAAAGGGAAAGATTTGATGTCCGCCCTGTGCCGCTATCTCAACGAGCAAGGACTTTCGCGCTTATCCCGCATTGATCTGGAAACCGAGTTGATCAACTCCTTCGAGCGACAATACTCACCTGGTTTCTTCGATCCCGACGATTTCTCAGAGCTGGCTGCCAGGCTTGTATAGCGACAGCGCCCCCCTCCGATCAATTCCTCGGCTCTGGCTGCCCATAATGCTCCCGGTAAAAGGCTTCGATCTCAGCGGGCGAAGGGATGGTCTTGTTTTTCCAGATTTCAATGACCGGGCGCAGTTCATCCTCTCCCTCCTGTCCGTCGAAAAGGTTCTGAAGAAATTCAGTCCTTTCGGCGATGTCGCGCCTGATGAACTCGATGATCTGCTCTGGAGTGTAGAAGCGGAGCAGGTTGAACCTCTGGCGGAAGTTCTTCATCCCGTGCTTTTCTTCCAGCTCCAGCGGGTCTGGGATCAGGTAGCCGTAAACAGGATGCTCGATCCAGCGCTCGATCCGACGATGCTCCACCAGGTCAACCAGCCTCTTGGAGTCCTGGACGGCGATCTTCTCTCCCTGGCCCAGATAGCGGATTTCGCCCAACTCGTTGCGGTCGAGGTCGCCTGTAAGGGGGTCGATCCTGGGGATGGGCTGGCCGTTTTCGTCCAGGACGCGGATCTGGTGGCCGTCGAGGTCGCATTCGCCCACGAACCCGACGTTTTTGATGAAGAAGACCAGCTTGCCATCCAGCCCCAGGCCCAGGTCGTGGTACATTTTCCATTTGGCGAGGGCCTGGTGAGACTGTTCGCGCACCATGAAATCGGTGGCCGCATAAGACCGCACCCGCGTGCCGGGTACCTGGGCGGAGATGGCCGAAGTGATGATGGTCTCACAGGCCGAATCGAGGGCTGCGGCCATCACCGGGTCGGTGACGCGAAAAATAGGCTCTAAGATATCGAAACGCTTGAAGGACAGCGACTCGGTCTTGAGCCATTTCTCGTAATCGGTGCCCCACCGGGCGTTAAGGGCGCTGAACTGGAAGATGAAGCGTCCGTTAGTGGTGCCGCTTTTTTGGTACCGGGTGCATTGCAGCGAGCCTATTTCCTGGCCCGCTATCTGGCGGGGCACCTTGGCTTTATGGCCGGCGATGGTTTCCAGCCTGTATTCGATGCCTTCACAGTCGATATTCAAGGCCAGGACGATGGGCCGTTTTCCATCTGGCCCGATCTGGGTGGACTTCATCAGGCCCGGATACTCTGGGCTTTGCGAGGTGAGGCCCTCCGATTTGGCGAAGCTGGCCGCCTCCAGCCCGATGATCCGTAACTTGACGATCCGACCGTCTTTGTAGCAAGGTCTGCCCAGCACGGCGTCGTCCTGCTCCAGTTTAGGGCCTACGGTCAGGGTTGTTTTGCCTGTGCCGGAAAGCCCTTTCAAAATGCGGTCCCGGGTGCAGCCAGCGTGGTACGAAATCAGCCCCTGGGATTCGGCTCTGTTCCACACCATGGTCAGGTTAGGCTTTTTGTAGGCCCCGCCGAAGTAATCCACCCCCAGGCTGACCACGCGGCGCACGTCGCGGTCCATCTCGGTGAGATCGTAGAGGGTAAGCGGTTGCCAGGGGTCGTATTGCGGCCAGAACTCTCTGATTTCCTCCAGGTATTCTTCGGGCAGAGGTTCCTGAATAATGTAGTTCCAGCAGTGAATTTTCAGGTCGGGTGGGGGGGGAAAAACCATCAGCCTGCCCATCCAGGCGATGTAGGCGGTGTGGGGGTTCTCCACGCTGAGGATAACGCGCAGGCCAGCCTCGTAACCTGCTTCGCCCTGGATGCCCTCCTGCACGATAACCTGGCAGGTTTGGAGATAGCGCCTGACCACCTGGTAGAGCTTGTGGCCGATGGCTACGTCGAAGGGCTGTTGTCTCCTGCCCAGACGATAGCCTTGCGAGACCATGTAGAAAGCCCGGTCTGGCCTTCTGCCTGGCTGAGTGGAGGCAAAAAGATACTGGCCGTCTCTGGTCACAACGTAGTACGGCTTCAGGTACTCGATAAAAAAACCGTCATCTGGATTGTGGATGACCTTTGCGGCTTCGAGTTGAAAGTCCTCTTCAACCGCCACCGCCTCTTGCTTCACTATCATAACTACTCCTTTTCGAGAGATGAAGTGGCCTATCCTCAATCCTCATGACGGCGCATCCTTTTGTGTGACCGCAGACCCTTTGGGTTTTAGAAACCCGAAGGGTCGGCGGTCATAGCCCCGGGGAGGATATGCTACTTCCCCGTTACTCGTCAGGAACTTGGGGGATGAGGCCCTCCTTCATCAGGCATTGCACCGATTGGCGTGCGTTCCTGATGGCTCGTTCCGCATCGGCGAAAAGCTCTTCGCGACTTTTCCTCAACAGGGTAAGCCCCTGCTCCTGGGCTTTCATGGCCGTCGCCACCGCTTCACGGGGGAAGACTTCCCATTCGTCCATGGTGGGGGCAATGTTCTCTTCGTTGATACCCCGCTCTTCGGCGTAGAGGGCCAATTCTTCGGCCGCGGCGATAGCCATTTCGTCGGTGATGGTTTTGGCCCGGATATCCAGCACCCCGCGGAAGATGGCCGGGAAGCCCAGCGAGTTGTTGAGCTGGTTGGGGAAGTCGGAGCGGCCCGTGCCCACGATGCGCGCTCCGGCCTCCCTGGCTTCCCAGGGCCAGATCTCCGGGACGGGGTTGGCGCAGGGAAAGACGATAGCATCGCCGGCCATGCCGGCCACCCATTCGGGTTTGATCGTGCCCGGCCCGGGCCTGGCGAAAGCGATCGTTATATCCGCGCCGCGCATGGCCTCCGCCGGCCCGCCGATGATGCTTTCAGCGTTGGTCTCGGTGCAGGCTCTCCACTTGTCTTTGAACTCCTCCTGGCGCTCCTCGATATCGTGCCGCCCCCTGTGCAGGGTGCCCTTGCTATCGCAGACCACCACCCCTCCCAGGTCTACCCCCCTGGCTTTGAGCAGACGATAGGTAGCCACGTTAGCGGCCCCAAAACCGATGAGGGCCACCTTGACTTTGCTCATCTCCTTGCCCACGATCTTGACGGCATTGAGAAGGCCCGCCAGGAGAACGGTGGCCGTGCCCTGCTGGTCGTCGTGCCAGACCGGGATGTCCATCTCGGCCCGCAAGGTGTCGAGGATGCGAAAACATTTGGGCTGAGAGATGTCTTCCAGGTTGATACCCCCGAAGGAGGGCTGCAAGAGCTTGACGGCGTGGATAAACTCATCGGGGTCTTTGGTGTCGAGACAGATGGGCACCGCGTCTACCCCGCCCATGTACTTGAAGAGCAGGGCCTTGCCTTCCATCACCGGCAATCCCGCCTCTGGCCCTATATCGCCCAAGCCGAGCACCCGCGTCCCATCGGACACTACGGCGATGCAGTTGCCCCGGTTGGTATGTTCCCATACCAATTCGGGTTGTTCCTTGATGGCCCGGCAGGGAGCGGCCACCCCGGGCGTGTACCAGATGGCAAAATCGTCGAAATCGCGCACGGGACATTTAGCCATAATTTGCACCTTGCCTTTATAAAGGGGATGCAGCCTCATGGCCTCTCTGACTGGTTTATTTGCTTGTGCCAAACGTTCTGCTTCAGTGGACATTTTTGACCTCCTCGTCAAATTTTTTAAGTCCTTTTCAACTCTGCAAAGGAAATATCTTGCCTGGGTTCAAAATACCTTTTGGGTCCAGAGCGCGCTTTATGCCCTCCATGACCTCGACAGCCAGCGGGCCGACGGCCTCTTTCAGGAACTCCCGCTTGAGCGTGCCGACCCCGTGCTCGCCGGAAATAGTCCCCCCCAGCTCGATAGCTATGGCAAAGATCTCGGCCGCCGCCTGCTGCACCCGCGCCCACTCATCCGCATCGCGCTTGTCGAAGAGGATGTTGGGATGCAGGTTGCCATCTCCGGCGTGGCCGAAGATGGCGATGGACAGGTCATACTGGCGGGAGATGGCTTTTATGCGGCGCACGGTCTCCGGTATGGCGCTGCGGGGAACGACAATGTCCTCCCCCAGTTTATTAGGGCGTCGGCGAGCCAGAGAAGGCGAGAGCGACCGTCTGGCCCGCCATATCTCGGCCTGCTCCTTTTCGTCCCTGGCTGCCCGCACCTCGCTGGCCCCGCTCTGCCGACAGGTGCGGGCCACGGCTTCGATCTCGCTCACCACCAGCGCCTCATCGTTGCCATCTGTCTCCACGACCAGGATGGCCTCCACGTCCAGGGGCAGACCCAGATGCATGTGCTCCTCGATAGTATGAATGGTGGTGTCGTCCATCATCTCCAGGGTAGCGGGCAGGATACCGGCAGCCAACACTTTGTTGACCGCCTGGCTGGCGTCGTCCAGACGAGGGAAAACGGCCATAGCCGTGCGGGTAAAATGAGGTCTGGTCAGGAGACGCAGCAAAACCTCAGTGATGACCCCCAGCGTCCCTTCCGAGCCGGTGAAAAGCTGGCTCAGGGCGTAGCCGGCCACGTTTTTGAGGGCCTTGCCTCCGGTGCGCAAAATGCGTCCGTCGGCCAGCACCACTTCCATGCCAAGCACGTAATCCTTGGTGACGCCGTATTTCAGACAGTGAGGCCCGCCGGCGTTGCAGGCCACGTTGCCGCCGATGGTCGATTGCCGGATGCTGGACGGATCGGGCGGATAGAAAAGCCCCTTCTCCTCCACGGCGGCCTGAAGGTCGGCGGTGATAACCCCGGCCTGAGCGGTGGCGGTCATGTTCCCCTGGTCGATCTCCGGTATCTTGTTCAGGCGCGTCAGGCTCAGGGCGATGCCCCCGCAAAAGGGCACCGAAGCCGCCGCCAGACCGCTAGCCATTCCCCTGGGGACGACGGGTATTTCCTCCCGGCAGGCGATCTGAAGCACCCCGGATACCTCTGCGCTGCTGGCCGGCGAGACCACCACGTCGGGTTTGTGCTCCAGGAAGGTGCTGTCGTAGGAATAGCAGATCATATCCTCCGGCGAGGTCAGGACATATTTCTTACCCACGATCTCCGTCAGGTCTTTGATGGTGCGTTTGTCTGGCATTGAATCTCTCTTTCTCCCCATGTAAAATGTCCCAAAACTCTTGCGGCGTAACGATTTTGATCCCCTGGTGCTCCTCCAGGTCAAGCAGGTCTTTATCCTGCGTCACGATATAGTCAGCTTGCCCCCACAGAGCGCATTCGATGAACTTATCATCAGCAGGGTCTCGACAGACTTCCACCTTTTCCAGAACAGAGAAGCGAGGTAACACTATAGTAGATATCTCTCTGATAAGGTTATGAATCTCATAGGCGTCGCCGTTGGGGTGGTCGAAATAGTGTCGTAACGACCTGAGTAGCTCGAAGATAATCTCCATTGATGTCACATGGATGAATCCACCTGCCTCCAGGGCTAGAAGTATCCTGTGACAAAGACCTCGCCAGTGTAAGGCGGCAACAAAAACATTGGCATCGAGAACGGCTTTGATCTTCTTGGAAGTCACCTGTTCTTCCTTATAAACTGGATGGCCTGATCGACGATATCTGCCACCTTCTCATCGGTTAGACTCTCGTAATCGATGCCTTGTTTTGCACACCATTCCTTAAAATGATCTTGATTTCGTTCCAGAGCATCGTTGATAGCTTGTTCTGGATCCTCCGCGAATCTCTGGTCGATCTCGTCAAGTTTTTTCACTAATTCCTGCAATCTCTCTGCCGAATAACCTTCTTTCACCAGCATCAAAATGTAATCTTCCCGGAGTTTTTGGTGTTGATATTGTCGCAAAACGTTCTCGTAACTTGCATAACCGTCCATAGTTAAGACGACAAACAGAGGTTTACCGCTTTCAGTCACCTGTAACCCTTCAGGAGTCTTTTTAATTTCCTCTGCCAGTTGGGATGATGAAGGAACCTCTTCGATAGGTAAAACTTTCGTAACCATTTTACATCCACCTTTTATTTGCTACCCCGATAAGCCAGGTCCAGCAGTTGGACAGGATGCATCACCCTGGCCTTCAGGTTAAAACGCTGGACGCCCAGGCCCAGTTGCAACTGGCAGCCGGGACACCCGCTGGCGATAATCTCCGCTTCGGTGGCGGCGGCGTTGTCCATCTTACAGGTGAGCACCCCCAGCGAAGTTTCGTAATGGGTGATGAGCTGTGTCCCGCCCGACCCACAACACCGATCGGCCTCTTTCATCTCCACCAGGGCCAGACCATCCACCATCTGGATCAGGCGGCGAGGCTCGTCCTTGAGGTGCTGGCCCCGCACCAGGTGGCAGGGATCGTGGTAGGTCACTCTGGCTTCGACCCGACCACGAGGCTCTTTTACAGGAATCTGGGCCAGGAATTCGCTGATGTCCCGTACCTTCTGGCTGAAAATCCGTGCTTTTTCGGCGTATTGGGGGTCATCGGCCAGAAGGTGCGCATACCCCTTAAGCGTGGCCCCACAGGTAGCGCAATCTGTAATGATGGCCTCCAGGTCTTCCCGCATAAACAGATCGATGTTGTGACGGGCCAGATCACGGGCGGCGGGCACCTCCCCGTAGCCGATGGCAGGCATACCGCAACACCTGACCTCTCTGGGAGTAACCACCTCACAGCCATTCTCGGCTAACACCCGCACGGTGGCCGCACTACCTTCGGCGAAGATCAAGCTTTGGACACAGCCCAGAAAAAAACCAACCCGATATCGGCGCTTTCCCCTGGCCGGAGCGACCGGCGGTAGAACCTGACACAAAGGTTTGGCCGGCAAACGGGGCAGCATCCGTTCCATATCCCTGAGCTGGCGGGGCAGAAGGGCGATGATAGGCAAAAAGTGGGCCAGCCACCTCAAGCCCAAACGCTGGTAGAGCCGCAAAGGCCAGAGCGATCTTTCCATCCATTTGGGGTGGGAAAAGTAGCCGCCAAAAACGACCTTCTTCCAGCGCTGAGGGTGGATCTGAGCCAGAGCATAACGGGTCTCCAGGGCCAGATTAGCGGGCTTGATGTCTACCGGACAGATTTCGTTGCAGGCCATGCAGCCCAGACAGCGATAGACGTGATCGGTGAACTCTTTGCTCAGGGCCAGCTCTCCTTCGACCGCTTTACGTATCAGGGCTACTCGTCCTCGTGGCGATTCCGTCTCTCGCAGAGATTGGTGGTAGGTGGGACAGACCGACAGACACAATCCACAGCGGACGCAGGCTAAATATTCTTCCTCAGTGGGCGCTTTTATCTCGGCCAATTTTGATCTACGTTCTTCGTTGAACACGATTGGTCCTTTGGGTCAAGAAGTTGTTATCAGGAGCGCTAACAGAGCACCGTGGGGCGCTATCTATTTTATTCACCCTCGTCGAAAGCCAGTTCAGCCTGGTGCTCTGTTCTCTCCAGGGCTTTCCTGGCCTTCAGGGGTCTTTTCAGGAAAAAGGTGTAGCTTTTCTTAGCGGCCTGGCGTTCAACATCCACGGCCACCAGTTCCCACCCTTGCGCTCCCAGCCTTTGGAGCGCGGCCAGGGCGTCGATATCGTCGGCTTCCATCGAGGTAACCAGGTAATCCCAGTATGAGACTTCGGCCATCTCCTTCTCCTTTCATCCCGATTATCTCTTTTATCCCTCTCCGTTCTGGCACACGGCTCTCCACACCACCTCGGTGATGTCCATGGCCCGCACCCTGAGTTTTGCCCCGCGGATAGCTCCTCCCAGGGTCCGTTTGCATTGCTGACAACTGGAGACCACGATTTGAGCGCCGCTGGCCTGCGCCTGCGCCAGCCGACGGGCGGACAGCGCCTTCACCAGGGTGGGGTCGTAAACCTCCAGGTTGCCCCCCCCGCCACAACAGAGGGAATCCTGCTGATTGTTAGCCATCTCTACCAGGGTCAGTTCAGGGATGCTGTGCAGAACGTTGCGGGGAGGAGCGTAAAGCCCACTCTTACGCCCCAGATCGCAGGGGTCATGGTAAGTGACCCGGTATGGAAACTTCCCCAGACGCAGCATCTCGTTGCTTATCAACTCCTCCAGCAGCTCAGTGGCGTGCAGGACTTCCAGGCCGTCCATCTCTGCGCCCCCTACCAGCGGATATACGTGTCGCCAGATGTGATAACAGGAGGGACAGGTGACTACCACCCTGGAGGCGCTCGTGGCTTTCACCCGGCGGATGTTGTAGCGGATCAGGTCTTCAGCCGCCTGGCGCTGCCCGGCGACCAGCAATGGATAGGCGCAACAGCATTCCTCGCCCCCCAGAAGAGCATAATTAACCTCAGCCGCCTCCAGGGTCTGGACGAAGGACTGGGCTATGCCGTAGCTCATAGGAAAGAAAGAGGACACGCAGCCCACAAAATACACGATATCGGCCATTTCCCGGCCGCCGATGCCCAACGGCTCTCGCTCCATGTTCTCGGTCCAGACCAGCCGCCGGCAATTGTCCTCGCCGGCGATGTTACGACAGGCCAGGATCGCCTCGCTCAGCCTGCTCAGCGCCGGGGGGAGCAACTCCTGAGCGGCCAACTCTTCCCTGGTTCTCAACAGGAGACTGTCTATCTCCACCCCACTGGGACAAACCGAGGTGCAGGCCCCGCACAGCAGGCAATTGTAGAACTTGTCAGCGTAATCGCCGTTCGGGCTAAACGTCCCCTCCGCCACGGCCCTGATCAAAGCCATTCGCCCTCGTGGTGAGACTGTTTCTACCAGCAACTCACGGTATACAGGACAGGTATACAAACACAATCCGCAACGGATGCAGGTTAAATATTGTTCGTCGGTTGGTGCTTTTATCTCGGTCAATTTTAATTTTTAGTCTTCGTTTAACGTGTTCCTTTCTCTGGGTTAAGAAGTTACTATGGGGAGCGTTAACAGGGCGTGAGGCACGATCAGCACCTCCAGGTCGCAGCTTAGAGTCTCATTCACGATGCGGAACGCCTCGTCCATATCAGCGGCGGGGATCATGTGCACTTCGCGCACCACCTGCGGGCACTCGGCGCCCACAACGATGACTGGGCACTCCTCCAGGACCTTAGCCATGACGAAGGCCCGTTGCTCGCCGGGTTTATAGCCATGGGCGCGAGCGTGGGCTAAAAGGGTGGGCATATCGGAAGCCTCTTTCATCGTCTGGTAAAAACGTTGCTCGCCGACGCCCTGGCCTGCTCCTTCCTGGCATCTGGCGGGCACGATGATGAAGCCCCCGGCCCTGACCACCGGCGTAGGAGCGAAAAAGAGATAGCTGGCGGCCCGCGAGGCCTGATAGAGATTGGCGTCCTTGGGGTATCCGACGCCCCCGACGACCACGTCGTATTGCTGCGGGATGGGCACTTCGTAGATGCCCCTGGCGATGGCTACCAGTTCCAGGAAAGTGGCGGTCGGTTCTCCGGCCCGCACGGCCACCACCCGTCTGGCGTCGTCCAACACCACGTTGACGATGAAGCGCAGTCCGGCCCGGCGGGCGGCTTCGGTCACTGCTTCGTGGAAAGGGTTGCCCTCGATGCGGCCCAGGCGGGTGCCAGGATGATCGACCATCTGCGGGCCATGCGTATAGGCGATCATCTGCTCTCCGGCCGCGCCCACCGCCAGGGTTTTGCGTCCCCCGGAGTAGCCGGCGTATTGGTGAGGCTCTACCAGGCCGGTGGCTATCAGCAGGTCGGCCTCGTAGGCCGTGCGGTTGACGGACAGGGGGATGCCGGAAGGAGTGGTACCCAGGTCTACCAGGTGGGCCGGATCCTGGGGAGCGGAGTCGATGACCCGGTAGCGTTCCACCACCTCTTTTCCCAGTTTGACCACTTTTTCCTCCGGGGTGCTGGGGCGGTGCATCCCGATGCCGCACAGCAGAGTGATGTCCTCACGGCGCACCCCGGCCCCCTCCAGTTCCTTCAGGGTGGGCGGCACCAGCAGGTGATCGGGGCTGGCGCGGGTGATGTCGGTGAAAGCGATGCAGGCCGTCTGGCCGGGCGCAGCCAGTTCCCTGAGAGGCGGGGAGTTAACCGGCTGGACCAAAGCCTGGGCAATGGCTGCTTCCACGTCGGCCAGCGGGGGCACCGACCTGGATTCCACTACCGTGCCGCGCATCCCGGCTGGTAGCTCGAACTCGATCTCGCTTTGGTCGTAAGGTACGGCGTACATTCGCACCCCCTTCAGATTATTTTACAACGGTTATCGTTCTGGGCTTCTCCAGGTAAGCGATAGGCCACAATTCCTGGGCAGGAGAAAGAAACAGAGCAGATACCTTCAGAAAGTGGTTGACCGGCGGGGCGGTGATGATGTACATTACTTTTTGCCGCAACTCGTCCGGTAGCTCGTCCACTTTCAGGCGGAAGCTGCGCGGCCCCCATTCCGTAGGTTGTGCCAGGTAAGTGAAGTTGTTCAGGATAAGGCTCATAGCCCGGCTCTCTTCCAGCCGGAAGCGTAGTGTGATGCTGTCCGTTATATCCACCGCACAGGTAGCCGGCCCTCTCTCAAAGAATATTTCCAGGATGTCACCTTCTTTATCATAACTATATGTGACAGTTCTTCCATCGTCAAGGCTTACATCATGTTCAACCAGCCAGGCAGGTTTTGTGTGCATTTCACTCTCACCGATGAGGATCGAGCTTACAGGTCGTACTCCACGCCTTGTTTCCGTCCTATCTCCTTCAGAGTGTCCACCACCGTGGGATGGAGCGGGATGCCGTTCTTCAGTCGGTCTTCGGCCATCTCAAACTCTTTTTCGCCGTGAATGTAGATGCGATCCTGGCCCTCGGCTTTGGGGGCGCGTTTGACCCGGCGGATGAGGTCGTCCACGGTGGCCTTAAACTCATCCACAGGACGGAAGCCATCCACTCGCAGCGCCCCAAAGAAGTGACCCACGTTGGCGGGTAGGGGTCGTCCTTCCTCGTCCCTGGGGTAGATAGTGTCGGCGTAAGCTGCGCCGGGCAGGATGCCGCACAGCAGGTCCACCAGGAGGGCCAGGCCATAACCCTTGTGGCCGCCAAGCTCTTCCCCGGCTCCTCCCAGGGGCAGGAGACCGCCTCCGGCCTGGGCCGACAGGTTTTTCACCACCAAGCCGGGGTCGGGAGTGGGCCCGCCCTTCTCGTCGATGGCCCAGCCCAGGGGCGCCTTTTTGCCCAGGCGCTCGCGGATTTCCAGCTTGCCTCTGGCAACCACGCTGGTAGCCATGTCCAGCACAAAGGGACGTTCTTCGCCGGCGGGAATGGCTACACTGAGAGGATTGGTGCCTAACAGAGCGTCCTGGCCGAAAGTAGGCACTACCTGCGTGGCCGAATTGGTCATAGAAATGCCGATCAGGTCGTGTTCCAGGGCCATCATAGCGTAGTATCCGGCGATGCCGTAGTGGTTGCTATTGCGCACGGCCACAAAACCGGCCCCCGTCTGTTGCGCCTTGTCGATAGCCAGGCGCATGGCCCGGCTGCCCACCACCTGGCCCAACCCGGCTCCTCCGTCGATAAGGGCGGTGGTGGCCGTCTCGTGCACCGTCTTAATGGCGGGGGCAGCCGCAATAGTGCCCTCACGCAGACCGTCTACGTAGCGTTGGAGACGGGCCACACCGTGGGAGTCGATGCCGTATAAATCGGCAGCCACCAGGACGTTGGCCGTAACAACGGCGTCCTCAGAAGGCAGCCCCACGGTCTCGAAGACCCGGCTGCAAAAACGTTTCAGCGCCTCAGCCCGAACCGTTGCCGTCATACTAACTCTCTATCTCCTTATCCCCATGTTCAGCGGCGCGTGGATAAAAACAAGGAACAGCAGGGCGCTCGTTAGAACCTCAGCGGACTAACGGCTCCCTCCGTTCCTCCGAGGTTGACCATTGTGTAGGGCATGAATATAATGATAATGAACGATGAACCCCGTGAAGCCTGGAAGCGTCCTCGTCGTAGCCAGGAATTCTTTGGACATAAAGAGAGACCTTAAGGTCGGCGGAAACGCTCTTCCAGTTGTTCCAGCATGGTCGCGGCCTCGACCAGTTTATCCAGGGGGTTGTTCTCGCCCCTGAAGTAGCGGTAATCGCAGGGCATAACGTCCAGGGTCTCTACCAGATCGTTAAAATAACTGCGCAGCGTGCTCTCGCTGATGCCGTACAGCTCGGCTATCTCTTTCTGGGTCACGTCGCGAATGTTTACTTTGCGCGTGGTATAATCAAGAGCGGCGGCCCAGGCTGCTGGTTTACGCATAGATAACGACCGTTTTCCGACCGAAACGCGAAATTCCAGCCACATGGTAATGGCGGCTCCAATTTCGTCCAGAGGGATGCCCGCCTTGGTCATCCTTTCGGTGATCAGTTTTTCCACTCCATCCATAGCGCGACTGAAAAGTCTTTCGAATCTTTCCGCCACCTGGGTATCTTCTTCGTAGCGGATAAAATCCCCTATAGCTCGCAGGGCTTTCTCGTACTCGCTGGAGCGAACCAACACTCTAGCCAGGTTGAGATAATAATCTGAATTAGTGTCCTCTGTTTTGATGGCTGTCTCAAAACTTTTGATGGCCTCTTCGATTTCCCACTTCTCGTAATGTTGAAGCCCTTTGGCATTATAGGCCTCGGCTTTTTGCCGGGCAGCAGTGGAAATCCGCTGGCGCGTCTTCTTCGCCATAATTGACTCCTCTGTTCTATGGATAGATGAACTTGAAGAGAAAAAAATAGGAGAGGGGAAGACATCTCTCTTTATCTCGTCCACCGCAGTCCCCGGAAGAGAACCTTCCTCCTTACACGAATTGTACCATATAGCGGACAGAGTGTCAAGAAAAAAGTTGGCTGTTTGGCTGTTGGCCTGGCAGCACCCCGCTTTGACGGAGGGGGACGGGTAGACACAAGGTGACCAATTTGCTACGTGTTTATAGCTGCTACATCCTCTAATTTGAGAGATATGGCCTGGGAGGCACTATCTTCTCCCATGGAGATGCCATAGATGGTATCGGCGCTTTCGATCGTGCCTCGATTGTGCGTGATGACAATGAACTGGGTATGAGCAGACAACTCCTTGAGCATTTCCCGGAAGCGGCCAATGTTGGCTTCATCCAGCATGGCATCCACCTCGTCCAGGATACAGAAGGGAGTAGGGCTGACTTTCAGGATGGCGAAGATAAGGGCCGTGGCGGTGAGCGTCTTTTCTCCTCCAGACAGCAGGGCCAGGCTTTGCCGTCGCCGACCAGGCAGCCGCGCCACGATGTCGATGCCCGACTCCAGCGGCCTGTCTGGCTCGGTCAACTCCAGTCTGGCTGCGCCCCCTCCAAAAAGGATGGTAAAATAGGCCCGGAACTCGGCAGCCACCGCCCGGAAGGTCTGGACGAAATCCTTTTCCATCACCTGGTCCAGCTCGACGATGATGGTTTGCAGGGAGTGGACGGCCTGTTGCAGGTCATCGGCCTGGGCGGTCAGGAAGGTGTGACGCTCCAGGGCTTCGGCATATTCAGCCGGGGCATTGGGGTTGATCGGCCCCAAACGTCGCTGCCTGGCCCTCAGACGTTGGATCTCTTCTGCCAGACCATCGGGCAGCACCTCGACCGAGGGCAAGGCGGAGACCAGAGGAGTGAGGGGCAGGGGCGGTTGTCCGTCGATCACCTCCCATTCCAGTTCCACCAGCCCCAGATCGTTTTCTATCTCCCGCCGCAGATTGAGCAATTCATCCTGGCGGCGCTGCATTTCCAGGGCCGCCTGGTTGTATATGGTCTCACACTCTCGTATCCGGGTCCGACATCTGGCCTCCTCTTCCTGCCGCTCGGCGTGAGCGCGTTCCAGGGCGGCCAGCTCCGTTTCGACCGGCTCGATGAGGTCGGTCAGGGCCTGGATGCGGGCCGAAAGCTCCTCGGCCTGGCTATTCAGGTCTGCTATCCTGGTGGTCAGGGTGTCGCTTTCGCGCTCCAGTTCCTCGGCGCGTTTCCGTTTGGTGGCCAGCCGCTTTTCCAGGTGGGCCACATCGGCGCGCTGGCTGTTCAGCAGGGCTTTTTGATTCTTCTGATTCTGTTCGGTCACGGCCAGAGCTGTTTGCCATTGCCCCCACTCACGGCGCAGGTCGTCGTCTATCAGGGCTTCCAGCTCTGTCTGGAGCTTCGTGGTGCGCTCCTGGAGGGCCGCCTCCTGGGCTGTCAGGGTCTCTATTTCTTTTTCCAGGCCGCTTTCCTGCCCGTCGAGGGCTTCCATTTCCCTGGCAAGCTGTGCGAGGCTGGCTATGCCTTCCTCAAGAGCCTGCTGCCAGCGCGGCCTTTCCCGGTCTGTGGTCTGTCGTTCTGTCTCTTTGGCTCTGGTGGCCGCCTCCAGGTCTCGGTCTCGTTCCGAGAGGGAATTTATCTCCGCCAGCAGGCGTTGGATTTCCCTTTCTTCAGCCTGACGATGGGTCTCGATCTGTCGTCGGCGCTCGCTCGTTTGGGCCAGCCGGGCAGGTAGCTCGCGCCATTCTCGCTCCTGGGTCAGCACTCCCTTGTGGCTTTCATCGCTGGCCTGTCCGCCGCTGATGCTCCCCTCGGCGCGCAGGACTTGCCCATCCAGGGTGACGACGTTGAAGTGGTGGTTTTCTGACCGGAGGCGGCGGGCCGTGGTCAGGTCTCGGACGACGAGGGTGCGCCCCAGGAGCAGTTGGAAGACGGGACTCAATTGGGGATCGAAGTCTACCAGGTCCAGGGCCAGGCCGATGAGGTCTGGAGCGTGGGGTGGGGCCAGGCTTTCGGGGGGACGCGCGGTTTCCAGCGGCAGGAAAGTGACCCGTCCTGCTTTCTTTTCTCGCAAAAAGGCCAGGGCAGCTTCGGCCTGGGTCCGGGTCTGGACCACAATGTCCTGTAAGCGACCTTCCAGCGCGGCCTCGATAGCTTTTTCCCACCTGGCCGGGGCCTGCACCAGATTGCCTACCAGCCCGACGATGCCTGTCAGCCCCGTCTCGTCTTTGCCGGCGGCCTGCAAGATCGTTCTGACTCCGGGGCGATAGCCCTCCATTTCCTGGCGCATCCGGGCCAGGACCTCCTGGCGGGCCTGCCAGTGTTCCTCCCGGCGCTGCGCCTGGCCCAGATGGGCCTCCAGCTCGGCCAGACGTTCCTTACGGCCCTCCACTGCGGTCTGCAATTCCTCTTTCTGCCCGGCCAGGGCCTTTCTTTCGACGGCCAGGTCGTCCATCTCCATCTCAACTTGGCGCAGATGGTCCTCCAGGGAGGCCAGTTGGTTCTCCAGGTGGGCGATGGTTGGCCGCCGCTTTTCTCTCTCCGTCTCGATCTCTGTTCTCCGCCTCTTGAGGCCGGCCAGGTGGTGGCCTTTATTGGCTGTTTCCGTGGTCAAGGCCAGGGCCTGATTCCGAACGGTGGTCAACTCCTCCAGGAGAGCCCGGCGTTGGCGCTGGCGGGCTTCCAGCCGCTTTTGAGCTTCCTCAAGGTGGTTCGATTGTTCCGCCCCCAGGGTTTCCAGGCGGATCAATTCTGCCTCAGTCCGCTCGATCCGCCCCTTCTGGGAGGAGCACTCGATCTCCAGGGGCTTGATCTCGGCCACGATCTCTTCTCTCTGTCGCTTCAGGAGCCGGTGTCTTTCCTGGCTCACGGCCAGGTGGCGCTGAACTTTCTCCGCCTGGGCGTGCAGGACACTGCTCTGGTTATGCCACTCGCTTAGCTCCTGTCGCCGCTGACTCTGGCGAGCGCGGATGTGATCGATCTGCTCCTCGATATTTTGCAACTCGGTTTTGCGCAGGTTCAAGCCTTCCTGCTGCGTTTCCAGCCTGGCTTTAGCCAGGGCCAGGTTTTTCTGCCCCTGATGCCAGCGATAACCGTGCCAGATGCGCAGCAGACCCTCCAACTCCTCACAAAGTTGATTATACTCGTGGGCCTGTTGGGCCTGCCGTTCGAGACGCTTGAGGCGGGGGAGGATTTCGTTTATGATGTCATTGACGCGCATGATGTTTTGCCGGGTGGCTTCCAGCCTGACCAGGGCGTTATCGCGCTTGGCCTGATAGCCGGTGATGCCGGCCGCCTCCTCGAAAAGGATACGCCGTTCCTCCGGCCTGAGAGAGAGCGCGGCATCGATCAGGCCCTGCCCGATGACCGTATAGGTGCGGCGACTCAATCCGGCGCTGCCCAACAGTTCGTTAATGTCCTTGAGACGTACTGAATGGCCGTTCAGCAGATACTCGTTTTCGCCCGAGCGGTAGGCCCGCCGCCCGATGGTCACTTCGCTGTAGTCTATCGGCAGCCAGCCATCGGCATTGTCGAAGGTCAAAAAAGCCTGGGCCATGCCCAGACGAGAGCGTTGGGCGCTGCCCGAAAAGATCATGTCCTCGGTGCGTTTGGCGCGCAAGGAGCGATAGCTCTGTTCACCCAGCACCCAGCGCACAGCATCAACGACGTTGCTTTTGCCGCTGCCGTTGGGGCCTACGATGGCCGTTATACCCGGATCAAACAGAAACTCGGTCTTGATGGCGAAGGTTTTGTAGCCTTGTAGCTCCAGACGTTTTAATAGCATATTTACACACAAGCTGAAACCTGTTTCCCGTCAGCTATTAGTATACAGCCTTTTGGGGGTGGTGTCAACGTTTGCGCTAAAAAGACATTTGTGGTAAAATAGTTAGCAAGACGCAAATGGGGATGCCATCTGGTTATGGTCGGCACTGGACCTGAGGTGTATCTTTACCTCCGTTTCGCCTCTCTGTGGCATGGAGAGATGAGGGCGTCTGGGGGCCTGATCTGGAGCCATCCGGGACCCCCCGATCTGCGGATGGCCGTCGCCAGTCTCTATTTTTAGAGCATGGCTAATAGACTCAGGCCATCGCTCAGGCGGAGGCAAACTTTGGGACTAAAGCCCGACCATTCAGGAAGGGCCTTGATCGTCCTGGGTACGGCCTACAGGACGAGAAGGCCCTTTCGTTGCTTAGAGCAGCAGACACGGATTAGCCACGCCTCATAGCGAGGATTCAGTCGTCTGTGGCAGGGGAGGTAAGACAATGGCCGTTAGTAAAAAAAGGGATTTTCGGACCTGGCTGATCTTGGGGGTTATCGTGTTTGTGGCTCTGGTCGCTCTGATAGTGGCTGTGATAGATCGGGGGGTATGGTGCCGCTCTGCCCTGCCCACCGCCCCCCGGCCCGGTGAGGTGCAGCTTATAGGTGGCGTGGAGATGGTTTATGTCCCGGCCGGAAAATTTATCATGGGCAGCAGCGAGGAAGAGATCGAGACGGCTTTCCAGGATTGCCAGGAGAGGATCGGAGATACCTGCCAGCACAGGTGGTTCGAGGCCGAAGGCCCCAAACGTACCGTTGACCTGGAGGCTTTCTGGATCGACCGCACCGAGGTAACCAATGCCCAATATAAACTTTTCCTGGAGGCTAATCCGGATCATCCGGCGCCATACCTGGATGAAGAATGGGCCGCGCCGTACAACTGGGATCAGACGACGCGCACTTATCCAGAGGGGCGGGCCAACCACCCGGTGGTGATGGCGACCTGGTATGACGCCGATGCCTATTGCCGCTGGCGTCAGGCGCGGCTGCCAACCGAAGCCGAATGGGAGAAAGCGGCCAGAGGAACAGATGGACGTAAGTACCCGTGGGGAGATGAGTTCGATAAGAACAGATGCAATATCATGGACTCAGGCCTCAAGGACAGCACGCCGGTGGGGGATTACTCTCCTCAAGGGGACAGTCCTTACGGGCTGGCCGACATGGCCGGTAACGTCTGGGAGTGTGTGGCCGACAATTACCAGGGCATGACCACCCGTAAAGTGTTGCGCGGCGGCTCCTGGACCAGCAGCCCGACCAGCGCCCGGACAGCGCGTCGTTTTTACTTCGAGCTGGTCAATCGGAACGATAATATCGGCTTTCGGTGTGCCCGAAGCGAGGCCGAAGATTAAAGATGAAAACACCCATCACCGGCAAGAACTGGTTCTTTGTAGACGAGCCGGGAGACCCAACGTTCTATGATCGTCGTGGCGACCTGATCGTGGGTCAGGAGGGATGTTCTCCGGTTCTCATTCTGGGGTTCATTGAGTCGTAGCCCATCAGCTTCGCCCGCTCTCAGTCCCCGTCTCGGGGATGTCGTAGATAGCATCACGGTACTACACGATCATCGCCTCCGGGACGGGGGCTCGAGCAGTTGGCTCAGGCCGGACTTTGACACCGCCTTAACTGGGGGAGCGGGGCTGCTTGACATACCATGGCCTTTATAGTATAATCAAGCAACTAGGTGAAATGGTCCATCCGCACCAATTCAGAAACACTTTCAGTATTGTGAATCTGGAAAACGGTGTGCCATTACCAGCAGCCTCACGGTTACTGGGCCATGAGTCGAACAAGACCACATCGGATGTTTACGGTATCTTCGATGTGGAGGGACTCAAGCGTCAGCATCGTCGAGGCTTGTCGCTTAACAGGATATTGGATTGTGAAGGTTCTGAGGAAGAACATATTCAAGGGATGAGGGTGACGACTGTGAGCTTCCTGGCTTCAAGGGCGACACACTTAATCGACCAAGACTGACTCTGTTTACCTCGCTGAAAACAGGGCACGACTCAAGGCGATGTAAACAGAAGCAGTCTTTTTGTTTACCGAGACAGGCCGACGTTTTAAAGTCGGCGGTAGGTAAGTATGGAGAAAAAATGGAAGGGAGGTGATGGACAGGAGCATAAAAGGCGTGGTACGTAAAGTACAAAGGCAGGGAGCTATCTGGGCAGATGGCTCTCTACAAATACCAAAGAAGGAGATGGAGGTTTTAAGAAATGAAAAAGTTAGCAGCGTTGCTGCTGGTATTAGTTCTGCTGGTGAGTCTGGTGCCCGTTGCTTACGCCGCAGACCCGGCCCAAGAAGAGTGCGAGTTTGAAGGAGCCATGGGCAACGAGGCCGAGACGGCCTGCAAGGCCTGGAACGAGGCCGATAAGGGCACGCCTAACCCGGACTGGGCGGGCAAGTCCTTCACCATCGGCGTTTACTCCGCCGGGCCCCGAGGGGCCATTTCCGGGCCGTGCTATTTCTGGCGGCCCATGTTCGAGAAACTGACCGGGGCCACCTACGATATCGTAGAGATTCCCTTCGCTGAACTGCGCGAGAAGATCTTCACCGACCTCTCCACAGGCACCGGCACCTACGACATCCTCATCAATTGCAGCAACTACTACGGTGACTACATCTACAACGATTGGATCCTGCCCTTTGATGAGTACTTGGCCGATCCAAACATGCCCAACTGGGAGCCAGAGGCCATCAACCCCTATACGGCGGGAATGATGCAGTGGGGCGGCACGTGGTACGGCACCAACAACGACCACGATGCCCAGGTCCTCTACTACCGCCGGGATATCATCGAGGACCCGGAGTGGCAGGCCAAGTTTGAAGAGGAGATGGGCCATCCCATGCCGGTAGAGATGAACACCTGGGAGGACGTGCTGGAGATCGCCCAGTTCTTCAACAAGAGGGACTGGAACGGCGACGGCGACTCGGATGACGGCATCGCTCTCCACCTCAAGGTGGCCGGCCAGGGCTACTTCCACTTCATGGCCGTTTCTGCTCCTTACGTCTGCCTGCCGGCGCCAGGCGACGATCCGTCCAAGATCACCAAGTACCACAACGTCTACTGGTTCGACCCGGAGACCATGGAGCCCATCATCAACTCTCCCGGCCACGTGCGCGCTCTGGAGATGCTGCTGGCTCTGTCCAAGGCTGGTCCCTCGGCTGCCTGGGGCTGGAGCCTGAACGAGGCCTGGGCCGACTTCCTGTCGGGCAACGCCGTGTTCTGCTTCTCCTGGGGCGACGTAGGCTCGCTGTCCCAGGATCCCACCCAGTCGGTCATCATGGGCAAACTGGGAGCGCGGGGCATCCCCGGCACCAAGTACCCCTACGACATGGAAAAGGGCGAATTCCTCGATCTGGAAGAGCCTAACATGGTCGCCAACCTGGTAGGCTGCTCCTGGCACCCGGTCATCTCCAAGTACGCCGACGATCCCGACCTGTGTTACTACTGGATGGCGCTTCAGGCCACGCCGCAGATCAACCACTGGAACGTGGCTTACGGCTGGACGGGCGTCGATCCCGGCACCACTTACGACTGGTTCGAGCCTTACGGCACGGCCACGGAGGAAGACTACGTGGCTGGTGGTTACGACCCCGAAGACGCCAGGTACTTCATCAATGCCTATCAGGATAACTTCTTCAACTATCCTATCGCCCAGTCTTACCTGCGCATCCCCGGTACGCCGGAAATGCAGGAGATCTGGGATATCCACCTGTCCGAAGCGGTCACGGGCCAGCTCAGCCCGCAGGAGGCCCTCGACTTGACCTACGAGGACTGGAAGATGATCGTCGAGGACTACGGCAAAGAGGATCTGCTGAGGCTGTACCAGGAGTCTATCGGCTACACGCCGTAATAAAGACTCGGTAGGTTCTGACAGTCAGGCAAGGGGGAGGGATTGGCCTGTCGATCCCTCCCCTCTTTAACTAAAAGCCAAAGCCATCGGCTAAAATTTTTTTTCTGGGGAGGGTTTTTATGCGAGAACATGAGCGTCTCAAATATTTGTTCGTCGTGCCGGGAATTATCTGGATTTTGATTTTCACCATCTTCCCGCTGCTTTACTCCTTACGCCTGGCTTTTATGCACGCCCGCCTGGGCAAGCCGCAGCGGTTTATCTGGTTTGAGAATTTTGCCAGGGCTTTCAGAGATTACCGCTTCTGGAGCGCCCTGGAGGTTACTCTTTTCTTCGTGGTGGTCAGCGTCAGCCTGACCGTGCTGATGGGGCTGGGACTGGCTCTGCTCTTCAATCGTCCTCTGCGCGGACAACGTATTTTCCGCTCCTTTTTCACCCTGCCTCTTTTCACCGCCCCCATTGCCCTGGGCTATCTGGGCCTGACCATTTTTCACGAAGAGGTGGGCGCGGTGAACACCGTTCTCAGGGTCCTGCACGCCGGTGCTCCGGGCTGGTTTTCCCAGGTCTGGCCGGCCCGGCTGGCTATCATCCTGGTAGACATCTGGCAGTGGACGCCTTTCTGCTTCCTGGTCATCCTGGCCGGGTTGCAGGCCCTGTCGGAAGAGATTTACGAAGCCGCCCGCCTGGATACCTCCTCCAGCCTGGATACGTTTCGGTACATCACCCTGCCGCTCATCGCTCCCGTGCTGTTTACGGTGACCATGCTGCGGCTGGTGGAAGCTTTCAAAGTGCTGGACATTCCTTTCAGTATGACCGGGGGGGGGCCGGGCATGGCTACCCAGACTTACTCCTATTACATCTACCAGACCGGCCTGCGCAATTTCAATACCGGGTACGCTTCGTCACTGGCTTACATTCTGCTGCTCATCGTCCTGATTATCAGCATGTTCTTCTTCGCCCGCATGAGGCAGATTTACGAATAAAGGAGACGCTTCTTATGACAGCAAGAAAAGGTATAACTTTGGGCCGCATCCTGCTCTGGGTGGTGATCATTGTCGCCACCTGTTGGGCTCTTTTTCCTTTTTATTGGGCCATCATCACTTCTTTCAAGGAGCCAGGCGTCATTTTGACCACCCCGGCCTTGATTCCTTTCCTGCAATTCAAACCCACCCTTTACAACTGGAAATTGGAACTCGGCATGCGTGGCCGGGAGATCGGTGGCTCGCTGGTCAACAGCCTGGTCATCGCCGGGGGAGCCACCGCCATTGCCATTTTCCTGGGCACGATGGCCGGTTATGGTCTGGCTCGCTTTCGTTTCCGTCGCTGGCAGAACAAGGATATGACCCTCTGGTTTCTTTCGCAACGCTTTCTGCCGCCGATGGTCACGGTCATCCCCTTCTTTCTGGTGATGAAAACCTTCAACCTGCTGGATACCCGTCTGGCTTTGGTCCTGGCTAACGCCACCTTCACCATGCCTTTCGCCGTGCTCATCATGCGCGACGTTTTCAAAGAACTGCCGGTAGAGCTGGAAGAATCGGCCCTGGTGGACGGCTGCTCACGCTTCGGGGCTTTCTGGCGCATCGCTTTGCCGCTGGCCGCCCCGGCTGCGGCTGCGGCGGCGGTCATCTGCTTCGCTTTCGCCTGGAACGAGTTCCTTTTTGCCCTGGTGCTGACCTATCAGAAGGCCAGCCCCATGACCCTGATCGTGGCCGGGGTGGAGCACACCCAGGGCGTGCAATTCTGGTACGTGGCTACCCGACTGCTCCTGGCTATCCTGCCTCCGGCTTTGCTGGCCCTGACCGTGCAGCGCTATATCGTACGCGGCCTGACCTTTGGGGCGGTCAAGGGATGAGCGGCCCCCAGGTGACTGGCATTTTCAGAGTGCCAGTCACCTTTTAATAACCACCAAGAGCACAAAGTATAAAATCTTGGTGTCCTTTGTGGTTTAAGAGAAAAATCTTTTTTCTTTGCCCTCTGGGGCTTTAATCAGGGCCTTTTGGCCTGAGTTTTGGAATATACTGAGATTAGATTAGCGAGGAGCAACAATGAGCTTAATGGGATTGGACGTAGGCATCACCGGCTGTAAAGCGGTGATCTTCGACGAAGAAGGCAATACTCTGGCTCAGGCTTATCGAGAGTACCCCATGCTCACTCCCCGGCCCGACTGGATGGAGCTAGACCCCAGGCAGGTGTGGGAAGCAGTGCAGGCCGTGATCGGAGAAGCGGCCACCAATAACCCCGCAGATAAAGTGAGAGCGCTCAGCGTTTCCACGCACGGGGAATCGGTGGTGCCCATCGACGAGCAGGGAGAGGAGCTTTGCAATTTCATCGGCGCCCTGGATACCCGCACCGGCCAGCAGGTCCGCTGGTGGGAGGAAAAGCTGGGCAAGGGGCGCGTCTTTGAGATCACCGGGATGCCCCTGCACCCTATGTACACCGTGGTCAAGGTGATGTGGCTGCGTGAGAACGAGCCGCAGCTTTTCGCCAGGGCCAAACGTTTCCTGTGCGTGCAGGATTTCGTCTGCCACAAGCTAGGTCTGCCGCCGACCATCGACTACTCGCTGGCCTCTCGCACCATGCTCTTCGACGTGACCCGGCAGACGTGGTCGGAGAAAATGCTCGCCCTGGCCGATCTGGACGAAAATCTTTTTTCCCAGGCCCGGCCCTCCGGTGAAGTGGTAGGAGAAATCCCCAGGGCGGCGGAGTTGGGTCTGGGGAAGGGCGCGGTGGCCGTGGTCGGCGCACACGACCAGCCGGCCGGAGCTTTAGGCTCCGGGGTCATCGAAGAAGGAGCGGCCATGGATGCCACCGGCACGGTGGAGTGCATTGCCGTAGCCTGTCCACAGCCTGTCCTGGACAAAAAGCTGCTGGACAGCAACCTGCCCTGCTACTGCCATGCGGCGCGAGATATGTACTTCGCCCTGGGCTACACCGCCACCGGCGGCGGTCTCCTGCGCTGGTACCGCGACAACTTCGGGACCGAGGAGAGAATGGAGGCCGAGCGCACGGGACGGGACGTATACGATCTTCTCCTGGAGAGTATCCCTGACGGGCCGGTCGGGGTTTTCGTCCTGCCCCATTTTGCCGGGAGCGGCACCCCCTGGATGGACCCTCGGTCCAAGGGGACTATCCTGGGCCTCAGCCTGGCTAATACCAAAGAGGAAATCGTCAAGGGCCTGCTGGATGGCATCACTTACGAGACCAAGCTCAGCCTGGACGCCATGGAAGGAGCCGGCATCGTGGTCGACGAGTTACGGGCTATCGGTGGGGGAGCCAAGTCGCCTGTCTGGTTGCAACTCAAGGCCGATATCTTCGGCAAACGGGTGGTGGCTATGGACGTTTCCGAGGCGGCCTGTTTGGGGGTGGCTATCCTGGCCGGGACGGCTATAGGCCGTTTCGCCTCGGTTCAGGAAGGAGTCCGACAGATGGTCAGGGCCAAAAAAGTCTACGAGCCTGACCTGGATAAGCACGAACGTTACCTGGCAAGATATCGGACCTTTGCCAAAATTTACCCCGCTCTGGCTGAATTGAGCCATGAGATGTAGAACTCTTGAGGAGGAAAAATTTTCGTGGACGAGCTTCAAGAAAAGGAGAAAAAGGTAAGAACCCTCATGGAGGACAGGGGCCTGGACGCCCTGCTGCTGGAAAGGATCAGCAATTTTGCCTGGTACACCGCCGGAGCGGCCAGCTTCGTCAACAGCGCCGCGGAAAAGGGCGCAGGCTCACTGCTCATCACCCCGGAGAAAAAGTACGTGATCACCAACAACATCGAGGCTCTGCGTCTGGGCGATGAGGAAAAATTGACTGCCCAGGGCTGGGAGTTCGCCGCAGGCAACTGGTGGGAACCTCAGCAGGCGGTGGTGCAATTCACGGCCGGGATGAAGCTGGGAGTTGATGGGCCTTATCCGGGGGCGGTGGACGTGGGAGCCGAGTTGCAGGCTTTGCGTACCCGGCTGTTGCCCCAGGAGGTAGAGCGTTTCCGGCTGGTGGCCGCAGCCTGCGGTCAGGCCGTTCAGACCGCAGCCCAAAGGATCAGTCCGGGCATGACCGAGTTTCAGATCGCGGGCGTGCTGGCCGAGGAAGCCCTGGACCGGGGTTGCACGCCTATCGTCAACCTGATCGCCGCCGACGAGCGGATCTTCAGCTACCGTCACCCTATCCCCACCGACAAGATCCTGGAAGAGTACGTGATGCTGGTGCTATGTGGTCGCCGCTGGGGGCTGGTGGCTTCGGCCACGCGCTTTGTCCACTTCGGCCCGCTGTCCCCCGAACTCCGCAAGAAGCAGTTGGCGACAGCCACCGTGGACGCCACTTTCATCGCCGCCACGCGGCCGGGCGCAATCGTGGCCGACATTTTCCAGCGGGCCGTCGATGCCTACGCCGAGCAGGGCTTCCCCGGCGAGTGGCAGTTGCACCATCAAGGCGGCCTGGCTGGTTACGAGCCGCGCGAATACGTAGCCACGCCCACCTCACAAGAGGTCGTCTACGAAAACCAGGCTTTCGCCTGGAACCCTTCTATCACGGGCGTAAAGTCGGAGGATACCATCCTGGTGGGCAAAGAGACCAACGAGATCATCACCAGTGTGGGAGATTGGCCTATGCTGCCCATCGAAATAGAGGGCCAGACCATCGAGCGGCCGGCTATTTTAGAAGCATAATCCTGTCCCCAGGGGCATTACCTGAAAGTGAGGCACAGCAATGAAAAAGGTGGTGATCATTGGGTCTTGTCCCCGCAAAAAACTGCGGGGTGAAGACTGGCGCGAATATGATGATAAGGACTTTATTCGCAGGAAAGGCAAGCTTGCCTGGCCGTGGAGTTTCGCGCCTACGAAGCAATGGTATCTCGGTGAGCTTAGACGCTCCTTGCCTACCTGGCTCTATTATTCCGTCGGAGGCAAAGTTGGATGGCAATATCGGATCGTCGATTTTAAAGGGCCCAGCGGCAAGAAAGGCACCAAATCTCCCTGGCCAGAGTATACACCAGAATATGTACTAGAATATATGCAAGAGAATGAAAGAGGCTTTACCGGGTTTTATATCGAGAACGCTAAGGGTGAGGTAAAATGGCATACAGCAAGAATGTGGTTTTTGCTAGATGCGTGTGAGCAGATCGATCCCCCTCTGACTTTGGAAGATTTCGAGCCTATCGGTGAGAATTACAAAAAGCCTGGACAAAACTTTTTTGCCTTCATGTATAAGCATGAATAAAAAACAATAGCTTTGTATTTTTACATAAGGAGGTATTGACGCATGGGAGACAAGAAATACTCAATTGGCATCGACTTCGGCACCGAATCGGGGCGCGCGGTGCTGGTCGATGTGGCTAACGGCGAAGAGGTAGCCACCGCAGTTTATTACTATAAGGACGGCGTCATCGACGAGGTGCTGCCTGGCACAGACATCCGGCTGGACCCGGACTTTGCCCTGCAAAACCCGGCTGATTACATCGAGACCCTGAAGGAGACCATCCCGGCGGTCTTGAAAGAGGCGGGCGTGGAGGCGGAGGACGTCATCGGCCTGGGCACCGATTTCACGGCCTGTACCATGATGCCCATCGACGAAGAGGGCACGCCTCTCTGTCTCAAGGAGGAGTGGCGGGATAACCCCCACGCCTGGGTCAAAATATGGAAGCACCATGCCGCCCAGCCGGAGGCCAATAAGCTCAACGAAATCGCCCGCCAGCGAGGAGAGGATTTCCTGAACCGCTATGGGGGCAAGATTTCCTCGGAGTGGCTTTTCCCCAAGATATGGCAAATTCTGGACGAAGCGCCGCAGATATACCAGGCCGCCGACCGCTTCATCGAGGGGGCGGACTGGATCGTACTCCAGCTTACGGGCCAGGAGAAACGCAACTCCTGCACGGCCGGTTACAAGGCCATCTGGGAGAAAGGCACAGGCTACCCCGCGGACGAGTTCTTTGCCGCTCTGGATCCCAGGCTAGGCCACGTGATCGACGAGAAGTTGTCGCGGGTCATCTACCCTCTGGGTCAGCGAGCCGGGGGCATCACGAAGGAAATGGCCGAGCTGACCGGCCTGAAGCCAGGCACGGCGGTGCCCATCGGCAACGTAGACGGCCACGTCTCGGTGCCAGCTTCCACCGTGGTGGAGACGGGTCGCATGGTGATGATTATGGGCACCTCCATCTGCCACATGGTGCTCGGCGAAGAGAAGAAGATCGTGGAGGGCATGTGTGGGGTGGTGGAGGATGGCATCATCCCCGGCTGTTTCGGGTACGAGGCCGGCCAGTCCTGCGTGGGCGATCATTTCGCCTGGTTCGTGGAGCACGCCGCTCCAGCCCCTTACCGCGACGAAGCCCAGGCGCGGAACATCGACCTGCATCAACTTCTGGAAGAGAAAGCGGCCCAGCTCAAGCCAGGCGAGAGCGGTCTTCTGGCCCTGGACTGGTGGAACGGCAACCGCTCCATCCTGGTGGACGTCGATCTGACCGGAATGCTGCTGGGAGCCACCCTGGCTACCAGAGCGGAGGAGATATATCGCGCTCTGATCGAAGCCACGGCCTACGGCACCAACATCATCATCCAAACCTTCGAGAAAAGCGGGGTGCCCATCAACGAATTGGTGGCCTGCGGGGGCCTGCCGGAGAAAAACAAGCTGCTGATGCAAATCTACTCCGACGTGACGGGGCGCGAGATCAAGGTGGCGGCTTCATCCCAGGCGGCGGCTTTGGGTTCGGCCATGTTCGGGGCGGTGGCGGCCGGCAAAGCGGCTGGAGGCTACGACGACATCTTCGAGGCCACCAGGTGTATGGCTCACCTGAAAGACGAGGGCTATCGGCCCATCCCTGAGCATCAAGAAGTCTACGGCCGACTCTACGCCGAATATGAGAAGTTGCACAACTATTTTGGCCGCGGTGAGAACGACGTGATGAAAGTCCTCAAAGGCATCAAAGCCGAGACATTGGCCGGATAAGATTATGGAGGTTGCTAAATTGCTGGAAGAATTGCGCCGCGAAGTGTGGGCCATGAACCTGGAATTGCCCAGGAGCAATCTGGTGGCCTGGACGAGCGGTAACGTCAGTGGTCGCTCTGGAGATTACGTGGTCATCAAGCCCAGCGGGGTCCGCTACGAGGAGCTACAGCCCGACGACCTGGTGGTGGTCGATATGGACGGCAAGGTGATAGAGGGGCGGTTGAAGCCCTCGGTGGATACCGCCACCCACCTGTACGTCTACCGCCAGCGGTCGGACGTGGGGGGCATCGTCCACACCCACTCCAACTACGCCACGGCCTTTGCCGCCCTGGGCCATCCCATCCCTGTCTACCTGACGGCCATGGCCGACGAGTTTGGCGGCCCCATCCCGGTGGGAGCCTACGCCAAAATCGGCACTGAGGAAATCGGAATGGAGATCGTGCGCTCTATCGGAAGCTCGCCGGCCATCCTGATGAAGAATCACGGCGTCTTCGCCATCGGCCCCACGCCCACAGCGGCGACGAAGGCTGCCGTGATGGTGGAAGATATAGCCAAAACCGTTCACCTGGCCCTGCTGCTGGGCCAGCCGGACGAGATACCGGCAGAGGAAGTGGCCCGCGCCCATCGTCGCTATATGGAAAAGTATGGGCAATAGAAGGTGCCGGGGTAGACCCTTTGTGTTTTTGAAACACGAAGGGTCTACTCAATGAACTGTGGCAAAGGCGCCTGGCGCTTTGGAAGTGCCAGGCGCCTGTATGTTTGCTTTTAGGCCAAAGTTGAAGTACAATGGTGAATGATTGGCGTTGAGCGATCCCTGTAGATATGGAATGGGAAGTGAAGAAACATGATCACCCGTGTGAAGGTCAAAAACTATCGCAGCCTGGCCGACGTGGACGTCAGGCTCAGTCCGCTCACCGTCCTGGTAGGGCCGAACGGGTCGGGGAAGAGCAACTTCGTGGAC
>DAOULT010000015.1:0-41269 GCA_034417895.1 Anaerolineae bacterium | reverse complement strand
CTTCGGTCTCCGCTTTGATGCGGTCGGTCAGGTCTCGGACCTCCTTGACGATGCTGGCCGGGGTGATGTTGTGTTCCTGGTTATATTTTATCTGCTTGCGGCGGCGGCGTTCCGTCTCGGCGATGGCCCCCTCCATAGATTTGGTCATGTTATCGGCGTACATGATGACCAGGCCGTTGATGTGACGGGCGGCTCGCCCCATGGTCTGGATCAAGGCCCCTTCGGAGCGCAGGAAGCCCTCTTTATCGGCGTCCAGGATAGCCACCAGGGACACCTCCGGCAGGTCTAGCCCTTCGCGTAGTAAGTTGACCCCTACCACCACGTCGTAGACGCCCAGGCGCAGGTCGCGCAATATCTCCACCCGTTCCAGGGTGTGGATTTCCGAATGCAGGTAGTGCACCTTGATGTCCATGTCGATCAGGTAGTCGGCCAGGTCTTCGGCCATGCGTTTGGTCAGGGTAGTGACCAGGGCGCGCTCGCCGCGTTTCACCTGTTCGTTGATCTGGTGCAGCAGGTCTTCGATCTGGCCTTTGGTGGGCTTGACCACCACCTGGGGATCGACCAGGCCGGTGGGGCGGATGATCTGCTCTACCACCTGGGAAGATTTTTCCAGTTCGTAAGGGCCTGGGGTGGCCGAGGTATAGATGACCTGGCGAGTGTGTTCCTCGAATTCTTTGAAGTTCAGGGGGCGGTTGTCCATAGCGGAAGGCAGACGGAAACCGTAATCGACCAGCACCCCTTTGCGAGCGCGGTCGCCGTTGTACATGCCTCTGATCTGGGGCACGGTCATGTGCGACTCGTCAATGAACATCAGGAAGTCGTCGGGGAAGTAGTCCAGGAGGGTCCAGGGCGGGCTGCCGGGGGCGCGGCGACCCAGGTGGCGGGAGTAGTTCTCCACGCCGGGACAATAGCCGATCTCCAGCAGCATCTCCAGGTCGTATTTAACGCGCTGTTCCAGGCGTTGGGCCTCCAGCAATTTTTCCTGGCTTCGCAGCGTCTCCAGGCGTTCCTGCAACTCCTTTTCGACGTCGGCCAGGGCCAGGCTTAGCTTTTCCTGGGGAGTGATGAACAGTTTGGCCGGGTAGATATCCAGGGTGGCATGTTCGGCCACCGTCTCGCCCGTCAGGGGATTGATTTCCAGCAGGCGCTCGATCTCGTCGCCCCACAGTTCGAGCCGATAGGCAGTCTCCTCGCCGTAAGCAGGAAAGATGTCCAGGGTATCGCCCCGCAGGCGGAAAGTGCCGCGCCGCAGGTCGTAGTCGTTGCGCTCGTAGTGGATGTCTACCAGGTGGCGCAAGATGCGGCTCAGCTTGCGCACCTGGCCCTTCTGGAGATGGACGACCACGTTGCCGTAATCCTCCGGGCTGCCCAGGCCGTAGATGCACGACACGGAGGCGACAATGACCACGTCACGGCGGGAGAAAAGGGCGCTGGTGGCCGCCAGGCGCAGGCGGTCGATCTCGTCGTTGATGCTGGCGTCCTTTTCGATGTAGGTATCGGTGCGGGGCAGGTAGGCTTCGGGCTGGTAGTAATCGTAGTAGCTGACGAAGTACTCCACGGCGTTGTGGGGGAAGAACTCCTTAAATTCGGCGTACAGTTGGGCGGCCAGCGTCTTGTTGTGGGCGATGACCAGGGCGGGACGCTGCCAGCGCTCGATGAGCTGGGCCATGACGTAAGTTTTGCCCGTACCCGTGGCCCCCAGCAGGGTTTGATGTTTGTATCCTTTTTCTAGCCCGTCCACCAGTTGCTCGATGGCCTGCGGCTGGTCGCCCCTGGGGACCAGGTGAGAGACCACTTTAAAAGGGGGCATATCCTTCACCTCTTTCGCCAGATATAGAACGGAAGTTCGCCCGATCATTATAGCGCATTTTGGCGTTTTTGTCTAAACAGAAAAAGTTTGACAACCCCCGGCCTCTATGCTAAAATGACAGTAATTACGCTGCGGGGGATTGGGTAGAAAGTGGCATTGTGCCTGTGCAAGTGCCAAATATAGGGCAGGTAGGAGGAGTGATATGAGGGCAAAGACCTTAGTCATCGGGCTTTTGACCGTTGTCTGCGGCCTCCTGGTCTCAGGATGTAATTGTCCGACCGGTTCCGTGAAGTTCAAGCACGAGGGAGATGTAATAGTCCTGGGTAGCGGAGATGCCGGATTCGTAACTCTCTGGAGATCGTATGAGGGCAACCAATGTAAGAGTAAGCCGGTTGTAGGTGCTATCAGCTCGGGTACACAGGGCAAGTGGCTTCAAGTAGAAAGAAACAGTAGTGAGGATCTCATGATCCGAGTGTATGTGGAAGAATTTGAGAGCAGTGAGAAACAGGTGGGGTGGATCGACTGTAGGTATGTGAAGATAATCACGCCTCTAGAGGACGAACTCTCCTCCAAAGGTGAGGATGTAGGGGAATGTTGGCGAGTGGGCAGTAGCAAATAGGTAGGTATGAAGTGAGTCCCCTTCAGGGTACTGGAACCAATCACGCTCGCCACCATGATTGAGCGGGGTTGGTTTTTTTGACATTTTGGAGGTAGTGGATATGGATGTAAAGAAGAAATCCTTAGAGCTGATGATATCGTTGGTTTTGGTCGCCTCGCTTGCCTTGTTTCTATTCGCCTGTGCGGTGCCCTCCCCGGCTTCCGGGGAAGCAAAAGTGGAAGCCGCCGAAAGGACCGCCACCCCAGAAGAAAGTGACAGTACCCCAGAAGCCGGGCCGCAGACCCCCACCCCTGCCCCAACACCTGCCGGGGAGATACGCCATCCCGCCGTAGCCGGTTCGTTCTACCCCGGCGACGCCGAGCAGTTGGCAACGATGGTCGATACCCTTCTGGGGGAAGTTGAAAAGATCGGACCGGAACCGATAGCCCTCATCGTGCCCCACGCCGGCTACGTTTACTCCGGGCAGGTGGCGGCTTACTCCTTCAAACAAATCGAAGGCGTGGACTACGAGGCTATCGTCGTCGTGGGCAACAACCACCGTGACCCTGCTTTCAAGGACGTATCGGTCTGGGCCGAGGGGGCCTTCGAGACGCCCCTGGGCCTGGTGCCCATCGACACCGCGCTGGCCGAATCGCTCATAGCTGCCGACGAACGTATTGTCTTCGACCGTGACGTGCACCGCGCCGAGCATGCCGTCGAGGTGGAGATTCCCTTTTTGCAGCGGGTTTACCAGGACAAGCCTTTCAAGATCGTGCCTGTTATCGTCGGCGAACCCTCAGAGGAAAATATTCAGGCTCTCAGCCAGGCGTTGACCGAACTTCTGGCGGGCAAAAAGGCGCTGATCGTCGCCAGCACCGATATGTCGCACTACCCCGATTACGAGACGGCCTGCCTGGTAGATCAGGCTGCCCTGTCCGCCGTGGAGAGCATGGACCCCGAGCTTGTGGCCCACACCATTGACGATTACATGGGCCGGGGCCTGCCCAACCTGCACTGCGTCTTTTGTGGTGAGGGGCCGCTCTACACGACCATGCTGACCGCTCTGGGCCTGGGCGCCAATCGGGCGATGGTGTTGAAGTACGCCAATTCCGGCGATACGCCCTTTGGCGACCGCAAGCAGGTGGTCGGCTATGGGGCGGTCATGTTCTGGCGCGGCGAGGAGTCCCTTCCGACCCCCACGGCCTCTTCCCCCCAACCGACCCCGTCCCGATCCGGGTCGGTATCCGATTTAGAATCCAGCTTAATGGAACCTATCCCCCTCAACAGGGCGGAGAAAAAGAAGCTCCTGAGCATGGCGCGGGAGACCATAACCCTCTTCCTGAAAGCTATGGTCGCTCCTGCATATACCGTGACCGAGCCTAACCTGCAACGATTCAGCGGCGCTTTTGTCACCTTAAAGGAGCACGACGGCCAGTTGCGCGGCTGCATCGGTCGTATGACTGCCGACACTCCCCTGTACCTGACCGTGCAGCGGGTGGGCATCGAAGCCGCCGTCGCCGATTCACGTTTCCCGCCCTTGACCAGCGCGGAGTTGGACGAGGTCGAGATTGAGATTTCGGTCCTCTCCCCTCTCCAGCCCCTCGACGACGTGAACGAAATCGAGGTTGGCCGTCACGGGGTAATTCTGGTCAAGGGTGGTAACCAGGGAGTGTTTCTGCCCCAGGTGGCGCCCGAACAGGGCTGGGATCGCCAGGAGATGCTGGCTAACCTGTGCCTCAAGGCCGGTATAGACGACCAGAACTGCTGGCAGGAGGGAGCGCAATTCTACGTCTTCACGGCCGAGGTGTTCGCCGAAGAGGAATAAAAGTGGCCTTGTAACGAAGCGCCGCGCACTTCCAACAGCGAACGTTCGTCGGGCGCGGCCCCTGGCTGCTTTTCGTTAGCTCTCCTCCAGGCTGGTCACGATGCGGGTGGCGATCAGAGAATAAGGATCGTCGTACAGGTTCAGAGCCAATAGCTCCATGAGGACGCTCATGTCGTCCGAGGGGTTGCGTCCGGCCGCCGCTCCGTCGCTGATGTAAGTCGACATAATAAGCGGCCTGGAGACGCCCTCGAAGCCGCCGGCCGCAATGCTTTTGTTGTACAATTTAACCAGCCTGCACATCCTGGCGGCGATCTCGTAAATGCGGCGATAGCGTTTCTGGTCTTCGGCGCTCAGGAGGGGACGACCGTCCTCATCCTTATTGCCTCGGTCATCGATCAGATAGCGCAGCATGGCTATGATAAAGAAAAGATTTCTTTGGTGGTTCCGCGCTTTGTCAACGCCGGTGTGGGCCAGGAAAGTTTGCAAGGGCCTGTTGTTCTCGATGACAGTTCTGAAAGCCGGTCTGATATCCTGGGGGGTATCGGCCGCGGGCAGGCCGTATATCCTGGCTATCTCCTGACTCAGGACCACTTCCAGGAAACGGAACATCAGGCCCAGAAAATCGGTGTAACGCTCATTGAAGTAAAGAATGCGGGCGTTGTAATACAGTTCGATGATCAGCGCTTCTGGTTGTCGTTCAATAAGACCAGCCAGACCGGCCCGTAACTCCTCACAGAACTCTCGTGTTGTGTCGTTGGCTATAGCTATCATCGTCTCTCCCAGTATCTCCTGGGCCGTTTCAAAGTCGAGGTTGAGACGAAGCTGAGCGTAACGGGCCAACCCAATCAGGGCCGGCTCTGCCCCTAACCCTTGCAGCAAAGTGGCAGCCTGGGCGAAATCACGTCCTTTGAGGCGTTCGATGACCAGGTCTTTGAGAACGTTATTTACAATGGTGTAGCCGGTATTCAAAGATACAGGACTGCCCTCCGTGGAAACGTAAAGGGGTAAACAGTGCTCCTCAAAATGACGGATAGCCTGGAATAATAGAGCGGTGTTCAGACCTGGAATGCCGGCTGCAATGGAAACGTAACAGGCGCGAACGCCAGGCAGGGAAGTCCGCAAACGGGCCAGGTCCTGATGGTAAAGGTCGTGGGCTTCATCGTTGTCCGCCGAGAAGAGTTTCCTGACAGAACGCAGGATTACTTTCTTTACCTTGCTCTCCGGTTTGGCAACCAGATATCGCTGGATGATACGACCCAGGTTCACAGTATCATGGTCACGGTGTTGGGCCGGCACATCCTGGGGTTGATCGGTAACGTAGAACAAAGCCAGGTCCACTCTCCCCCGATGGGCACGAGCCAGGTGCAGACCAGGCTCTATAGCGGGCAGGCTCAGCCGCCCCCGATAACTGGCAAAGTTCTCCAGGATGGCCCGACCGTCCGGGCGGGGCCTGGCTAATGGCTGCCCATCGCAGTACAGGTCCCGGCTGCCCACGTTGCAAATGTAGATCACTGTCACCGTCTTGTCCCTCTAACTCAAATTGTTAGCATTTTGCTCCAGTCCCCCACTTCCCTACTACCATGATGCTCCTATTATAACAAAGATACCGCTTATGGTCAATTGACCCCCCAGGCCCCAGAAAGAAAAAACCCTCTGCTATCTTCGCAGAAGGACTAATTTGGTAGCGCATAGGGGAGTCGAACCCCTGTCTCTGCCTTGAGAGGGCAGTATCCTAGGCCACTAGACGAATGCGCCTCAACTGTCTTCCATTTTACCAGAAAATGGGCCGCTTGTCAAATTCGGTTTGGGGAGAAAAGTGCGTTAACTGCTATGGAGCTAAGTGGCGAAGATTTTATTCACGACCACCTCGAACCCGGCCAGGAGCGCGCTCCTGACCACCTCTCCAGGGCCCCACTTGCCCAAAAGTTTGTATTCGCCTTCCTGGAGAACAAAGACCTCAACCGTTCTGGCTTCGGGGTCAACGAGCCAGTATTCCTGTATCCCAGCCTGGGCATACTCACCGAACTTATCCCGGCGGTCGGTGAGCCTGGTGCTGGGGGAGATAACCTCCACTGCCAGATCCGGCGGGCTGTAATATTGCTCCCCGATGCGGTCGGCGTGTTCGCGGGAGACGTAGAATATATCTGGCTCACGGATCTTGTCCGGCCAGAGCCGCACCGGCAGGGGAGCAAAACGCACCGTTCCCAGATCACGTTCATTTACAAATCCTCGTAAGATTACGTAGAGTTCCCCCAGAGTAAACTGGTGCGAATCTGTGGGATGTGGGGGCATGATCAACCTCCCTTCCGAAAGCTCCACAAAGCGGTTGGTATCGGGCAGGGCAAAATAATCGTTCTCCGTCCATTGCCCCTGCGGAGGGAAGAGAGCGGCCACCTCCACAGCCAGCTCCAGTTCGGACCCCGCCGGATGCTCTCTGATGCTTTTCTCCCGCACTCGTTCCTCCACTGACTCAACCATTGTCTCTCTCCCCCTTCAACTATAAATGCTCTTTTCGCTTTACCAGAATAGCTCTGTGAACTGTCTATATGCTGCTCGCAAGTACTCAGCTACCTCATCCCTCTGGGGAATTGATGCAATTTCTTTTATTCAGAGTCGTGATAGAGCATTGTCGGATTCTACTCTATTATACCACAATTGCTTCTTTTCTGCAAAATACAAATTGCTCCTCCGCGTTTCCGCGCTTCAAAGAACCTCTCTCACCGCCTCCAACACCTGTTCCACCGTGATGCGCTTCACGCAAGGGTGCTCGTCCAGTTCGTCGGGGCCATAATCCAGTCGGTTGCAGGGGATACAGTCCATATCCGAGGTGACGACGATGTGGCGGGCCGGGTCTCCCCAGGGGCCGAAGGGGCGGCTATCCACCGGGCCGTAGAGGTGCACGGTGGGCGTGCCGACGGCCACAGCCAGGTGTAGCGGCCCGCTATCCGGCCCCAGCGCCAGGCCACAGCGGGCCATGAGAGCGGCCAGTTGCCCCAGGGTCGTCTCGCCGGCGGCCACGATGGGCGGTCTCTTCATCCCGGTGGCGATGGCCTGGGCCAGAGTTCGCTCGCTCGCCGCGCCGCTGAGAATGATCCTGGCCCCGTAGCGTTCGACCAGGGCGTCGGCCACCTGTATCCAGGCTTCCTCCCGCCACAGCTTGACGGCGGCCCCCGTCCCCGGATGGATGCCCACCAGAAAGTCCTCTTCTCTCACCCCGTGCTCCGCCAAATAGCGCCCGACAAAAGCCTGCTGCTCGGCGGTCAGCGGGAACTCCAGGGCGTGGTGACGACTTGACTCGTTCCTGGCGGCTATCCGGGCCACCAGGGTCAAGTTCTGCTCCACCTCGTGCCGGCCAGGCACGTAAGGGAGCGCCTCGGTCAGAAATGGTCTCACCTCGGCGACGTCGTAGCCCAGTCGCACGGGGATACGGGCCAGGTAGGCCAAAAGCGCCCCCCACCAGTGATCGAAGCGCAGCACCACGGCCAGATCGAATTTCTTGCCCCGTAGCTCCCGCGCATAAGATCGCAGCACAGAATAGGGCTGGAACAGGGAGGGCTTTGGCCGTCGGGTGAAGGCCGGGAACTCACAGGTGATGATCTCGTCGAGGGGGGAGTTGCTTTCCAGGACGGCCCGTGACCAGGGGCCGACCAGACAGGCCAGGTAAGCCCCGGGCAAAGCGGTGCGCAGGGCACGGATGGCGGGCGTGGTGAAAAGCACGTCGCCCAGGTGGTCGGGCCGGATGAGGAGAATACGAGAGGGAGAGTCAGGGAACGGGGAGCGGGGCACAAAAGGGGCGCTGAGATAGGCGAAGAGGCGCAGGAGAGCCAGACGAACCCGCGGCCTGGAGATCAAATCGAGGCTAGGGCTTATCGTCATAGACCTTATCCAGCCCGGGCACGATGGCCCGCCAGTCGTAACGCCTCTCCACGAAGCGGCGGGCCTCACGTCCTAACGACTCTCGCGCCCTGTCGTCGCCCAGAATCTTGATCACCTGCCGGGCAAAATCTGCTGCGGTATCGGCCACGACCAGCTCCCGGCCATTCGTGACCTCGAAGCCCTCACACCCCATCGTGGTGGAGACGATGGCCTTGCCCATAGCCATCGCTTCCATGACCTTCAGGCGCGTCCCTCCCCCAATGCGGAGAGGTATCACGTAGACATCGGCCCTGGCGATGTAGGGCCGGATGTCATCGACGTAGCCGGTGATAGTCACCGCTGGATTGTCGGCCAGGGGCAGGATGCGGCGATGGGGTTTCTGGCCCACGATGTAGAAATGGATGGTAGGAATCTCGGCGCGCAGCAGGGGCAGCACCTCTCGACAAAACCACAGGACGGCGTCGATGTTAGGGCGGAAATCCATCTTGCCGGTGAAAACCAGGGTGTGGGGATAAGAGGGCAGGGATTGCGGGGTATAATATTCGGTATCGACGCCGTTGGGAATGACAGTTACTTTCAGGTCAGGGATCAGACGGCGCAAGGCTTTTTTATCCGTCTCGGAGACGGCCACCACCCGGTCGGCCCGACGACAAATCTCGGACTCGTAGCGGCTCAGCTTACGCCACTGGATGAAAGAGTACAAAGCAGCAGGCCAGCGCCCCGGACGACGCGCGTCGGTCTCAAAGGCTCGTTGTTGCAAGACGTATTCGGCGTTGTGGTCGTCGAAGACAATCAGAGGCCGGGAGCCCCGGCGCTCTTCCAGCAGCCACAGGCCGTACTGAGCCATCTCGATGCCTTCCACCTGGACGATATCGAACTTCTGGCGGCCCAGAGTGGTGGTCAGCTTACTTTGAAACACCCTGGAGGGCAGGCGCAGGGCCATGTCGGGCAGGGGAGAAAAGAAGACGCTCAGCAGGCGGCGTAGAGTAGAACGTTGGGGGATGAGCACGACCTCGGCGCTACGGCAGCAGCGTTGTAAGGGAGTGGCTTTCGGCAACTCATCGTGAGAATGGACGAAGGACAGGAGGTGAACCTGGTGACGGGCGGCCAGGTTGACCAGCAAATTGTAGTTCCTGATAGTTGTACCCTGGTGAGGAGGATAAGGAAGTTGAGGAGTCAGGAGTAAGATTCTCTTCCCCGTTCTGGAGTCAGATTCGTTGCCCCCCTGGCCCATGATTTGATCACTCTCCTCTTCCCACTCGTTCATAAACAGCCAACGTCTGCTGAGCCGCTTTGGACCAGGAGAAACAACTGGCCCGCTTGAGACCTTTGGCGATCATCTCCGCCCGCAAGGAGCTATCAGTCAACGCCCGCCAGATAGCCACCGTCAGACCGGCTGTATCTGTAGGATCCACCATGAGCGCGGCGTCGCCCACCACTTCGGGCAAAGCCGAAACGTTGGAGACCACCACCGGCGTCCCGCAGGCCATCGCTTCCAGGGGCGGCAGGCCAAAACCTTCGTAGAAAGAGGGATGCACCAGGAGTTCAGCCCCATTGTAGAGATAAAGCAAATCCTCAACGGGCACACGACTGAGAAACAGGACTTTGTCCACCAGCTTCAGCTCCAGAGTGGTGCTGAAAACCACGTCGGAAAGCCAGCCCAGTCCGCCGGCTATGGCTAGCTTGACCGGCAATTTATAGCAGTCCAAAAGTTCCCGAAAGGCCCTGAGCAAGGTGGGGATATTCTTGCGCGGCTCGATAGTACTGACAAAGAGGACGTACTGGGCAGGGAGACCGTATTTCTCCCTGATGCGGCGCAGACCTTCTTCGTCCTCAATGGGACGGTAAATAGGGTTGGCCGCCTCGTAGATGACCGTTATCTTGCGGGCAGGCACCCCCAGGTGATAGACAGTATCTTGCTTGGTCTTCTCCGAGACGGCGATGATGTGATCAGTGAGACGTACTGCCTGGTCGATCTGGCTGTAGTAACGGGCGCTCTCCCCGGTAAGAAAATGGGGGTATAGCAGAAAAGCCAGATCATGGATGGTGATAACGGACTTGCAGTTGCAACGAAAAGGAGGGATGAAATCTGGGCTGTGCAAAACATTCAGCCTCAGAGGGGCAAGCTCAACCCGAAGCGCCCACTGTTCAAGCCGATGGTGGCTGGGAGTCCACAGCGATATCCGCTTGAAATTGGGCCGGTCGATGATGGTGCTCTTATCCTTACGGCTCTGTAAAAGGATGAACTCGTGATTGTTGTCGATCTCGGCCAGTCCCTGGGCCAGGCGGAGGATGTACTGCCCGATTCCCGCCTTGCTATAATAGACCAGCCGGGCGTCGATACCGATGCGCATCGGCGACATTATTCCTTCCTATAGAGCCTTTGCCAGACACAGATCGCTGGTAATTATACTCACGTCCTCTGATGGCATCGTGAACCTGTGCCATTTTAACATTTCGACCTTATCTGTTTACTCTTTCTCCGTTTGTGTTTTGGAGAAATGGTTTACATCTTATTTTAACTCTATGCTCGCCATAGACAACCCGTCCCTCTGGCTTCCGACTTGTATGATACCACTTCGGGCCGTATTCGTCAACTTGAACTTTACCCCTGGCAGTACCCCACTTTGACGCAGGGGGGCGACCTGAGCGCAGCCTTGATAAAATTGGCAGTTTGTGTTATTATAAAGCCAGCGTCATTTTTGAGTATTGGAGTGGGGAGGGAGGGAGCCGCTATCAAGAAAGGGCCTGCTGAATTTAGATTAGCCCTGGTTTTATCCTCTCCTGGGCCGCTCTTTTGCTGCTCGAAAGTTGCATGAAGGAAAATTTTAACGAGAAGGACGAAGATGTCTGAATTTTTTACCCGTGAAGAATTTGAGGAAGTAGCCAGCTATCTCAAAAATCGCACCGATTACAGGCCGACCATTGGTTTAATTCTGGGTTCGGGCATGAGTTCTCTGGCCGATGAGATGCAAGAGGCTGACGTCATCAATTACGAGGATATCCCGTACTTCCCGGCCTCCACCGTGGAAGGGCATTCGGGACGGTTGGTTTTGGGGCGGCTGGCCGGACGGGAAATCTTGATCATGCAGGGCCGTGCTCACTACTACGAGGGTTATTCGATGCAGCACGTTACCTTGCCCGTCCGGGTCATGCAGGTGATGGGGATCGATACTTTGATCGTGACCAACGCCGCCGGAGGTCTCAATCCGGCTTTTCAGGCGGGCGATCTGATGCTTATTGAGGATCACATCAACCTGGTGGGCATGGCTGGTCACAATCCTCTGCGTGGTCCTAACGATCCGACCCTGGGGCCTCGTTTCCCGGAGATGGTTCAGGCCTACGACCCTGACTTGAAAGTTTTGGCCCGGCAGGCGGCGGCTGAACTGGGTCTCAAACTTCAACGGGGGGTATATATCATGTTGACCGGTCCTACCTTTGAGACTCCGGCTGATTTACGTTTTCTGCGCGCCATCGGAGCCGACGCGGTGGGGATGTCCACTGTAGTGGAGGTCGTAGTGGCCCGGCATGGTGGGATGCGGGTGTTGGGGCTATCGGGGATCAGCAATTTATGTATCTTCGAGGCCCGCGGGGATCACAAGCCCACCCATGAGGAAGTGTTGGAGGCTGGGGCCATCATCGTGCCCAAGCTGAGTGCTTTGATCAAAGGGGTCTTACAACGGCTGGAAGATCGCTGAGGAGCGTCGTTACAGAAGTCTGGCGGAGGACGATTCCGTCGTCCGCTTTTTTAGCGAACCGACTTAACTACTATGGCTGTACTGGTAAAACTGATCGCCAACTATTCCCATTGGCTGTACCTGGCCGGGGTTCTGGGCATCCTGATCTATCTCAGGGTAGCTTTGCTGGCCCGCAGGGAGCGGGCGCGGTCTGTCTTCACCCTGGAGAAAGAGACCGCCACCGGTAGAACGTACCGTGCTCTGATGACGGCTCTTGGTATTGCCTTTTTGCTGGGGCTTATTTTCGTCAACACCGCTCTGATAGCGCCCAGCCTGGACGTCCCTGCTGGCACGGAGGAGACCCCTATGGTTTTCCTCATCCCTACTGCGACGCCCTCTCCGCTCCCGCCCACCGAGATGGCGCCCCCTGTTGCTACAGGGGCCCCGCTCGTTACCAGCCAGCCGATAGATGTGCCTACCACGCCCCCCCCTTCTCCGCCCACGAACACGCCCGCCCCCGCCCCCGCCTGCCCTAACTCGCAGGTGTGCATCACCTCTCCATCACCTGACGCCATCGTCAGCGGGGCGGTGCAGATTGTGGGTTCAGCCAGCATCGGCAATTTCCAGTATTATAAGGTCGAGTTTGGGCCGGGCGAAAACCCCGTCGGCTGGTCGGTGGTCACTGATCTCCATCACTCGCCGGTGGCTGGCGGATTGCTCGATGTGTGGGACACCACCTTTCTGGAAGATGGAGCCTACAAGATACGCCTGGTGGTGGTCGATAAAACCGGCAACTTCCCACCCCCCCACGAGGTGCGGGTCATCGTCCAGCACTAGATGGGTTTCACGATAGCGCCAGGCCCCTACCAAACATCCACCCCTTACGTTCCTCCGGTTTGTTGATTTCATATTTTTCTGGTAGAATATTAGTAGAACTGACCTGGAGGTAATTATTGTGAGCAAAATTAGCCGTCGCGATTTTGTGCGCCAGATGGCCTTGTTAGGTCTCGGAGTCTGGGGAGCAGAGGCCCTGTCTGGCTGTGGTATGTCTGTGGCCTCGTTCGCAACTCCTCTTACCGAAGAAACCCCGCTAACGCCTGCTGAGAAGTCCCACCTGGTCGTGGCGCGGGGCTTGGACCCGGCGCAGATCACCCGTCGCGCCCTTGCCGCCCTGGGGGGGATGGAGAGTTTCGTGAGCCAGGGCGATGACGTTATCATCAAGCCCAACATTTGCGTGGCCTATCACACCTACGAATACGCAGCCACGACCAACCCGCAGGTGGTGGGTGCTCTGGTGGCTCTCTGTCTGGAAGCGGGTGCCAGGCAGGTGCGGGTCATGGATTACCCTTTCGGGGGCGAACCGCAGCAAGCCTATAAAAACAGCGGCATCGAGGAAGCAGTCCTGGCCGCCGGCGGCCAGATGGAAGTTATGAGCCGTATGAAGTTCGTCAGGACGGAGATTCCAGAAGGGCGCGACCTCAAAGAGTGTGATATCTACAACGACGTGTTGGAGGCCGACGTTTTCATCGACGTGCCCATCGCCAAACACCACAGCCTGGCGCGCCTCACCCTGGGCATGAAGAATTTGATGGGCGTCATTCTGGACCGCCCGGCCATACATCGCAACCTGGGCCAGCGCCTGGCCGATCTGACCAGCCGCGTGCGCCCCACCCTGACGGTGGTGGACGCCGTGCGCATCCTGCTCGACCACGGCCCTACGGGCGGCAGCCTGGACGACGTGAAGCAGATGGACACCGTCATCGCCAGCGCGGACATCGTGGCCGCCGATTCCTACGCCGCCACCCTCTTCGGCCTGACTGGCGTGGACATCTCCTACATCCAGGCCGCCAGCGATATGGGGCTGGGGCAGATGGATTTGAGTGCCGTGAATATCGAAGAGATAAACCTGTCCTGAGCGGAGATAGCCATGTCTGAGAAAGTGCAGGCGGGGAAAAGAGCCGCCCGTCGCCGGAGCATCCGCTGGCGCAGGTGGGCCGCCTGGCGTCGTCCCGTCCAATACCTGGTTCTCCTGTTGTTCCTTTACCTGGTGGTCGAAACCAGGCGGGACACCTCTCTCTCAGTAAGCCCCTTTGTGCGCCTGGACCCGCTGGTGTCCTGGGGAGCGGCCGTTGCCGGGCGAATCTGGCTGCCCCAGGCGCTCGTGGCCCTCGTAACGGTGGCTCTCACGCTCGCTTTGGGGCGGGTGTGGTGTGGCTGGTTCTGCCCCCTGGGGACGGCGCTCGACCTGGTTGGGGGCCGGCGGGTCAGGGGCCAGGCCGAGGACCCTGCTTCGCCCTGGCGGGGGCTTAAATATGTGCTCCTGCTCACCATAGCCGTGGCCGCCCTGCTGGGAAATTTGAGCCTGATGGTTCTGGACCCCATTACCATCATGGTGCGCACCGTGTCGATGGTCGTCCTGCCCGGCCTGAACTGGGCTATAACTTCTGCCCAGGTGGGGTTGTATCGCTTTGACTTTTTGCGGGGGATTCTGGGCTGGGTAGAGGCCACTTTTCGCGGCAACCTTCTGCCCTTCAAGCAGCCCTTCTATCAACTTAACGTGCTGTTAGGGCTGGTCTTCGTCGGCATTCTGGCCCTGAACGTCGTCCGACCGCGCTTCTGGTGTCGGTATCTATGCCCTTTGGGGGCGCTCCTGGGGCTTTTTTCCAAAGTGTCTTTGATCAAGCGGCGAGTGGGAGAGGCTTGCACCCAATGCCAGCGCTGCGAGCGGGTATGTCCGACAGGCACTATCGACCCTGAAAACGGCTTTGCCAGCGACCCGGCGGAATGCATCATGTGCTTTGAATGCCAGGAGTCCTGCCCGCAGGGGGCAACGACTTTCGGCTGGCAGCCAGGGATAGCGATCTGGCACAGCTACGACCTCTCGCGCCGCAAGTTCCTGGCCGCGCTGGGGAGCGGGGTGGCCGGGGCGGTCGTGCTGCGCACGGAGTCGGCGGCCCAGGGCACAAATCCCTACCTGCTCCGCCCGCCGGGGGCCGAGGAAGACGAGCTTCTTTCCCGCTGCATCCGCTGCGGCGAGTGCATGAAGGTGTGTCCCAGCTTCGCCCTGCACCCTGCTTTAGAGCAGGCCGGGTGGGAAGGCTTCTGGACGCCGCTCTTTGTCCCTCGCCTGGGCTACTGCGACTATTCCTGTCACGCCTGCGGCCAGGTGTGCCCCACGGAAGCCATTCCCCCGCTCAACCTGGAAGAAAAACGCCAGACGGTCATCGGCAAGGCTTACATCGACCAGAGCCGCTGCCTGCCCTGGGCCGAAGGGATACCCTGCATCGTCTGCGAGGAAATGTGCCCCGTGCCCGAAAAGGCCATCCGCCTGGAAGAAGCGGAGGTGGTAAGCCCCGACGAGGAGAAGATAGTGGTGCAGCGGCCGCGCGTGGTGCGCCGCCTGTGCATCGGGTGCGGCATCTGCGAAAACCGCTGCCCGGCGAGTGTGGAGGCGGCTATCCGCGTGCGCGCTGATGACGTTGGAGGAGGGGAGCGCAACAGGTGGAGGGGCGGCTGAAACGTGTGGAGCTTAGCTCTATTCCCCACCTTCAACAAAGTACCGTTTGAATAGTTCCTCTGCCCGCTCGCGCCCTTCTTCGGTGACGAACACCGACTTGGCCTTGCTCTTTGGATCTCCGATGTAGCCTTTCTCATACAGGCGGTCCATGCTGTCCCAGTCGAAGCCCTTCCATGCTCGCAGAGAGAATCTATCCCTGAACATGTTGAGGTAGAGTAGAGCCAGCACCATGTCGTCAACTTTGTCCTTATCGTATTCCATAATCAGCCTCCCAACTGCGATCAGTAGAGAAATCGCTCATCCAACTTTTCGATGGTGAATTTACTCTTTGCCAGGCGCAAGGTCAATTCTATTTCTCGTGCTCTCATTTTGTTCGCAAAGACAGCAATTTTGAATTTGAGAGCACGTTTCGGCAGCTTGTCTACTTTCATCTTAACAAATAGATTCCCGATTACTGTATTCATTCCTCGATACACAACGCTGTTTACATGCCCGCTATACATTGTTTTCCCAGGATTCAAATGGGAAACATCAGAAAAACCCCAGTCCGCAGAAATCAACTCACAGGCGGAGGGATTCAAGATCGTTACGTGAACCACGACATGTTCACCGATTGCAGTGGAATAGTTTGTGATACCAATCGGAATTTGCCAAACCCCATCATCTCCTAGCTTCACCAATTCGTCCACTGGCAAAGGACGAATATCAGGCGACTCCGAAGACGCGAAGAGCCGCTTTATCATCTCGTATGGAGCAGGATGAAAGCCATCACCGCCGCGGAAGTAGAATTTGTCGTCTTCATTAGATTGAACTGGATCACCACCGAACTTTGAGATATAAGTGATAACTATGCCCTTGGTATCTTTCGGACGTTCTTTAATGATCTTTGTCTTTGTGCCGAAAACTGCTGGAGTTGTCAGTAGCGGTATTGCTGTCTCAACTTGCTTCTCAAATAGTTTACAGTTTCCTATAGGTTCCAGTTGTGTGAGCACATCAAGGCCACTATGGCTGTGTTTAGTCGTGCTCATACCCCAGATAATCACACCGCCCTCGGTATTGGAGAAACCGGAAACTGATTTAGCGAGCTCTACCTTTAAGCCCTTATTGAGGCGAGGCCCACTTGGCGCTTTACACTCAAGGTACAACCCCTCCGTCTCACCATTGTCTATAAGCTCCTGAAGATCGTCGTAGGTGGAGAGAGACTCGAATAGAGAAAGTGCGCTATCTAGCATACTACTGCTCCTCATCGTTATTTGTACTCATTGTACAACATCTTCACTCTTTGTCAACTCGAAGCAAAACTATTTATCACTTCCAACACCGTCGTCAAATTCTCCTGCCAGTTCCCATCCAGGGGCAGCCATATCTCCCGGCGGAACACCCTGGCGCGGTTCCCTACCTGAGCTTTCAGCCTGGCCCGCAGCCGTTCCTGGTCGGCCCTATCCAGGTCCCTGACTTTGATCACCGCCTGCCCTTCTTCGGTGGAGATGGCCTGCACCCCGCTCTGGAGGGCCAGCACCTTCAGACGCAACTGGTAGATCAGGTTTTCGGCTGGTTGGGGCAGCGGCCCGAAGCGATCCCGTAGCTCGCGGGCTATGTCTGTGACCTCCTGCTCGGTGGTCAGCCCGGCCAAGCGGCGGTACAGTTGCAGACGCAAACCAGAATGGGGCACGTAATCCTCCGGCAGATAGACGGCCAGGGGTAGATTGATCTGGAGGGTGGGGGCCAGCGGTTGCAGATAGGCTGCCTCTTCGCCTGTCAGCCCGGCTGGCTTCTCTCCTTTAAGCTCCTGCACGGCCTGGGCCAGCAGCCGACAGTAGAGGTCGAAGCCTACGGCAGCGATGTGACCATGTTGCCGCGCCCCCAAAAGCTCCCCGGCGCCCCGAATCTCCAGGTCGCGCATGGCGACGCGAAAACCGGCCCCCAGCTCGCTGGCTTCCAGGATCGTTTCCAGGCGCTTGCGGGCCACGTCGCTCAGGCGGTGATACCTGGGGTACAGGAAATAGGCGTAAGCGCGCACGGCGCTGCGTCCCACCCGCCCGCGCAACTGGTAGAGTTGAGCCAGGCCAAAGCGGTCGGCGCGGTTGACGATGAGGGTGTTGACGTTGGGGATGTCCAGGCCGCTTTCGATGATGGAGGTGCTGACCAGAACGTCCACCTTGCCGTCCACGAAGTCCAGCATCACCTGCTCCAGTTCTTTCTCCTTCATCTGGCCGTGAGCGATAGTCAGTGACGCTTCGGGCACGATCTCGGCCAGGCGGCGGGCGATGTAGCCGATGCTCCTCACGCGGTTGTGCACGAAGTAGACCTGTCCCCCGCGCTCCAGTTCCCGCAGGATGGCCTGGCGGATCAGGGTGGGGTCGTATTCGGCCACGTGGGTTTTGATGGACAGTCTCTCTTCCGGCGGAGTGTCGATGGTGCTCATATCGCGCACTCCGGTCAGGGACATGTGCAGGGTGCGGGGGATGGGGGTGGCGGTCAGGGTCAGGACATCGACCTCTTTGCGCATCTGCTTGAGCCGTTCTTTGTGGGTCACGCCAAAGCGCTGCTCCTCGTCGATGATCAACAGCCCCAGGTCCTTGAAAGCCACGTCCTTCTGGATCAGGCGATGGGTGCCGATGACGATATCGACTGTACCGGCCTGAAGGCCGGCCAGGATGTCCCGCTGCCTGGTCTTGGAGCGAAAACGAGACAGCATTTCCACCGCCACCGGAAAGGGGGTGAGCCGTTCCTGGAAGGTGCCGAAATGCTGTTGGGCCAGCACGGTGGTGGGCACCAGGACGGCCACCTGTTTGCCGTCCATGACCGCCTTGAACGCCGCTCTGAGGGCCACCTCGGTTTTGCCGTAGCCCACGTCGCCGCAGATGAGCCGATCCATGGGTTTGGGCTTCTCCATGTCGGCTTTGACCTCCTCGATGGCCTGCAATTGATCCTCGGTCTCGATGTATGGAAACGAAGCTTCCAGCTCTGCCTGCCAGGGAGTGTCGGGGGAGAAGGCGTGGCCGCTTACCACTTCGCGGGCGGAGTAAAGGTCCAAAAGGTCGCGGGCGATGTCTTCTACGGCGCGCCTGGCCTGGGCCTTCACCCGCGCCCAGTCGGTAGCGCCCAGGCGATTGATCAGCGGCGGACGGTCGCCGGCTCCCACGTAGCGGCTGAGGCGGTCTGCCTGGTGGATGGGCACGTATAGCCTGTCGCCGGCCGCATAATCGACCTGGAGGTATTCGTGCTCCACTCTGTCGAGGGTCAGCTTGACCAATCCCTGGAAAAGACCGATCCCGTGCTCCACGTGTACGGCGTAATCGCCGGGCCGCAGATCGATGAAGAACGATTCGGGGGCGATCCCTCTGGGCCGCCGGGCGCGGCGCGGTTTGGGTCTGACCCACCCGAATATCTCCGCATCGGTGAGCAGGTGACAGGCCGCCACCGTGGGAGTGGCTGATAACGTCCAGCCTTCGGCCAGGGTGCCTTGTATCAGGGTCAGGCTGCGCGGGGGAGGAGATTCCTCGAGCTCCTCTGCCAGGTTAGCCGTTATCCCTTGATCGGTCAAAATTTCAGCGAGACGCGGGGCCTGGCGGGTGACAATTACCACCCGTTCCCCTCGTTGCTGGAAGTTTTGGCAATCTTCCAGCAGGTGTTTGAGCCGTCCCCCGTAGCGGGGGCTGGCAGCGAAGGCGCGCCCTGGCGAGGAGGTCTCAGGGGCCGTGCTGTCGGCGAGGCCGTCGTAGCCGAGCGCTAGGCGACCCCCCAGAGCTGGCCGTAAGTCGTCCCAGGTGAAATAGGGAGGGGCGAAATTGGCCGGCAGCTCGCCAGCCTCGACCAGCTCGCGATGTAGATTTAGAGCCTGCTCCTCCAGGTCGGCCACCGTGGCTTCCAGTTCGCCCCCATCGTCTACCAGGAGCAGGCTATCGGGGGGCAGATAGTCAGTCAGCATGGAAGGCTCGGCGTACAGGTAGGGGATGTAGAACTCCAGCCCCTTGAAGCTCTGGTTGTTCTCCAGGGCCTCCCGGTCACGGGCGAATTCCTCCCTGGCCGCCGTATGGCAGGTGGAGAAGTCCAAACGAGCCAGCAGAAGGGCCACTTTTTTACCATAACGGGGTAGAGCCTCGCTGGCGGGCGTTACGTTGACGTGGGAAACCTTCTCTTGCGAGCGTTGGGTGGTGGGATCGAACAGGCGCATGGACTCGATTTCGTCGCCGAAAAGCTCGATGCGCACCGGCCGGGCGTAGTCAGGGGGAAAGATATCGATGATCCCTCCCCGTTGACTGAAGGTGCCGGATTCCTCCACGACGTCCCCCGGCTCGTAGCCCAGACTGTACCAGACAGCCAGCAGGTCCCTGAGGGAGATCGTCTGACCCAGGCGCAAGGTATGCAGAGCGGCCATGAACTCCGAACGGGGCAGGGTCTTCTGCATCAGAGCTTTGGCCGAAGCGACGATGATCGGTGGCTGCTGCCTGGTATCCCCTGAGCTGAGGGCAGCCAGAACTGCCAGACGCTCCCGAACGGTTTCCACCGCCCAGGGCACACGCTCATAGGGCAGGGCGTCAGGCTCGGGAAAACGCAGGATGGTCTCAGGAAAAGGGGCCCAGGAGCGCAACTGTTCGCAAACCTGTTTGGCCCGCTCGCTGTGGGCCACCACCCACAGGATGGGGCCGCCCAGGTCCCTCTGGAGAGCGGCTACCAGGTAAGGTCGCGCCGCAGCCAGCAGACCGAGGGTGGAGGGCGTGTCTGCCTCTCTCAAGTTGCCCACCAGTTGGTGATAAGCAGGTATCTCGCCAAGCAGGGGCAGTAAGCCGGCTAGGTTCAAGCTGAATCCTCTCTTGTATCTTCGCGAAATTACGACTATCAATTTATTATACGGTCAAAGCGGCTTTCGGTCAAATTGGCATCGTCAAGCGCCAGGCACCTCAGCGCAATCTGTTTAATCCGTTCTAAAATCCGTTGACTGTTTGTATATTATGGGATATAATGATAACTATGAAGCTCGTGATGATCGGCCCCTTTGGTCTGCGCCCCAAAAGCACCATGAGTCGGCGGGCTTTGCCTATGGCTAAAGCTCTGGCCGGGCGCGGGCACGCCGTCGATGTGCTCCTGCCTCCCTGGGATTGGCCCCAGGACGCCGGCCGGAGGTGGGAAGAAGATGGCGTTCACGTCCACAATATCGCCCTCCCACCGCGCCTCCCTTTTATCGGGCATCTCATTATCACCTGGCGTCTGGCGCGTGCGGCTCTGGCCCTGCGGCCCGACGTGGTGCACTGTTTCAAGCCCAAAGCTTACGCCGGGCTGGCGGCCATGGTCTTGTGGTTTCTGCAAAGACCAGGTCTGACGAAGAGCCGCCTGGTCGTCGATGCCGACGACCGGGAAGGATGGGGGGGGTGGAACGAAAGAGGGAATTACTCCGGGGTTCAGAAGTGTTTCTTTGCCTTTCAGGAGCGTTGGGGTCTGACCCACTGCCAGGCCGTGACCGTAGCCAGCCAGGCCCTGCAACGGTTTGTCTGGAGTCTGGGCCTTCCGCCGCACAAAGTGTTTTACGTCCCGAACGGGTGGCCGGATGAGCGTGGAGGCAGACCCTTCGGGTTTTCAAAACCCCAAGGGTCTGCGGTTCGGCGGCGGTATGGCCTGGTCGGCTGTCCCGTGCTTCTCCTCTACACCCGCTTTGTGGAGTTCGCCGTGGAGCGGGTGGTCGAAATCTGGCGGCGGGTGTCGGCCCAGGCGCCGGAGGCTCGTCTTTTGGTGGTGGGCCGGGGCTTTTTTGGCGAAGAGGAGCGCCTGCTGGCTTCTGACTTCGATGGCCGCCTGGTCTCCGCCGGCTGGGTGGAGGCGGCCAGGCTCCCTGATTACCTGGCTGCCGCTGACGTGGCTCTTTACCCTTGCGACGATAATCCCCTCAATCGGGCCAAGTGCTCCGTCAGGCTGGTGGAGCTTATGGCTGCGGGCCTGCCCCTGGTGGCCGACAACGTGGGAGAGGTCGGACGTTACCTTGAGCACCGCGCCTCCGGCCTCCTGGTCGAAGGGGGCGACGTTGAGGCTTTCGCCCGAAGCGTGGTGGAATTGCTCCGCGATGAGGGTCTGCGTCGCCAGTTGGGGGAGCAGGCGCAGAGACGCGCCCGGCAGAAATTCGCCTGGGAGAGATTAGTGGAGGAGGTGGAAAAAGCTTATCGGGGCTAGCCTGGCGACCCGGCGCCCTGTCGCTCAAGGGTTGTCTCTGCCCGGAGTCGTTCTCCTGGTGCTCTTTGTGTCCTTTGTGGTTGCGCAGTTCTGTTCAGCGGCGCAAGGAGCTTTCCCGGGGGCTCTCAGTTTCCGGGAAGGTTAAATCTTGAACGGTCAGCAGCCAGCACAGAGGGAGGGCCCACAATTCTCAACCCGTCGGTCTGAAAAACCTGCCAGTCGGTAACATCATAGGTGTATACGCGAGTCACACCTGCTGCCAGGGCCGTGGCGGCGTGCCTGGCATCGTGCGTGCGGCGTGCGGTCAGCCGGTGTGTTGTCACCAAATCTAACATTTTGAGCCCGGCTTCAACGCCTGTGTTCAAGACCCGGATCGCTGAGGGTTCCTCTATCAACAGACGCACGGCCTCGGATGCTTCATCGGCGCTATGGGGAGGTCTGGCCTGCACCCATGTCAGGGCAGCATACACTTCGCTCAAAATGCCAACTGTAGTGCAACCGCGCAGTTCGCCTCGGCGGGCTGCTTCGACCAGGGCATAAGCCTCAGCGTGGCGGGGGTCTCCTTTCAACAATGCCCCGATAAACATGCCAGCGTCAAACAGAATCCACGCCGGTTCAGTCATAGATGGCCTCTTTCCAACCTTCAGGGATATAGCCTTCTAAAACCGGCAGAGTTTTTAATCGCGGTTTGAGTTGAATCGTGATTTCCTGGTCATCCGATATCGAAATCGTCAGAGTTTTCCGTTGGGTCAAAACCTGGCGGACGATCTCTTCAAACGAGACGTGTTTTAACTCTTCAAATGTCAAAGTCTGTGAGGACATGGCTCCTCCTGTCGCTCAAGGGTTGTCTTTGCCCGGAGTTGTTCTCCTAAAAGATTATACCACGAATTGCCATTTATTGCACCACGAAAAAGCCCGCACATCTTCCACCTCGAAGCGAGAGTGGCCGCCTGGGCTGTATCACTTACAACTGATGCTCTTTGTGTCCTTTGTGGTTGCGCACTTCTGTTCAGCGCTTGAGGGCCCAGACCTTGAAGTTGTCGAACGCCACGTGCACGTTTGGGGCCTCGATGGTGGCGGCAAAGACTCCCACTTTTCCTTGCGAGAAAGAGTCGTCGAGCACGCTGGTTATACCTCTACCGTTGACGTAAACTGTGAATTTTCCGCCATCAGCAACTATTTTTAGGTGATTAGTGTCATTGGCTTCTTTGATATAAGGTGATGTATCCCAACTCTTCAAAATAATCCACTTATTCCCTAAATATTTGGATATACTGTAGCGTCCATTCATGCGTAGTTTAAAGATATAGAACTTATCCTTGTCTGCCTGTCTGAAGATCACCCCATACTCGCCATCAGGGCCTTCAACTGCCCTGGCATCCACCTCCAGAACGAAGTCAGCGTATTCGTCGTCGAGGAGACTGCGGAAACTCCAGTTGCCCTCTTTTTTCACCAGAACGTGGTATTCGCCGCCTTCGTACCACTTGGCAACCTCCTCGTCGGAGATTTCTGACCATCCTCCAGATTTATCGCTGAAATCGTCGCTGAACAGGGGGCTGTAAGGTGTGGGAGTAGCCGCTGATCGGGCAGGCGTGGATACCCGTGACATGGACTTCATGATCAGCAACCTGACGATGACCACCAATACCACTACCAACACTAATCGCCCCAGACCGAGACGAAGTTTTGGCCGGAACACCGGGCGCGACGTTGTGGTGGACCTGAGCCATATCCGGGGGCGAGCGGCCGGCCGCAGGGTGGGTGGCGATGGGGCAGGCGGCAGGGGCAGTGGGGCGAAAAAGGCCAGGCGCATCTTATCCACCGTCTGGTAACGCCGCTCGGTGTTTATGGTCATGGCTTTCAGGATGACCCTCTCGGTATGGGCCGAGATTGTGGGGTTGAGCCGGCGCGGCGAGGTGAGATGTGTACCCGCTGCCCGCTCTGGCGATTCTGGCGGCGCTTCGCCCGTCAGCAGACAATACAGGGTGGCCCCCAGGGCGTAGATGTCGGAGCGGGCGTCGGTGCGGCCTATGTATTGTTCCACCGGGGCGAAGCCCGGCGAAACGGCCTTTGCCCCGGTGATGGTCGTCTGGCCGGACACGAATCTTTTAGCCAGCCCGAAATCGACCAATATGGCTTTGCCCTGGGGCGTGATCTTGATGTTGGCCGGTTTGATGTCGCGGTGGATGACCGGCTGGGGCCGGGAGTGCATGTACTCCAGGGCGTCGAGAATCTGGCCTAGCCAGGAGAGGACCCGGCTTTCGTCCAGCGGCCCCTGCTCCTCGAGCATCGTTTCCAGGTCATCACCCTCGACGAAATCCATGACCAGGTATTGGCGGCCTTCGGCGTCAATGAAATGGTCGGTGACGCGGGGCAGGTTGGGGTGGTTGAGATGAGCCAGGATGAGAGCTTCTTGCCGGAATTGTTGTTGCGCTTCGGGAGTGGTGTCCAGGTTTTCTTTGACGGCGCAGGGATGGCTGAGGCGCAGGTCCCAGGCGCGATAAACCGCCCCGAAGCCGCCCTGTCCCAGCAGGGCTTCGAGACGGTAACGATTGTGTAATACCTGACCGCTGGTTAGGGGCATGGTTATCTCCTGCTGGATAGGGGAGGGTGAGGCTGTTCCCAGGGAGATTGTGGTTTGGGGACGATGAGGATTTCGCCGAAAAGCCTTTCCTGGCGGACTTCGATCTGGTGACGTTTCAGGAGTTCCAGAACGGCTAACAGGGTGATGATGATTTCTACGCGTGAAGTCACCCCGGCCAGCAGCCGGTCGAAGTTAAAGCGGCCATGACGGGCCATCGTCTCTTCGATGAGGGCAATTTTATCAGCGATGGTGATGGTGAGAGGGAGCACCGCGTCGGCTACGGATAGGGCCGCAGGGTAGACCTCCAGAACACGGTGGATGGCCTCCGCCAGAGCGAGCATAGGGATACTCTCCAGCTCAAACCTTCCCTCCAGTCCGGGTGGGGGAGCCAGACGAACGTAGGTGCGCCAGCCTTGCTCCTCTCTGGCTTTAAGGTTCTGAGCCGCCCTCTTGAATCGTCTGTATTCGAGCAGTTGGCGGGCCAACTCCTCGCCCACGTCTTCTTCTTGTTCTTCCGTGTCCTGGGGGGGTTTAGGGAGCAAAACCTGGGATTTGATGAACAGTAGTTTGGTGGCGATGACCAGAAAGTTGGCTAAAGCGGCGGCCGATACTTCTTTCAGGAGGCTGATATATTCCAGATATTGGTCCGTGATCCGGGCCAGGGCCACCCTGGTAATGTCCAACTCTTCCCGTTCGATGAGGTGGAGCAGGAGAGCCAAAGGCCCCTCGAAGACAGCCAGCTTAACCTGATAAGAGTCTTCTTGCTCCGATTTAGTTCTAAAAAACAAGCCCCTCTGCCTCCGGCCCTCTGTTATATAGACGTGTAGTAACGATTTCAATCGTTGTTCTTGTGGTCGAACGACTAAAGTCGTCACTACAAACCCGAAAGTTTTTATAGCTCAAAGGTCAGGAACCGTTGTCCTTTTCGGGCCATCTCGTCCAGGAGGCGCCTGGTCTCGGCGCTGGTCTGGCCTGCTATCCGTTCCACCTTGCAGTCGGCGTTCTTCAATTGTTGCTCTACATCGGGGGGCAAGTTTTGGCCGATGATGGTCACGAACTCGGCGGTCATGGCATCGTCCACCGAGAAGCCGCAGGTGGGCCGGAAACGACCGATGTAATTGGCGGCGTTTTGCCAATCGTCTCTGGCCCAACTGGTCGGGTCCTGCCAGAAAAGGACGTAATGGCCGATGGTTTTGACCTGGCTGGTTGGTCCCACCTGAACCTGCATCGCAGTTTGATGAGAGGCGATCTTTTGGAAGAGCAGGTCCCGCCAGACCTGACCGCTATCCCACTGTTTGCCCGGACACTGGGTGGCGACAAAGTCTTTGTGGCCTTTGATGCTCTCCTGGGGCAGCTTCAACTCTTGCAGAAGATAGGCGCACAGGTGTCCTGCGCTGTCCAACTGGGCCGCGGTGGGGGGTTCGTCAGTGAAGTTGCCGGTTAAACAGATGCCTGCTCCGGTGTTACTGACCTCCTGAGCGTGATAACAGATAGTTTCCAGTTCGTTGGTCTGGTAGATCGCGCCATCGGCGGTGAGGACGAAGTGGTAGCCAATGCCCGGCCAGTCCTGTCTTTGCACCTGATAATTGGCGATACGTTCCGGGCCGACATTGGCTGGCGCGCCGCTGTGATGGATGACCAGGTATTTTATTTTGTCCAGGGAGCGGGTTTCGTAGCGATTGGTAGGATGCTTGATCAGGCTGGCGGTGATATCTTCCATCTTCGGTTCGGGGATGGGCGGAGGAGGAGAGGGGCTGGGGCCGGGCGCGGGCGGCTCTTGAGCGAGTGCGTCCAGTTCCTCCTCCAGCACTTTAACGCTCTCTCGCAGCCTCTCCACCGTATCCTGCCAGCCTTCCACCCGTTCTTCCAGGTCCTCTAGCAGCGTACGCGAGGTGAGGGCTTCTGCGCCCACCAGCTTGAGCCTGACCTTGCCAGGCTCGTACTCCTCCAGGGCTAACCGTTGAAAATATTGGCTGGGCACCCCGCTTTCTATCATGGTCTCGGTGATGGGGTAGCCGCAGATATCCAGGCCGTAGTGGTTGAAGAACTCCAGAAAAGGAGGCCTGACGGTTTTATCGGTTTCGGGGAAGTAGATTTCTGTGGGTGGGGGGGCAGGTTCGACTTTGATCTCGATTTCGAGCGGATTGGCTCCGGCGTTAGAAAACCAGGTTACGCCTTCCTCCACCAGGTCCCATTGTAACACGTATTGCCCCTCAGTGGAGGGGGAGGAGAATTCGACCTGCTCCAGCTCGACCTTTTGTTCTGTGGCGATATTTCCGGGCAGAGGAGTTCTGAGGTCTTCGGCGGCTGCCACCGGCTGGCCGTCGGGAGTGAACCAGTGATAGCCTAGCCGCACCATGTTATCTCCTCTCGCCCGCCAGGTCTTGAGACCAGTGTTTTGAAGGGTGATGGTAGCCCGTCCTCTCTGGCCGGCTTTGACGCTCCTGGACACGGCGTGGCTGACGTATTTTACCCCGTAGGCAGGCAAAATGACAACCGGCACCAGGCGAGGACGGGGCATGGCGGCTATGGCGGCTACGACCGGCAGTTTGGTCCCGTTACTCTTGATCCACACAAAGCCCTCGCGCTCCCAACCTTCATCCGGCGAGGAGGCGATGAAGGCCGAGGCCGAGCCTATATAGTTATACTTATACAATTCCTGGTAATATTCGACGTACTGGCGGGTCCTGTCGTCCTCCGAGAGAGGAATACTGTTCTGTCCGTTGGCATTGCCGAATTCTGTGATCTCCAGAGGTTTGGTGGGGAATCTGCTGTGATACTCTTTGAAACGCAACCCCCATTTGTCGTGCAGGTGATTGTGGGGCTGATCGGGCGGAGTCTGCCAGTAGCAATGAACGCCCAGCCAGTCGGCCTTTTCAATGGCCGGGCGGCAGATATCTAACCATTCCAGGTCTCTGTGGGGCACGGCCAGACCGGGAAAGCCCAGTTCGGCCCACTCACAGGCTGACTTCAACGAGGAATAGACCTGGAGGAACCACTGGTTGAAGTCACGGGCGTCGCTGTCTTCCTGGCTCCAGCCTTCGTAGCGATAGGGATGATTAGGCTCATTGTGTATCTCGAATTTGGTGACGAAGGGCCGCAACTCCCTCATTCGCGGTATAAGCTCGGTGGCAAACTCTTGGGGCGAGGGATGAAACCCCACTCCCATCTTATCATTGTGGAGACGAACGATAAACTCGAGGTTGGGATTCTCTTTCCGCAGGCGTTTGAAGACGCTGATATCGGTGAAAGACATCATCTTGATGGTCTCGACCCTGGCTTCCTTCACAAGCTCGAAATCCTGCGGGCGAAAGGTATAGTCATTGCGGGCGTGGATACCTATCCTGACCGTTCTGGTGTCCGGCATCTTTGACCTCCTTCGCGCCCTTGTTGGTGAGAGGTAGGCGACTGCATCTGCTATTGAGTCTGGTGATAATAAGTTGCGTACCAGAAAACGACGCTGACATTCAACGCCGGTTCGCTGCTTTTGATGCTACTATTTTACTCTAATTTTTGCATAATGGCAAGGTGCCAGGCGTTTCCAAAGTCGGTAAAGCCCAAAAGTTAGAAACGAGCCAGACTCCAAAAACAAAATAACATAGAATTACCCTCCGAAGAGAAAACACAATTCCAGGAGGGAACTCTATGCCTGTTGTGTCCAGATAGGGCGGGTGGGAGTCGAACCCACATGGATTATTCATCCAGCGGATTTTAAGTCCGCAGCGTCTGCCTTTTCGCCACCGCCCCTTGCTACATAGACAAAGGGCTGATAGCCCACAGATTTGCTATCAGCCTTAGCCGATACTGTCACTCTAGAGGCGACGGCCGGATTTGAACCGGCGAATCGGGGTTTTGCAGACCCCTGCCTTTCCACTTGGCTACGTCGCCTTGCTCTTAACCTTGCGAATGAAGCGGAAGACGGGATTCGAACCCGCAACCCTCTCCTTGGCAAGGAGATGCTCTACCACTGAGCCACTTCCGCATCTGGTGCCGAAGCCCGGAATTGAACCGGGGACACACGGATTTTCAGTCCGTTGCTCTACCAGACTGAGCTACCTCGGCACGAAGAAGATATAGGTGCATGAGTATCCGACCCATGCACCTATTATTTTACCCCAAAGTGTCCGTATTGTCAAATTAGGCAGTTTCGGTTTCGTCACCAAAGCCCTCGAAAGAAGGGCCGCAAAAAATTGCGCACCGTTGTCATCATCCAGTAAGTCTACAATTGGAAAGTCCATGCTGAGAGTTTACCACCTCTCTGCACTTGTTCCAAACATGAGCCACCAGGCTTTTTAGCAAAAACCTGGTTTCTGTTGGAAGTCTTTTCTACTTGCTGCTTGCTGCTGGGGGACTTGCTGCTTGCTGCTCTTTCTTTTTTCCTCGCCGCCAACGCCACAGCAGCCAGATGAGGAAGACAGGCACGACCAGAAGTGCCAACAGCACAGGCAGGACGAAGACGACAATCCAGATGAAGGCATCGACGATGAACTGTAGAGCCTTGACCAGGGCGCGGGTGGCGTTGCGCAGGGTGCCTTGAGGCTGCCAGCCGGCTTCAACCACGGGCCTGGTCAGGGCGTCCGGCACCAGATCGAGGGTGATGGTCGCCAGGGCCGCCGAACGCTCCAGGTATTGCCTCCGCCCTTTGAGCTGCTCGATCTGTCCCCGGATTTCGGTCAACCGCTGGTGGACGGCCAGAATCTCGTCGGCCTTGCCCGTCCGCTCGCGCACGGTGGTCAGAAGCTCACGCAGTTCCTTCTCGGTGGCTTCCAGATTGCGCAGCCGGGCCTCCAGGTCGGTGTACTCCTCGGTGACATCCTGCCCCGAAATCTGCTCACGCTCCACCTTGAGAGCCACAGCCTTGATCCGTTCCAGGGCCTGGTCAAGGGATTCGGCCGGCACGCGCAGGGTCAAATTGGCCCTGGGCTGTTCGGCCTGGTGCCAGGTGTTGGAATCGGCGATGTAGCCTTTTAGCTCTTTGACGGCGGCTTTGATCTCTTCCACACTACCTTCCACGTCCCTCACCACCAGGGAGAGATCGGCGGTGCGGATGATCATGCGCTCCTGGCCGCTCTCCGCCTCGTAACCGGCGGGGATGGGCTGCGCATCCTCTGCTTCCTGGGGAGGCAAAGCCTCCAAAGCCCTCTCTTCCGACGGGGGCGGGGGCGCGGCCTGCTTAACAACGCCACACCCTACAACAGCGCTCAGCGGAATGAGCACCAGGATTAGCAGAGAGATTGAGGTCAGGGAATAAAATTTCCTTTTCACTTACCCTTCACTTCCTTTCCAGCAATATGGCCTTTCAATGATTAAGACGGCGAAACACGCCCGGTGGTTCCCTGAATCTTCTTGCTAATCCTCTTCTACCACCCATAACTTAAGCGGTTAATAAGACGGGAAGGTAAGCCTTTTGCTCTCATCTTCTCCTGGGTGACTTCGATCGGGTAGAAGACCCGATGATGCTCCAGGGCGATATCCTCCCCGGTGTCCAGGATGGCATAGCTGGCCCGGGCGTCGCCATCGCGCGGTTGTCCCACGCTGCCGGGGTTAATGATCAACCGATCGTCGCCCAAAGGGACAGGCCCATCAGGAGCCAGGCCAAAAGGCTCGCAAAGCCCGTTACCATCCTGGTCTGTCCAGTAGCGGAACACCACAGGGGTATGGGTATGTCCCACCAAACAGAATTGGGTGTCGAAATAGGCGAAGTTAGATTTGGCTACAGAAGGGTAAAGGATGTACTCCCAGACCGGAAAACGAGGACTGCCGTGCACCAGAGTAAATCCTTCTTCGATCAATTTCGTGGGCAGGTTCTCGATATATTGACGGTTATCGGCCGTAAGCTGCTCCTGAGTCCAGCGGCACACCTCCTGAGCGTCGGAGTTGAAATCTTCTACAGCCAGCAAATCGATAGCGGCCCAATCGTGGTTGCCGGCCACACAGATGTGGGGGTAGTCGCGCAATCTTTCGACGCATTCGTTAGGATCAGGACCATAACCTACAATGTCGCCCAGACACCAAATCTGCTCAAAGTCAGAAGTATCCTCAAGAACAGCTTCCAGAGCTGCCAAATTACTATGAATGTCGGAGATAATGAGACAACGCATTTTATCCTTTCTGCAACTCACATCGATGAGTCAGAGTCAGAGAGCTCGATGCAAATCAGCCCATATATAATACCATATTTTCCCCATTTAGGCCAGAAAGCCCCAACCAGGCCGCCCGGCCCTCCATTTGCCAAATTCACCACTTCGTGCTATACTAAAGCCGTCGCCAACAGAACAGGCGACAGTTCCTTTTCGCTCCCGGTGGGGGCCAGCGCTCTTTCACCGGGGGTAAACCCAGGGGAAGGAGATGGAACGATTTTATGAGAACTTACGAGTTAGTGGTAATCATCTATCCCGAGGCCGAGGAGGAGGAGTTGACCGCCATCATGGATAAGATCGGGCAGGTCATCACCACCAACGGCGGCCAGGTGCTAGAAACCAAGGTATGGGGCAGACGCCGATTGGCCTACCCCATCCGCAAGTTCAGGGAGGGTTATTATGTAATGATGCAGGTCGAGCTGGAAAAAAATAGCATCGGAGAGTTGGAAAGAAATCTGAAACTGACCGAGGAGGTCATCCGGCATCTGCTCGTTCGAGTTGGTGAATAGGTCGGAAGTGCTCGTCTCTGATTATCGAAAACGGGAAAGCAGATTCGAGTGTTGAGTGTTTGCGATGGGGAAAGAGAGGCTTAGAGATGGCAAGGGGATTGAACAAGGTAATGATTATCGGTGCTCTTGGTCACGATCCTGAGATGCGCTACACGCCGAGTGGTAAATCGGTGACCTCTTTCAGCCTGGTAGCCAACCGCACCTGGGTTACAGCCGAGGGCGAGCATCACAACGAGACTGCATGGTTCAATATCGTGGCCTGGGGCAACCTGGCCGAAATCTGTAACCAGTACTTGAGAAAAGGAAGCAAAGTATACATCGAGGGCCGTCTCCAGACTCGGAGTTGGGAGGATCGAGGCGGACAAAGGCACTACAGGACCGAGGTGGTAGCCACCGAGATGATTATACTCGACGAAAGAGGGCCGGCCGAGGAAGAAAGTTCTAAGTTCGACGAGGGGCTGACAACCAACAATCTTCCTTCCTGCCTGAACAAAGTTATGATTATCGGCAACCTGGGTCGCGACCCAGAGATGCGCTACACGCCGAGCGGCAAACCGGTGACCTCCTTCAGTCTGGCGGCCAACCGCACCTGGGTCACAGCCGAGGGTGAACGTCGCGATGAAACGGAATGGTTTAACATTGTGGCCTGGGGCAACCTGGCCGAAGTCTGCAATCGTTATCTGAGCAAAGGGGGGAAAATCTTCATCGAGGGTCGGTTGCAGACCCGAGGCTGGGAGGATCAGAACGGACAAAAACATTTCAGGACCGAGGTAGTAGCCGCCGAGATGATCTTGCTCAAAGATTGGGAAAGAAACAACAGAAAGAGCGAGGATCTGGGTGACGACTTCTACAAATCAACCTATTAAATAATTGGGGGTAATCTTGGCAGATAGAAGACAAAGCAGAAACAGGAGACGTTCGGACCGCGGCGGCAGGAGATTTCCTTCGCATCGTAAGGTCTGTCCCTTCTGCGTAGACAAGGTCGAGTATATCGATTACAAACAAGCGGACTATTTGAGGAGTTTTCTCACCGATCGGGGCAAGATCAGACCACGCCGCAAAATTGGGACCTGCACCAAACACCAACGACACCTGGCTTTGGCTATCAAGCGGGCGCGTCATCTGGCTCTTTTGCCCTATACCGCTGAACACATTCGAGGTTAATAAGGGTTATCAGCCGGACCATCAAGCTGCCAGGCTGATAACCCCGGTGTGCTAAAACGCACTCTCAAGTATCTTCAAATAACAAGCTTCGGCTTTTGGCCTGGGAGTTTGAGTTCCAGGTGGGTTGCTATCCGGCCTGCACGGGTCTGCCTCTCCCACGAAGCAGGCTCAGGAGTGCCGGGGCGAACGTCAGAGCGGCCAGAACGCCCCAGGTGATAATCATTCCTCGCGCTTGCACGTACCAGTGACCCGGCTCCCTCATCCAGGGCTCCTGGTGCCCATGCCAGTAGGCCGCCGTGCCCACTGTCGTCACCGCCCAGGCCAGGGTCAGGCCCATCAGTATAGCCAGCGCCCGCGACGAGGGCCTGGCGTTGCGCACGTGCAACAGCGCACCCCCCGCCAGGATCAGGGCCGATATAGCCAGGTATGGCGCTGAATAGGGAGCGGTGACCTCGTCGAAGGCCAGCCAGACGGCCAGCGGCATACAACCGTACAGCCCAAAAGAGAGCCTGGTCCAGTCGTGCCACACTCCATACAGGAGTTGACGCCAAGGGCGAAACGACCGCGTAATTAACAAGGCCACCACCGCCACCACCAAAAGCGGAATCCACGCCCCCCGCCCGCAGAAGATCGTCCACCACCCGCGCGGTTTAACCATCACCCCCGCCCACCACCAAGTGAACACCAGCGCCAGGCCGCCGTAGGGATACGACCAGCGGGGAAAACCTTTTACCCACCCCACGCCCAGGCCCACCAACAGGACGACGTAACAGGCCACGAGACTATAGACCACCAAATAGCGCCAGCCGGGATGTAACCGCACCAGGTACTTAACGTACTCACTCAAGGCCATCGCCAGCCCGAAAACCAGGAAAGGCGCCATCCCGGCCAGAGCTTCGCCCCACGAACCGCGCCCATGCACGTCCCGCAGAGCTGTCCCTACTTCTCTGGCCTCGCCAAAACGTTCGATTGCCTCACTCATGCTGGCCTCCTCTTCCGATTCTAAGTCCTCCGCCTGCAACCCCGCAGCCCGATCCTCCAGGTGGCTGCGCAACTCCTCGACGATCTCTCGCCGCGTCGGGTCGCCCAGGCCGGCCAGCGCGGCCTGCATCTCTTTCAGATAGCCGTTCAGGGCCGCCATTCCCATTTCCCTGCTCCCTATTTCCTGCTATCCTACGCCGCCCGCAGCCGCAGCTTTTGCACTACAAGCCCCACCGCCGGGCCGAAAGCCAATAGAGCGGCGCCGATCATCAGCAGGTTCAGGATATTTGCGCTTTTGCCGCGTTCCAACATCCACGGCAGGAAGACGACGTACCACGCACTCCACATCGTCCCCAGGCAGAGCAGCCCGCCGATGGTCAGCAGCGCCACCCGTCGCGCTGGCGGTCCGGTCACGAAGCCGTACAGCATTCCGCCATACACCAGACCCAGCGGCCCGGCCAGCAGGGCGATATCCAGGCGGCTGAAGGGCGCGGCCTCGACCGATCCTACTATTCCCAGGCTGAGGATCATGGTCACGCTCAGCCCGGCCAGCCCGCCCAGCAGCGGCCCACGCCAGCCGGCTACCCCTATCGCCGCCGCCAGCATCGCCAGCAGGACGAGCATGATCGCTAAGTCAGCCATCGGAGAGACCAGGTACGGCAGGTCTTCGGCCGCGACCGACAGACCAGACATGACGATCAGGACCGCGCTTCCAAGCCAGGTATATCCCCAGGCCGGCAGTCTTCGCACCACGGCCAACGCGCCGCCCACCACCAGGGTCAGGGCCACCAGCAGCATCACCCCGACGCCAACCATCAATGTTATATTTAGACCGTAATAGCGGGCGCGCGACGGGCCGCCGATCACCAACTGGCCCAGGGGCGCCATCAACAGAGAGGTAATGGCAATGCTTAGACCGAAGAGCACCGGCGGCAGGGCGGCCAGCCAGGCGTCTCTCTTCGTGAACCCGCCGTGTACCTGTTTCAACTCCCGGCCCAGTTCGGCCGGATCACCCAATGCTTCAACTGCCTTCTCCATACTTACCTCCTCCGAAAGTCCACACTGCATCAATTGGTGAGTCTTATCCTCTAAGTGACCGCTGATTTCGGCCACGATCTCCTTCCGCCGCGCCTCGTTGAGCTGGCCCAGGGCGGCCTCCACCTTCGCCAGATAGCGTGTCTGCATCGTTAAACCCCTCCTCCCGGCGCCGGCTGAGGTTCGCGCCGCCCATCGACGATCCTCAGCAGCCGCCCGATGAAGGTTTGCCACTCTGCCACCGAGTCAGCCAGCGCTTTATGGCCCTTCTCGGTGATGAAATAGTATTTGCGTCGCCTGGCTCCGGCTATGGTGCGCCACTCGCTGCTCAATAGGCCATCCTGCTCCATCTGGTGCAGGGCCGGATAAAGCAACCCCTCCTTCATCGCAAAGTAGCCCTCGCTGCGCTGCTCCAACTCCTGGGTGATCTGGTAGCCGTACATGGGCTGCTCGGCCAGCAGGGACAGGATGAGCACCGGCGTGCTCCCCTTGCGTATCTGGTGTTGAAGTTGCATAGGCTCCCTCCTTCTCCAATTTTTACCTGAGTAAGCTATGCATAAGTATACCACATATTGGGCCTGTTGTCAAGTCAGACCTCTTTCCGCTTCCACCGTCCCAGGCGAAACCAGAAAGCAAGAAACAGCCCGTTAGCCAGGTTGGCGATGGGCCGGCCCCACCAGATGCCGGCCACCTCCAGGCCCAGCCAGCGGGAGAGGCCGTAGGCCAGCGGGGCCTCCATCCCCCACAGGGCGAAGCCGAGGTCGCTGCCCTGCTGGCGATAAACCTCGGCAAACGAGCCGTCCGGGTCGAAGGTGAACGTCACAGACGCCGGCTCGTCGTCCAGCAGGGCGCGGGCCAACGTTCCAATGTAGAACGGCCCGGCGGTGTGCGAGCTGGACGACCCGCGCATCACCGGGCCGAGCACGTCGTTCAAGATGCTGATAGGTTTCATATCACTCTCCATCAATATCCAGCCTGCAAATCAACCCTGTTTGGCATTTCTTCTCCTCTGGCCGCCGCATTGAGCAAGGCCGCCAGGTGCGTCATACGCCGCTTCTCCGTTTCGTCGGGAGCTCCAGCCCGGTGCGGACTCATCACCACGTTGTCCAATTCGTGAAAGGGATAGGCTGAGGGCGGGGTGTGGGAGCGGGCGGCTTCGTCGGCGGGATAGTTGTACCATACGTCCAATCCGGCGGCGTACACCGTTCCCTGGCGCAGGGCGTGGTACAGAGCGGCTTCGTCCACGATGGGGCCACGTCCTACGTTGATCAGCACTGCGCCAGGGGGCAGCAGGGCCAGCTCGTCCTGGCCGATGAGGGCGGTCGTTTCGGGGGTGTGCGGCAAACAGATGAGGAGCGCGTTGGCCCCAGGCAGCAGGCGAGGCAGCGCCTCAGGCGGATGGATTTCGTCAGCGGGATCGAGCGGTGGCCTGGCAACGTTTCGTCGGGTGGCAATCACCTTCATACCCAATCCCCGGCACAGGCAGGCCACCCGTTGGCCGATAGCGCCGTAGCCCAAAATCAGGGCGGTTTGGCCTTCCAGCGTGATGGCGGGATTGGGCTGGTAACGTGGGGTCCAATCGTGCGCCCGAAACTTCCGATCGATGGGGACGATGAATTTAGCCGCCGCCAGCATCAGGGCAATGGTCATCTCGGCGACGGGGACGGCGTTGTGGTGCAGATTGTGGACGGCCAGGTGGGGAAAACTGAGCATCAGTTCGCGCGTCTCCACGGGCAGACCCGCCCAGGGGACGATGAGAGCGCCCAGGTTTGGGCTGGCGGTGAGATGCTCGCGCCGGGGGTGGCCGGCGATGAGGATGTGATAGTCAGCAGGCATGGGAAGGTCAGGGCCGAGGGTGAGGTGAATGGCCGGGTGCAGGTTGGCGCGCAGATGGGCTAAGGGAACGGAGTCAGGGGGGCGTAGAAAGTGCACAGACAATCTCATCTCAAATCTAAATAATACCTCGTATGCTACAGTCGGAGCGACGCCACTGATAGCGTACATTCTCCCTTCGTAAAAAGTATAACCGTCGCTTTTGATGGGGACAAACGAAGGCCGCCTGCTCAATAGCGGAAACCGTTAGCCGCCGTAGCCTATATAATACACTATCTGGCAAAAAAGGCAAATGAGGGCCTTGAAAAAATAGGACTATTATCCTATTGATTTTGCAGCGCTGTTGTGCTACACTAAAAGTACAGAGATTTTCGGCGGAACTTCTCTGAAATTAACCCTTTGGCGGCAGCCGGGGGTTTTCCTTTTCCCCTGACTTTACCTCTCACTACCTCAAAGAGCAGCCAGCCGACCGCGCCACTGTAGCCAGGCCAGGACGTTTGTCAAGTTATCCGGTTTGACCTCAGACTGTTTCTGTAGTAAAATTGGGGACGCATGGTTAAGGCCATGCGTCTTCAATCTGGGAGCATAGGAGCGATGAGCCTATGCCTTATTTTATGAAGTACTCATAGAAGAGAGGACAGACAACCTGGCATGGCTAGAAGGAAGAAGAAGCAGCAAAAGACCCTGACCAAAAAACAAATCGCTCTTGGCAAAAAGGTGCAGCGGCAGCAACGCTGGCTCTATGCTGGCCTGGGCATCGTGGCTGTTCTGGTGTTGGGTATCCTGGCTTTCGGCCTGTACTCTGAAGCTGTGCTCAAACCGGCCTCGCCCGTAGCCCTGGTCAACGGTACATCTATCCGCACCGAGGAATATCAGAAACGGGTCCAGTATCGTCGCTTCCTGCTCTACTCCGACCTGGAAGAGGCCAGAAACGCGCTGGCCCAGTTTGACTCCGAGGACGAGAAGATGCAGGCCATCATCGATTACTATCAACAAAACATCCAGCAGATCGAAACGAAGGTATCAACTGTGGGATGGGACGTTTTGGATGAGATGATCGATGGCGAACTGGTTCGGCAGGAGGCCGTCAAGCGGGGACTGACCGTCACCGCCGAGGAAGTGGAAAAAAGCACCCTGGAGCAATTTGGCTACCGCCCGGACCGCCCCACCCCTACCCCGACGCCCATCACCGCCACCGTGCCCATCACCGCCACCCCGACACCTACTCCCTCTCCTACCCCCTCCAGGGAGCAGGCTCAAAAGAACTATCAGGATTACCTGGCCGTCTTGCAGAGCGTAGCCGGTTTCACGGACGGGGACTATAAAAAGCTGGTCGAAGCCAGTCTCTCTTACAAACAGTTGCAACAAGTCCTGGCCGATGAGGTGCCCACCACCGCCGAGCAGGTTCACGCCTACCACATCCTGGTGGAAACCGAGGAAGAGGCCCTGGACGTTATGAAAAGGCTGGAAGAAGGAGAAGACTTCGCCGCACTGGCCGAAGAGGTATCCGTAGATCCGGGCACCAAAGATACAGGCGGCGATCTGGGTTGGTTCCCGCGCGGGGTCATGGTCGGGCCTTTTGAAGAGGCAGCCTTCGCTCTTCAGGCAGGAGAAATAGTGACCGCTCCGGTACAAACGCAGTTTGGTCATCACATCATCAGGGTCGAGGAACACGAACAGGACCGCGAGTTAGAACCGGGCACCCTGGCTATGCGTAAAAATAGCGCCCTGAGCGATTGGCTGGAGGAGGAACGGCAAACAGCCGACATCCAGAATTTCTGGACGCCGGATAAAGTGCCAGACGATGAGATAGCGGCCAGGACTTTGCGCTAAGGACACAAGAATCATGCCCAGTTATGCAGGATTGGATGGCTCTCTGATTGATAGAAGATAACGTAATCACCGGCTGTTTTCCCGGCCAAGGTCGGGAAAGAGTCGGCTTTTTTTACGGCGCGCCTCGTGCAGACAAGAGTGGAAGAGATGACCACAGTTGACGAACCGATTTTGGCCCAAAAATTTAGTACTCAGCCCCTGGCTGTCCACCAGGTGACCCCGCATGGCAACCGGGAAGTGATGGCCGAGGTGGTGCTGGAGGAGCCCCTGGCCCTGGAAATCAATGGCCGAGAGGTAGCCATCCTGATGCGCCTGCCAGGCCAGGAAAAGGAACTGGCGGTCGGCTTCTGCCTGAGCGAAGGGCTGATCTCCGACTTCAGGGCCATCTACCTGATTCATCATTGCGGCCAGGGAGCGCCCGATCCTCTGCCCCTGAGAGAAAAAGAAGAACAGGGAGGAACCTTATCCTCGCGCAACAGGGTTCAAATCCAGGCCGAACCTGCTGCCGTGCAAAACAATGGAGGGTTGAGCACAGCCCGTCTTATCCGCTCCGGGTGCGGGGCGGTGGACGTGGCCGAGATCAAAGGCGAACTGCCCACGATAAGCAGTGAGCTTACCGTGAAGACCGAGGTGTTATTGAAACTGAACGCCCTTATGCGTCAACATCAGACCACCTACCAACTCTCCGGGGGAGTCCACGCTGTGGCTCTTTTCGAAGCTGATGGGCGGCTGGTGACTATCCAGGAAGACATTGGCCGCCATAACGCGGTGGATAAGGCGTTGGGTTATTGTCTGCTACGAGACATTCCTCTGAGCGATAAGGTGCTGTTGAGCACCGGCCGGGCCAGCTACGAACTGGTCAGCAAAGCGGCCCGGCTGGGGGTGCCGATAGTAGCTTCCGTGTCAGCCGCTACTTCCCTGGCGGTACAACTGGCTCAGGAGTCTCGCTGCACCCTCATCGGCTATCTGCGGGGCAGGAGAATGAACGTCTACACCCATCCCTGGCGCATCGTCGGGAGCGAAAAGTGAAAGAGTAAAGAAAGACTTGGCTTCGGTTGCATGGGCAAGACAACAGAGTAGTAAAATCACTTTTCACGAAACAACTCGCAAAGAAGGAGGTTAACATGACTGGAGAACCAGCAGGTTTCTTAACCCGTTTGATAGCCTACATCATCGATGGCATCATCGTGGGCATCATCGTAGGCATTTTCGGCGGCATTGGTACAGCCATCGATCCCGACCAGCAGGGCGCCTATATTATCCTCTCTCTGATCGGGGTCATCATTGGACTCCTATACTACGCCATCCTGTGGAGCTCGTCGGGCCAGAGTTTGGGCAAGAAGCTGGTCGGCGTCAAGGTCGTCACCGACGAGGGGACGCCGCCGGGCTTCTTCCGGGCGCTGTTAAGAGTCCTCATCGGCTACCCGATCAGCGGCATCATCATCTACCTGGGGTTCCTGTGGGTCATCTGGGACGCCAACAAGCAGGGGTGGCACGATAAGATTTTCGGCACCCACGTGGTCAAAGCTTAAAGACCCTGGCACAAAGCACGCTGTCAACAGCTGTGACAACCGAAGCGCAGAACAAGGGCGGGTGGTAGATACCACTCGCCCTTTCTTAACGACTGTTTCTATTGTGCTGACATGAATGCCGGTTCATTTTGCACCGCTGAGGCCGCTGAGAACGCCGAGAAAACTGGCAGATAGCAGCCAGCAGCCAGACTCCACGAACTCCGCATCCTCTGCGGCTAGAAAACACGTCAACGAGGAGGTCATTTTGAAAACGCCGATGAAGATGCTGGCTTTTATCCTGCTCGCGCTTCTCCTGGTTGGGCCGGCCCTGACGTTCGCCCAGGAAGGAGGCCGGGTATTCCCGGTCAAAATATGGGTCAGCACCAGAGAGGAGCGTACCGCCCTGGTCGATGTGGGGCTGGCTATCGAAGGGGTGTATGATGATTACGTGGTCAGTTTCGCAACGGACACCCAACTGGAGAACCTGCGTCGCCAGGGTTATCGTCTGGAGGTGATGGCCCATGCTCTGGACTTTCCGGCCCAGGACGCCGATTACCACGACTACGGAGAAGTGGTGATCGAATTGAATAGAATAGCCAGCGTCCACCTCAGCATCGCCCAGATGGTCAACATCGGCCTAAGCGTGGAGGGCCGCCGTATCTACGCCCTCAAGGTCAGCGACAACGTGACCACCGACGAAGACGAACCGGAGGCGCTTTACGTCTCCCTGCACCACGCCAGGGAACACCTCTCCACGGAGATGGCTCTGTACCTGGCGCACTACTTCGCCGACAACTACGGCTCTCTGGCCGCTCCCACCAACCTGGTCAACGAACGAGAGCTATGGATCATCCCCGTGCTTAACCCTGACGGCGCGGAATACGACGTATCCGACGGCTATTATCACTCGTGGCGCAAGAACCGCCGTCTCGTCGCCCTCGATGTCTACGGCGTGGACCTGAATCGCAATTACGACTATCGTTGGGGTCAATCCGGTTCCAGCGGCGACCCCTCCGCCGAGACCTACCGGGGGCCGTCGCCCTTCTCCGAGCCGGAAACCCAGGCCCTGCGCGACCTCATAAACGCTCATCCTGACCTGCGCACCCTGATCACCTTTCACACTTACGGCGAGTTGATCCTTTACCCCTATGGCTACACCTACGACGATGCGCCCTCCGACATGAGCCAGAACGACCACGACGTTTTTGTGACCATGGCCCAGGCGATGGCGGCCACCAACGGTTACACCCCTCAGCAGACCAGCGACCTGTACCTGGTGTCCGGCGACATGATCGATTGGGCTTACGGCCAGCATGGCATCTTCGGCTTCACCTTCGAGATGTACCCCAGGTGGTCCGATTTCTACCCGCCCGACGACGTTATCCCGGCCCAGACGGCCCGCAACCGCGAAGCCTGCGAATACCTGGCCGCCGTAGCCGATAACCCCTACAAGGTCATCGGGCAGGGCGGCGACGCCGTCAGCCCGACAGTTACCATCTCCCACCCCACACCCTGCCAGACGGTGGACGGCCAGGTGGAGATCATCGCCCACGCCGAGGACGACGTGGGAGTCACCCTGGTGGGCTTCGCCGTCGATGGGCAGGCCCTCGGCCTGGACAGCGCCGCGCCCTACACCACCGCCTGGGACGCCAGCGCCGCTTTGACCGGATGTCATACTATAGAGGTGGAAGCCTACGACAGAGGCCATAACGTGGGCCGCGCCTCCATCAACGTTGGCGCTCATAAGCCCTGTTGTGGCATAATATACCTGCCGCAGGTGAGCAAATAGAAATATGAAAGTACTCTGGATCAAACAACCGTATCTGGAACAAATTCTGGCCGGGGATAAGACTGTTGAGGTGCGCGTGGGCTACAAGAATATCCGGCGTTTGCGGGAAGGCGACCAACTCAAGCTCAACGATCAGCACGTGGTGACCATCTGGAAATCGCCCTGGCTGTCTAAAGGGAACACTTTTGGAGTTAAAGTTAATAAGCAAATAAGCAGAAGCTCTTGACTTACCTTATTATAAATGCTAAAATATAAATGATGATCAGGTTGTAATGATGCACCTCAAGATGGTCCGTCGCGATATTCTGCTGAGCAAGGAGGTGATATAAAGGAAGTAAGTCAAAGACAGGTCACACCGGGTTCGATGGGAGACTTGCCGACTGAGAAGGTTGAGGTCGGCGGGACACCTAAAGGCGAGGAGG